>JAFVCA010000025.1 GCA_017479705.1 Bacteroidales bacterium
AACCCCGCATGGGGAGGGGGAGGCTGTGTCCGTACCCAAGGATTTTGCCAGTCATCTACTGTACGGGCTGTGTCGATGCCCGATTTTTCCCATACGAAATATTACTGAAACAAACTTGTTTTTTGTTTGCGGATTTTAGGTTATTTCTGCTTTGACTCTGTTTTGTTTCTATTTTGTCTCTTCGCAATTGGGTAAACGGAGGGGACTGACGAGGAAATTGAAAGTGGGAATGTGTTAGTGAATGTGTTAATGCGTGAATGTGTTAATGTGTGAGTGAATGTGTTAATGTCTGAATGTGTTAGTTTTATTACTACCGGCGGTGTGCCGCTTTCAATTTTCACTTTTCAATTCAGATTAATACCTGCAGAGGTTCTCCGCTCACCTTTCAAAGGGATTAACACAATCAAAAGCTACAGGGCGCCCTTTAACTCTTCAAGGTGGTTGTGGCGGGGCTGCTGCCCACATGACGCTTGAACCATGTGCCGAAAGCCGACTGGTTGGGGAATCCCAATTGAGCAGCAATTTCCTTTATGGAGAGCCGCTGCCCATGCAGCAGTGTGTATGCTTCTAATAGCCTGTGGCGGTCAATCCACTCCGAGGCTGCGCGCCCTGTGGTCTCTTTGACGCAGATGCTGAGACGTTTGGGAGTGATGTTCAGCTGCTGGGCGTACCAGTCGAGCGCGTGGTGGTAGCGGAAGTGCTGTTCCACCAAGCGCAGAAACTCCTCCGTGTGCTGTTCGGCAGCGGTGGCCACGCGCTGGCTCTCGGTGCTGTGCAGGTAGGGGCCGAACCCAAAGAACCAGGCTTCGAACAGCAGATGCAACACACGGTCCATATTGGGGTGGGACGGCACACGGAGCAACCCACGCACCATGCCAATGAAATTGAGCATGGCGGCCGTCATCTCCTCGTCAAGTTGCACCATTGGCTGACGGTAGATGGAGAGGAGGGTGCGGTAGGAGTTGCCAAGGTTGAGGCTGTCCGTGAATCGTTCGGAGAGGAGCATGGTGGCGGCGCGAAAGTCGGCACTTACCTCCTGCGTGTCAATGATCATGCCCGGCAGGGCTATGAGTATGCAGCCCGTTGTGAGCGTCAGTTCATGGTAGTTGAGCCGCAGCCGCAGGGAGCCGTTGCGGCACAGAAGGAAGACGATCTTGTCCGTCATGATTTCCCGCCCTTCGACCAAGGGCATCATCTCGCCTAATGGCTCCCCATCGCCTATCAGGTAGATGTCGTCGCCATAATGGATAATGGATAAGGCCTGTTTGAATTGTTGATGTATTTCTTCCATGCCTTGATAACGCAGGGTTGTTCATTTTGGTATGATGATTGTTCATATTTCTATCGTCGGGGCCGATTGTCTGTCGATATTAGTACTTTTGCACCAGATTTAAAAATCAGGTAAAATGAAGCGTAACAACAAATCATTAATCATGCTCCTTGCTGCCGCCGCGATGTGCGGTGTGGCCGGAGCGCAAAACGAAACCAATATGGACAAGAACAACATGCAGCGTGTGGCCGACACGGTGAAAAACGGCTATCAGAAGATTGAAGAGGGAGTTGTGACAGGCTACAAGGCCATTGAGAATGGCGTGGTGAATGGCTACACGGCCATACAGGACGGTGTGGTGGAGGGATTTACCCGCATCAGCGACGCCTTTGTCAAGAAGTTCCTAATGCGCGAAGGCGAAACCCTTGAAGAGGCTAAGGCCCGCATAGCCAAAGAGGAGGAGGAGTTGCACTCCCGATAGGAAGTAAGGAGGGGATTACGATGGTGAGCCGCTTTGCCGGCTGGCAGACGGGGTGCAGTTGCGTTATGCCCCTACGCGAACCGCTGTACATACAGGAGTCGTCTTTCAACCTCAGCAAGGACGCTCCCGTTTTCCGTCTGTGCCATACGGAGAGCCTCGGCTGGCGTTTTTGAAAATTGAAAAGTGAAAGGTGATAATTGAAACGGGGCGCTGTGGGAATGTGTTAATGTGTGAATGCTTGAATGTGTCAGTGTTTGTATACGCAAATTTCAATTTTCACTTTTCAATTTATTCTCAGTCTGTTTCCACTTTCAGACCGTCGTAGGCGAGGTGGACGTTTGGCGGAAGCTCTTTGGACACTTCGGCGTAGAGCCCCATCTCATGGCTGAGGTGGGTGAGGTAGGCGCGCCGGGGCTGGAGGATATTGATGATTTCTAATGCTTCGGGCAGACAGAAGTGCGAGAAGTGCTTGGCTTTCCGCAGGGCGTTGAAGACGAGCAGGTCGAGCCCCCGGAGTTTTTCCAATTCGGAGGGTTCTATGTGGTTGGCATCGGTGACGTAGCCAAGGTTGCCGATGCGGTAGCCCAGCACGGGGAGGTCTTTGTGCATGGCTTTGATGGGGATGACTTCCACACTCCCTAAGGGGAAAGGCTCGTCACCACTCAACTCATGTATCCGGGCTTCGGGCAGTCCGGGATACTGGTGGTAGGCAAAAATGTAGTGGTAATCGCGCTCAATGGCCACGCGGGCTTCGTGGTTGCAGTAGAGGTCCATGTCACGGTGCTGGACGTAGTTGAAGGAGCGTATGTCGTCCAGACCCCCTACATGGTCGCGGTGGGCGTGGGTGATGAGGATGCCGTCAAGGTGCATGACACGTTCGCGCAGCATCTGTTCGCGGAAGTCGGGGCCGATGTCGATAAGGATGTTTTCGCCGGCATTGGTGGTGATGAGGGCTGAGGTGCGGAGGTGTTTGTCGTGGCTGTCGGAGGATTGACAGACGTTGCATTGACAGGCAATGACGGGTACTCCCATGGAAGTACCCGTGCCCAAGAAGGTGATTGTCATTTATTCGTTCTTTACGGTCAGTCTGAACCCGACGCCGTGGACGTTGACGATTTGCACGTTGGGGTCTACTTTGAGGTATTTACGCAGTTTGGTGATGTAGACATCCATGCTGCGGGCGGCAAAGTAGCTGTCGTCCTTCCAGATGCGTTGCAGGGTGCTGGTGCGATCCACAAGCTGGTTGAAGTTCATGGCGAACATGCGGAGCAGCTCGCATTCTTTCATGGTGAGCTTCTGGACGTTGTCTCCACAGGTGAGTGTTTGGTGCGAGTAGTCGAAGACGCAGTTGCCGATGTGGAAGAGGTTTTTGTCCGGCTTGCCGTCGTCGAAGGAGCGGCGGATGGTGGCGTTGAGGCGCGCAAGGAGTTCCTCCATGCTGAAGGGCTTGGTGACGTAGTCGTCAGCACCGATTTCGAAACCTTTGAGCTTGTCGGCCTCCAAGTTCTTGGCGGTAAGGAAGATGATGGGGATGCGCTTGTCAACACGGCGGATTTCCTTGGCCACGGTGAAACCGTCCTTGACAGGCATCATGATGTCGAGGATGCATGCATCGACGTCATCGTTCTGATAGGAGTCAAGAGCCGCTTGTCCATCCACAGCAAGGAATACCGTATACCCTTTTTGCGTGAGGTAGGCCTTCAAAATGGTCCCCAGGTTGGGGTCGTCTTCTGCAACAAGCAGTTTAATGCCAATGTTCATATATTGTGTGTTATTATGTAAATCAGTTTGAATGTGTGAATTCGTAAATGTGTTAATGTGTCAGTCGTGTTTCAATTTTCAATTCTCTACGATGGTGATGCTGTTGATGAGGTCGCCAGGGGCAATCATGTCAATGACTTCCAGTCCCTCTACAACCTTGCCGAAACAGGTGTGGACGCCATCAAGGTGGGCGGTGTTCTCGCGGTTGTGGCAGATGAAGAATTGGCTGCCGCCAGTGTCCTTACCGGCATGGGCCATGGAGAGAACCCCGCGGTCGTGGTACTGCTTGGGGGCGCTGGTTTCGCACTTGATGGTCCAGCCGGGTCCGCCGGTGCCCACGCGGGGGTCGCGGAGGTTGCGGCTGAAAGGGCATCCGCCCTGAATGACAAAGTCGGGAATGACTCTATGGAAACGGAGTCCGTCATAGAAGTGGTCGTTGGCCAGTTTGACAAAGTTTGCTACAGTGTTGGGTACTTCTTTCTCATAGAGTTCCGCTTTCATTGTTCCTTTGGCTGTGTCGAATATTGCGTACATAGTATTTTGAATGTGTTAATTCGTTAATGTGTTAATTCGTGAATCAATCAATTTTAATTATTATGATCTGAGTTGTGTCATGTTCTATTAACTTAAAAAATCCCAAATTATTGTTTAGCGTATTCTTTTTTTTTGATTTTTTTCAGTTCATTGAGCGTGCCGATTTGAAAATCCTGTTCCAACGGGGCTTTCCATGGTCCTTGTCCCACGAGAAGAGAACCATGGTGGCTTTGCCCGCGATGTGGTCTTCGGGCACAAATCCCCAGTAGCGGCTGTCGACGGAGTTGTGCCTGTTGTCGCCCATCATCCAGTAATAGTCCATCTTGCAGGTGTATTCGTTGGTTTCTTGACCGTTGATGAAAATCTTGCTGCCGCGCACTTCGAGGGTGTTGCCCTCGTAGGCTGTGATGACGCGCCAGTAGATGGGCAGGGTCTCCACGGTCAGTTTCAGGGTTTCGCCTTTGGCGGGGATGTGGACGGGACCAAAGTTGTCCGTGCTCCACTGGTAGAGTGGTGAATGGGGGAAGAGGCTCATCCCGTCGTCGCCGGGGCGGCGTATGTCGGGCAGTACCTCCACCACGTCATTCCTTGCCTCAAGGCTCTGCACCTGTGCGCGCGTCAGGGGGACAAAGTAGTGGTCGTCGCCGTCGTACATCATATAGCTCAACGAGCTGGAGAAGTCCTCATGGCTCACGCCCATGTCGTCTAACACCTTCCGGGCATTGATGCCGCTCTTGAAGAGGATGCGGTACGTCTGCTGGCTTTCGGGCGGATTTTCAATCATCTTGCCGTTGATGTACACCATCTGGTCTATCAGTTGCAGGTCTTCGCCGGGCAGGCCGATGCAGCGTTTGATGAAGTTCTCGCGCTTGTCTACAGGTCTTACGCGGATGCGGTTTTTTACCATCTGGTTGCCGACAGGCAGCATCTTCGCGTTCAGCACGTTTTCCCGTCCCATCTCGCGTACCAGTTCATGATAGCTCATATTGCTCTTCCAGGCCGTGCACATCGTGTCGCCGTCCGGGTAGTTGAACACCACCGGGTCAAAACGCTCCACGCGGCCGAAACCGTGATAGCGGTGGTAAGGCAGTTTGATCCATTTCAGATACGACTCCACCTGTCCGTCGGTCAAAGGCAGCACGTTGTGTACTAACGGTACAGCTAACGGGGTCATGGCCGAGCGGGGGCCGTAGCTCATCTTCGAAACCACCAAGTAGTCCCCCGTCATCAGCGATTTCTCCATCGAACTGGACGGGATGTTGTAGAACTCAAACATCATGGAGCGGATAATCATGGCGGCCACGATGGCAAAGGTGAGTGCGTCGAGCCAGTCGCGGGCCTGCGTCACCTTGTGGGGCTCTTCGGTGTGCGGGTCGTGATACTGGTAGTTGTTCAGTCCCACAAACGGCAGGTAGATCCAGGGGAAGATGACGCCCAACGTCTGCTCAAAATAGTTGTAGCGGTGGAACGTGTTGGCCGTCTCCACCACCAGCAGCAGGAACATAAAAATGTTGATGGCCGGAATAAGGAAAAGGATGTACCATTTGATTTTTTGGCCCTTTGTCCGGTCCTTGCCGCATATTCTTATCCACACCATTATGTTGTAGAAGGGAATCAATGCTTTCCACGGCTTCTCGCCGACTTTTTTAAAGAGCAGCCACAAACCCAACAGGCTGCCAACGAAGTAGAGGATCAATAGAATTTCGTATATCATAAGTCTTTGTCTGAATTCTGCCCCAATAACGATTGTTTAAGTTAATTATTGTGCGCAGTCTTAATTTTTCTTTACGAAATCTTTCTGCAACCTTGAAATAAGGCCATCCCATGCCCTCTTGTTGAATGGAAAATCCCCATAGAGATGCATCCTCCATTTGGGTGATAAGCCTCCCCGACAATAAAGCAAAGGCAGGAGTGGCGTTATCGCCACTCCTGCCTTTGCTTTTGAATGTGTGAATGTGTTAGTGCGCCAGTCGTGTTTCAATTTTCAATTCTTCACAACATTCATCTTCCTGACGCTAACCCCTTCGCCATCCAGCACATGGAGATAGTACACTCCTGACGGCAAAGCGGACAGGTCAATGGTATTGACATGGGTGGCGGACAAAAGTGCACAGCCTTTAAGGTCATACACATCAATACGCTCCACACCGTCACCCTCCACATGCAACACCCCGCTCGTCGGGTTGGGGTACACCCTCACGCCACAGCCATCCACAGTCCCAATACCTACCCCTTCAGCAAACTCTGCCGTCAGTTCCATGTCCTCAACCAGACGGGACACCCGCGGATTCCCCTCCACGCCGTCGCTCCATTGTACAAAGCGGTAGCCTTCATTGGCCATGGCGGAGATAGTCACCTCCGTGCCGTATGCATACTCACCACCGCCTTCCACCGTGCCCCAGTCGGGGTTGTTGGCAGTCAGTGTCAAGGTTACATAAAGGGTGTCGAAGAGGGCGGTGAGGGTGGTGTCGTGGCTGACGGTAACCGAGCGCGGGTTGTCCGTCACGCTGTCACTCCAGCAGACAAAACGGAAACCCTCGAAGGCCGAGGCTTCCACCTCGGCGGTACGGCCGTTGTCGCAGGAGGGCATCGTGGTTACTGCAACAGTGCCCATAGTAGAGTCAACGGTGCAGACAACGATAGTGTCTGTAAAGGGCATCTCGACGAAGTTGGAGAAATGGGACCAGCGGGCCATGTAGGAGGCCAAGCTGCCGCAAGGAATATTGACCACTGCGGTTGAGGGCACATCGCGGAACACGTCCACGCCCAATGCGGGTGCCACCTTACTGTTACTCGTGATGGTGTCCACACCCGTACAACCCAAGAAAGCATAGTCTGGGATCCAGCGCACATGCTCGCCCACATTAATGACGGAGATATTGGAATCATTCAGAAAGACTGGCAAGGTGTCGCAGCCCATTTGTCTACAGCTGTCGGCCTCGTAGCGCACCCGTGTGGCAGCAATGCAGTTGCCGTATGCCGCGTTGCCCACATGGCGGACCGGACGGGGTATCCACAGTTCGGGGAGGCCGGAGATGGAGGTGAGCGATGTGCAGCCAAGGAACGCCGAGTCGCCGATGGAGGTAATTGTGTCGGAGATAATGACGGTGTCTAATTCAGTGTTTCCGGCAAACATGCTGTTCGGGATGTGTCCCCCTCCGTAGGTGAATGAGTGGAAGCCGCAACCGCCAAGGGCACCGCTGCCCCAACCAGAGCCGCCTCCGCTGCCGGATCCACCACCCGTGGAGCCACCGGGATTGAAGTGTGAGGGAACCACTACGTGCTGCAGTCGTCCACAGCCATAGAAGGCATACTCGCCGATATACTCTACCCCTTCGCCAATGGTAAGGTCGGTCACATTGGCATTGTAGGCAAAGGACCACGCGCCGATATTGATGACAGAGTCGGGAATATGGATGGCTGTGAGTCCTGTGCAACGCTCAAAAGCATAGTCGGGGATGTTCTTCACATTGTTGCCGATATGCAAGGTGTACAGGCTGCGGTCGTTCTGAAAGACAAGCGAATCGGCCTCGCCCATATATCGGCAACTGTCGGCATTGAACGTAACAGAGCGCAGACCATAGCAGTTGGCAAATGCACTGTTGCCAATGGAATCAATGGTGGCAGGAATTGTGACATGTGTTAGCCCGGCGCAACCCTTGAAAGCTTGGCTGCCAATCACGCGGACAACGTATGCCACGCTGTCGTGCACCACCGTGTCGGGGATGACAAGGCTGCCCGAGGTGCGGCCGTAGCCGTGCCAATAAGTGCCGTCGATAGTGTCCGCAGCCAAAGGATGCACCACCGCCACACTGGCCGAATCGTCCAGAATCTTGTAATAAACAGAATTGCCTGTTGCATTTAGTTTACGAAAATCCCAGTAATGCAGACCACCACAGTCTGACATCTCATTAATGTTGTTGAAGTATCTCCAATGCGAATTTGAGGTATAATTGCCTATTGCATAGCAAGGAACCCAGATCCGTACATCAGATGGCACGCTGTAAAAAGATGACGTTCCAACAACCATATTACTATACAATTGTGGAGGTGTAACACGTAATAAAGTAATATTGCGTAATCCGATACAACTGGCAAATGTATAATCTCCAATTGAGGTGACAGAGTTCCCAATGGTCACTAAAGCAAGACTTGTGCAGCCGTTAAATGCATAATCGCCAACTGAGGTGACAGAGTTCCCTATAGTTACCGAGGAAAGACTACTGCAATCTTTAAATGCATACCCTCCTATAGAGATGACGGAGTCTGGGATAGTCACCGAAACAAGACTTGTGCAGCCGTTAAACGCATAACCTCCAATTGAGGTGACAGAGTTCCCAATGGTCACCGAGGTGAGGCTTGTGCAGTTATAAAATGCGTAATTTTCTATTGAGGTGACAGAACTCCCAATGGTCACCGAGGCAAGGTCTGTGCAATTGGAAAAAGCAGAACTGCCAATTGTGGTGACGGAGTTGGGAATGGAAATGGAAGCAAGGCTTCTACAGTATTGAAAAGCAGAACCGCCAATTGAGGTGACGGAGTTGGGAATGGTCACAGAGGCAAGTCTTGAGCACTCCGAAAAGGCAGAAGACCCTATTGTGGTGACGGAGTTGGGGATGGTCACAGAGACAAGGCTTGCGCATTGATAGAATGCCCTGTTTCCAATTGTAATGACAGATCTGGGGATAGCGACATCTGAAGAACTACCAACATATGCCAGTAATGATACTCTGGTACTATCAGCAAAAATAAACTCACCATCCATAAAGGCATTCATAGAACGTGCACCCCATGGGTCACCTGTAGCTGTGCCATGATACACGATGTGCCGGACCATAAAAAATGCATTACTTCCAATCAAGGTAACGGAGTTAGGAATGATTACTGTGGCAAGGCTTGTGCAGTTAGCAAAAGCAGAGCTTCCTATTGTGGTGACGGAGCTTGGAATGGACACCGAGTCAAGGCTTGTGCAGTCATAAAAAGCCCTATTTCCAATCGAGGTGACGGAGCTGGGAATAGAAACGACCGAAGAGCTACCAATATATGCTAATAGTGTTATTCTTGTACTGTCACCGTAAACGAAATCACCATCAACATAACCGTTCATAGAAATTGCTCCCCAGGGGCTTCCTGTAGCATTACCATGATACACGATGTGCCCAACATATTCAAATGCATAATATCCAATCGAGGTAACAGAGTTGGGGATAGTCACCGTGGAAAGGCTCCTACAGTGAGAAAATGCAGAATTTCCTATTGATCTGACGGAGTTGGGGATGGTTACAGAGACAAGGCTTCTGCAGTAATAAAACGCATAATTACCTATTGAGGTGACGGAGTTAGGAATAGTCACCGATGTAAGGCTACAGCTCATAAATGCAGAATTACCTATTGATCTGACAGAATAATTTGTACCACCGTTGCTTACCGACGATGGAATAATCAAGGAGTCGGTCGGCCTAGTATAATCAGACCAAGTTTCGCCGAATGTTCCGATTGCTGGAGCCACAACTATTACACTGCTTGGTATTGTTGTGTATGTGATTTTGTAATACAGCGTGTCGCCGGAGGGGGAAACGGCACTGAAGTCGAAGTTGGGTGTTTGCCCGTGGGCAAGGCCGAGGCCTGCGAGAAGCAGGAGTGCGAGAGAAAGTAGTTGTTTTCTCATATTGTGTTGTTTTTAGTTTGTGCGGCGGCCCGGCGGCACGTTTCTATACAATAAGAGAAAGTGGAGCCATCCATGATAACCCTATTTTTTGTGTGTGGGCTTGGACTCCCCTTGAAAGAAAAATATGGTTCAGTGAATTGCCCCACTACAGGATGTATCATGGTGAATAATACAATCCAATAGGAGCATTTCATCTTCCCATTATTCCTATCTTTCAAGTTGTGAAGTGTCCAAGTTCACACATTCGGAATAAGGCAAAATGCGCTTTCTCAATTACATGCAGACACCATCCTCTTGGTGCTTGCTGTTGCAAAGATATACTTTTTTTCTGATATATGAGGCAATGTGTGTAAAATAATCTAATGGGTTTGTCGGGCGACGGGCGGAGAACCTCCGCTGGTGATTAAGGGGCGGAGAACCTCCGCTGGTGATTAAGAACGGCGCATCGGTGCGGAGCCATGTGTATATACTGTTGACAAACTAACTCTTGAGGCCTTTCTCCGTCGTTCCTTATTTCTTATGGAGGGATTGGAAATAGGATACTTGTCCCTCCTTGTCTTGGGGAAATGTGGGAGAAATGTAGGTGATATAGATGCAAAGGTTTGGGCTTAGGGCTACCGGGAGGGGGTGAGGGCAGCGTGGAGGGCCGTGAGGAGGACGTGCTTTTCGCATTGCCAGTTGAGCTCCTCCCCTGCTTTGGCGAAACGGCGGGCGCGCTCGTCAGGCGGCAGGGTGTCCCAGTAGTGCAGGGCCTGGCGGATGTCGTCGGCAAGGCTCTCCAAATAATGGCTGTATGAGTCTCCACTTTTGTCATTGGGCAGCGGGCTGGTGAGGGTGCCGGTGCCATAGTGTTGAAGGACACGGCGGATTTCGGGGAAATCGGTTGCAAGGATGGGAACCCCGGCGGCGGCAAAGTCGGCTATGCGGTTGGGCAGTGCGTAGCGGTAGTTGAGGCCAAGGTCCTGGAGCAGACAGAGGCCGAGGTCGGCTTGTGCGGTGAGGGCGTGCAGCCGTTCGGGCTCCACGCGCCCAAGGAATTGCACCCTGTCGGCCCATGGCACGGAGGCGGCGTGCCGTCGCTCGGAGGCGAGGCAGTCGCCGTCGCCGGCCACAACAAGGCGGCACTCGGGCAGCAGTTGCAGCACATCGATAAGTTCGCCAACTCCGCGCCCCACATTGACGGCTCCTTGGTAGAGAAGTGTCCTTATGTGCGAAGGCGTACTATTGGTATTGAAAACCTGCGGTGGCTCTCCGCGGTCGGGCACGTTGCGCACCACGGTCATCTGCACTCCGTAGCGGCGGCGGTATTCGTCTGCCACGCTCTGGCAGACGGTGAAGGCTTGCCGCACATGGGGCAGACAGCGGCGCTCCACCCATCGCCACACGGCTTGCACGCGGGGACGCCCTTGCAGTTCGGGGACGTCGGGGAAGAGTTCGTGGGCGTCGAAGAAGAGGGGCTTGCGGCGCAGCCGGGTGGCAAGGGTGGCGGCAAGGAGGGTGTCGGTGTCGTTGGCGTAGAAACAGTCCGCACGGCTGAACATCAGCAGGAGGAAGAGCCGCAGGTTGTATTCGGCATAGAAGAATGCCGAGCGGCAGAAGAGGAGCCGCATGCGGCGGGTGCCGTAGGGAGGCGAACCCCCGCTGAGTGGCGCACCGCCGGTAGTGTTCAATGGCGCACCGACTCTCTTCCGACCCTTCTGATGGGGGGTGGAAGGTGTCCGCCGACCGACGAGGGTGACGGCCCAGCCGTCCCCGGCAAGGGCGCGGCACGTGCGGTCCACGCGCTGGTCGGTGACCAAATCGTTGGTGACGGCTACGATGATGCGTTTCATTCGGTGCGTTGTCGTTGATTCATTCATAGGGTGTTGACGGCTTTGTCCGAAAAAAATCCTTTGTTTTATAACGCAAGAAAGATTTTTTTCGTACTTTTGCACGCAAATTTTGAATGTGGGATGGCATGAATGAGTTGGTCTTCGGGCCGCGGCAGCCCTCCCCTTTTGAAAGGGGTCGGGGGCATGAGGAAGAAACCGTTATAGCGGCATACCCCCAGCCCCTCTGAAGAGGGGAGGTCGCGGTGGCGGGTCGGAGCCTACAGAGGTGTATACGACAGTGTATCCAATGGAAGTGTCCGTCCGCGGCAGTCCTCCCCTTTTGAAAGGGGTCGGGGGTATGAGGAAGAAACCGTTATAGCGGCATACCCCCAGCCCCTCTGAAGAGGGGAGGTCGCGGTGGCGGCTCGGAGCCAACAAAGGAGTATACGACAGTGTATCCAATGGAAGAGACCGTCCGCGGCAGCCCTCCCCTTTTGAAAGGGGCAGGGGGTATGAGAAGGAAGCAGTTATAGCGGCATACCCCCAGCCCCTCTGAAGAGGGGAGGTCGCGGTGGCGGCTCGGAGCCTACAGAGGAGTATACGACAGTGTATCCAA
>JAFVCA010000026.1 GCA_017479705.1 Bacteroidales bacterium
AGGTATCCCCCGACGAAGTGCGGTATACGCTGTCGGTTGCGGCGTACAGGCCTGTCCGAGTTGGGTTGAGGCAGAACGGGGCATACAGATTCAGCTTGTGCTGGTATCGGTCGCGAATGTAGTGATACATGTTCATGCCATCCCCCTGTACCTGATACTCTCTTGGCCCGAACGAGATGTTGCCGTGCAGTTCGTCGACCAGCCACAGGGAGTCTCGGCTGACTCTAAGGGCAAAGTCGCCCTCCTGGACCATTGTGACCTCGGAGGCACTGGCCTCCACATAGGAAGTGTCCATGATTATTGTATCGGCAAGCTTTCTCGAGTAAATCATGGTGTAGCTGATTGCTTCTGCTTCCCCGTACATCTCGGATGCAAACTTTGTCCAGAATTGGTCGTCAGTCTGCGCATGGGAGCAGACAGAAAACATGGCGGAGATCAATATTGCGAGGAGCTTTTTCATGGCTTGTTAGTGTAGGTGTTATTATACCAGAGGTGTATCCTGTCTGATACACCTCTGGTGATCCTGATTATAACACATCGTTCAATGCCAGGCAGACAGCAGTCTTTTCTATTGTAATTATTGAAGACTTTGTACATGTAGAGTAGGTGTATGGTCTGGGTTTGCATGAGGAACAGTCATACATCTTTGTACTCTCGTTTAATATAGGATCGCAACCGCTTTCACAGTTTGTCGATGTGCACGACACAGACCTGTTGGAATTGGCCACGAACAGATATCCCGTTGTGTCCTCAGATATTGCCTCTTCTGTCAAAAAAAAGTAAATGTTTTTCCCTGTCTCTTCTGTCGTATTGTACAAGGAAATGTGTAGCGCTGGCTGAACAGTGTTTTCATTCAACCGATAAAGTGATACACTGACGTCTTCTGCCACCCAATTCCCTTGGGTGAGGTTTGCCACGTGGTTTTCGAGTGCAATCAGAAAATCGTTTTTATCAAACAACAAGGGAATTGTATCTCCTTCACACAACATTATGTTAGATTGGTTCTGTGCGACAACGAATTGATTTGACAAAAGATCCTCTTTCCTTTCGATGAAGTCTGTCATTTTGTCTTTTGTCTCATTTTCTTTATTGCAGGAGACAAGTGCAATGCTTCCAATTGTCATAACGGCTGCGATGGCCGATATAAAAAATTTGATGTTCTTTTTCATTGGTAAGTAAGCAATCAAAATTAATGTACATTTTTTTACACGAATTACCGTGAATTATCCATTAATTAATGGCCAATTATATGGCAATTATATGTAAAATAAATTTGAACAATTACTTATTAAATTATTGTTGTTGATAATTGTTTTGTTGTGTTTTCCGTTTTTATTCATTCGGTTTTGATTGTCGGGTCTTGGTGCCTGTTTTAGCTGGTGTCGTACTTCATGGTTCTTTTGTTTTTGTGGGGCGCGGCGTGGGCTGTGGCGCCTTGTGCCCGTGTGCCGTTTCCCTGGTTTTTGATGTTTTGTTGTTTGTTTTTGTTGCTTGTTTCTTGATTTTACTGAATGGTTTCCAGTCGTTTGCCGAAAACTTTTCTATTCACGTTTTCTGATGCAAAGATACTGTGATTCAGATGTATGGAGAATGTCTATAATTCGGAGAAAATGGTTTTCTGTTCGGAATAATTCTTATTATTTTTCTATTTCAGATATTTTTCGTATCTTTGCAAAATCTTTTAAATAACTATTTCACAATGCAAAAGAATGGTAGCCTAAATATCCATGTAATTGACAATTCTGTCAGGGAACAAATGCATGTTTTTGACCGCTATGGGGACAACTATTTCAGCGACACAATATCATTGATAATGAACTTTGAGCCTTACGTTCATCGTGTTGTTCTGGGACGCCCAATCCGCACCCCGGAGCATCGCATCATACTTGTGCGCCAAGGTACGACCACTATCAATGTGTCCTACAACAACTACACCTTAAAGGAAGGGCACCTGCTTATCATCCCTGCCAACAGTGTGCTGATTAAGGAAGCGCAGTCGGATGGATACAATGTCTTTTGTGTCGCCTTCCGCATTCCCGAAGTCGAACGCCTCGGACTGATAGACTACAAAGAGAAGCATATCGTGCTGTCCGACAGTGAGTGTCGTGTGGTGGAGAACTACTTCCGACTGATGGAACAGGTTATCAGGTCAAAGTCTATCCACCAGCATGGGGGAGTGATCCATCTTATCATCTCGTTGCTATATGGTATTTATGATATCTATGAAGAACTTGCACGGCCTATCAGCCCCGCGCGCCCAGACCGTTCATTGGAGATTATGAACAACTTTACGAGGCTACTGATGGTGCAGGAATTCCCTACCCGCAAGCCCGAATACTACGCTAACGAACTGAATATAACAAAAGGGCATTTGGCAGATGTCGTCAAAGAAAAGTCGGGTAAGACGACAATGGAATGGATAAACGAACGTACCGCCCTTTTGGCTAAGGCAATGCTTACATCTTCCAACGAAATACTTGAAGGCATCGCCGAGAAACTACACTTCAGCGATGCCTCACAGTTTATCAAGTTCTTCAAGAAACAGATAGGCGAGACCCCAAGCGAATACCGTAAAAGGATGCAGGCCAAAGGCTGATCCCCATCCCTACGAAAGCCACCTTATGATGCACCCCGGCAAGCGCACCACGCTTGCCGGGGCTTCTCTTTATCCCCACTCTGACGGCCGACCGCCCCCCCATCAAGGCGGAATCAAGGTCTCAAAACAGCCGAATCGAAAATATATCGCTCACGACACAAAGTTAAACTATCCTAAAACTGACGCTGTTCCCTTGGCAATTAAAAAAAACGTCGTAACTTTGCATCGTGAACGATATAAATCAATAATAACATAAAACATTTGCAACATGGATTTTAACGCAACGTTACAGGTATCACAGATGATTGTGAACGAACTCACGGAAGGTGCTTTTGTGCACAAAATGCAAGGACTTCTCTTCAAATCCCAGGGCTTTGAGAAGCTTGGGCAGAAGTATCTGGACCACTACACCGAGGAGATGGAATGGGTGGAGAAATACACCAACCGCATGCTGGATCTCGGCTGCGTGCCGCAGGTGAAGTTGAACAAGGAGTGCCAGCTGATTGAGGATGCCAAGGCCTACATTGAAGAGGACCTCCGCATCCAGCGCGAGGGCGTGGAGTCTCTCTACAAAATTATGCCCACGCTCAGCTGCGACCCCACCACCTACGACATCACCAAGGCCTATCTCGCCGACGAGGAGGAAGACCTCTACTGGAGCGAGGAGCAGCTCGACTTGATTGAGAAAATCAGCCTCCAGAACTGGCTTATCAAGCAAATGTAACAATGAGAATTAAACACCTCGCATTGCTTTTAGGGCTTGCCCTCGGCAGCCTTCACAGCTTTGCACAAAACGATACAAACATGTCAACAATTTACGATTACAAAGCAGTCGCCAGCAATGGCCAGGAGATAGACTTCGCACTATTCAAAGGCAAAGTACTCCTTATCATCAACACCGCCAGCAAGTGCGGCTTCACGCCCCAGTTCGACGGCCTTGAAAAGCTCAACGAGAAATACCGCGACAAAGGTCTCGTCGTCATCGGATTCCCCTGCAACCAGTTTGCCAACCAAGACCCCGGCAGCGACAGCGAAATCACCGAGTTCTGCCGCATCAACTACGGCGTCACCTTCCAAATCATGCAGAAGATAGACGTCAATGGCAAAGAGGAACACCCCATCTTCACCTACCTCAAAGAGCAGGCTCCCACCGAAGAGATCAAAGGCCTCAAGGCCAAAGCCGCAGCCGCCATGTACACCAAGCTGAGCAAGTCCGTCGAAAAGGACAGCGACATCAAATGGAACTTCACCAAATTCCTCATCTCCCGCGACGGCACCAAGGTGGAACGTTTCGCCCCCACCACCGAGCCCGAAGCCATCGAGAAGGCCATCGAAGCAATGCTCTAAGCAATGTACGACCAACTGAAACTGGAGAACCAGCTCTGTTTCCGGCTCTACACGGCCTCGCGCCTTGTCACCCAGGCCTACAGGCCCTACTTCGAGCCCCTTGGAATCACCTATCCACAGTACCTGGTTCTCCTCATCCTTTGGGAGCAGGACAACCTGCCCGTGAGCGACATCACCTCGCGCCTGATGCTGGACACCAACACCGTCACGCCCCTCCTGCAACGCATGGAACGCGAAGGCCTCATCACCCGCACACGCGGCACCGTGGACAGCCGGCAACGCATCGTCAGCCTCACACCCCGCGGGCTCGCCATGCAGGAACAGGCCAAGGACATCCCCTCCTGCATCTCCCGCAAATGGGACGGCAAAGCCCCCTCGGTCGAAGAGATTTTCGCCATGGCAAAGACGCTCGACTCCATGATTGAAACCCTGAAACAATAACAACAAACCTTCGCAGACAATGAACAACCTTAATGAATACATGGCCGAGCGCATCCGCTATATCATGGGCAAAATCTATCGCAATGTGCTCAGCAATCCCCGCGAGGCTGCATTCGTCATGCGTATGCAGCAGCGGTTTGCACAATCCGAGCGCCGACGCTCCACACTCCTGGCCAGTGACAACATCGAAGTGCCGCCATTCCTCATCGCAAGCATTGCCACCACCTGCAACCTGCACTGCAAAGGCTGCTACGCCCGCCAAAACGGCATTGCCGCCGACCCGGACACGCCCGCCAAGCAGACCCTCACACCCCAGCAGTGGCGCACCATCTTCAAGCAAGCCGCCGACCTCGGCATCAACTTCGCCCTCCTTGCCGGCGGCGAACCCCTCACCCGTCGCGACCTCCTTGAGCAGATTGCCGAAGTGAAGAACATGATTTTCCCCGTCTTCACCAACGGCACCATGATAGGCCCCGCCTATATCGACTTCTTCAAAGAGCACCTCAACATCGTGCCCGTCATCAGCCTTGAAGGCGATGCCGCCGCCACCGACAGCCGCCGCGGCCGCGGTGTTTACGAGCGCGCACTGCAATCCATGCAATACCTCAAGGATGCACATCTCTTCTACGGCGTCAGCATCACCGTCACCACGGAAAACTACCAGGCCGTCACCTCCGAGCAGTACATCAACTTCCTGCACGACCTGGGCTGCAAAATGATTTTCTATGTCGAATACGTACCCATCGACCAGAAGACCGAACACCTCGCCTTCCGCGACGAGCACGTGGCCCACATGGAGCAGATTCTCGATGCCCGGCGCGAGACCTCGGCGCGCGACCTCGTCCTCTTCTCCTTCCCCGGCGACGAGAAAGCCCTGGGCGGCTGCTTGGCTGCCGGCCGTGGTTTCTTCCACATCGGCCCCGACGGCGCCGCCGAGCCCTGCCCCTTCTCGCCCTATTCCGACAGCAACGTGACCCAGATCGGCCTCCGCGCTGCCCTCTCCTCTCCCCTATTCCGCCGCATACGCGACGCCCGCGCCCTCGGCTGGGAACACACCGGCGGATGCACTCTCTTTGAACACAAAGACGAAGTCGAAGCCATGCTTAACAACACGGCACAGAATTGACAGCAAGGTGGCACGGCAACCAACGCCACCACCCCGCCACCTCACACTATGCAAGCCGGCTTTACTCTCAAAGCCGGCTTTCTACCACCTGCCAGTCCACTATCTGCCACAAGGCACTGAGATAGTCGGCACGGCGGTTCTGGTAGTCCAAATAGTAGGCATGCTCCCACACGTCGAACGTCAGCAGCGGCACCAACCCATTCACCACGGGATTGTTGGCGTTGACCTCCTGCGTAATCACCAAATGCCCATCGGCATTGGCGGACAGCCACACCCAACCCGAACCGAAAAGGGTTGCACCCTTCTGTTCAAACTCCTTCTTGAAGTTCTCCACCGACTGGAAATCACGCTCTATCATCTCCTTAATCTTGCCCTGCGGCTCGTGATTCTTCGAGCCGAACTGCTCAAAGTACATCACATGGTTCAACACCTGGCCAGCGTTGTTGAACAGGCCGCCTGTCGACCTCTTAATCACCTCACTAATCGGCAGATTCTCCAAGCCGCTGCCCGGCAGCAGCTTGTTCAGATTGTCCACGTATGCCTTCAGATGTTTGCCGTGGTGGAAACTCAAGGTCATGGCACTGACAACGCCAACATGCTCCATTTCAGCAGGGAGCTGCATCATCTCAAAAACTCCGTTTACGGGAAGAATGTCTCTCATTGTTTATGGGATTTTAGTTACTAATTCATACCCAATAACGCCAATTGGCTGAAATTATTGTACCTTCCGCCAACTATTAACACAAACATTACACTCCCGACACCCCAGACAGGAAACTTGCCGACACAAAAACCGTCCATTACATGAAAAAAGAGTACCTTTGCAAAACAGAATGAAAGCCGCAAACACACACAATACAATGATACCCAAGGCCACACGCCAAATGCTGAGGGACTATGCCGACCGCTATGAGACGGCCTCCTTCATCAATGGCGACCCCTCCTGGTTCATGCACCAAGTGGCCGGAGCCGAAAACCAGGAGGCCATGGCTTTCCTTGCCTCCTGCCTCAGCTATGGCAACCGCCAGCAATTCATGCCCAAAATCCAATGGCTTTTAGACCGCTCGCGGGGCGATGTGCACCAGTGGATTGCCGGCATGGAGTTTGCCGTCTCCCTCCCCGCGGGGGACAATAGCTGTTTCTACCGGCTCTACACCGTGGACACGATGCACCAATTCCTCCTGACCTACAGCTGTCTGCTGAATCAATACGGCACGCTGGGGCGCTACGTGTCAGCCCGCGCCTCCACAGGACCCGAAGCCATCGACGCCATCAGCGGCTATTTTGCCCGCAGCGGCATCAGCCTTGTAGTGCCCAAGGACACCCATTCCGCCTGCAAACGGCTCTGCATGTTCCTCCGCTGGATGGTGCGCGACGGGTCGCCCGTGGACCTTGGCCTGTGGGCAGAGTTCATAGACCGCCGCACCCTCATCATGCCGTTGGACACCCATGTCCTCTCCCTGTCGCGCTCCCTGGGGCTGCTCAGCTGCTCCGCAGCCTCCATGGCCGCAGCCCTGCGCCTCACCGCAGCCCTTGCCCGCATTTTCCCGGACGACCCTCTCCGCGGTGATTTCGCGCTCTTCGGCCGTTCCATCAACTATCCTTGAACCCTCCTTCAACATTAGTTCTATATTGAATGTATATTGAAGGATTGAAGAACGAAGGTTTTACGAACGTTTAAGGAACGAACGAACTCCCTATGAACCTACTTGATAGGGTTGAATTGGCAAGGGTTGGGGGAAAACGTCCGCAACCCTTGCCGTCAGCTGTCGGCGGGCTGCTACTCCACAATCAGCTTGCTCACCGTCACGGCGTTGCGGGTTACAATCCTGACAAAGTAGGTCCCTCGTGGGAGGGTTGTGAGGTCTATTGTCATGGTTCCCGCATCCATTGCCCAGGTGTTGACGGCACGGCCGCTGAGGGCGAGGAGTGTGACTGTTGCGGGGCTCAGAGCCTCAACGGTCACGACGCCGTGTGCCGGATTGGGGTATAGCGCAGCAGTGCCGGCTTCGGTGGTGTGGATGCCCGTGGTGTGGACGGTGTCAAGCGTGGTGAACTCCAGCGGCTGGCTCCATTCACCCATTCGGTCGGACTTGCCGAGAGCCGCCACGCGCACAGTGTAGTGCGTCAACGGGGCAAGGTCGGTGAAAGTCACCATTCTGATATCGGAGCGTATGACAGTTAGCATGAGGGAGTCCGCCAGCTCCACAAGCCAACGCATCTCACTGCCGCCGGGCTGCCAAGCCACAGTGGCGGAAAGGCTGTCCACGGCCAAAAGTTGCAAGTCGGTTGGGGCGAGGAGCGGCGGTTCCGCGGCGTAGACCGTCAGGTCGTCGATGGTCAAGCCTCCGTCGCTGAGATTGCGGATGGCTATGTACTGGCCGCTGCCCGCGTAGGAGTCAAACTCCACATGCGCCAACTGGTAAGTGTCAGTCACGGCGAGGATGCTGTCCAAGAGGACAAAGGTGGCGGGGTCGAGCGGGTCGGACATCACTCCGATGTCGGCACGGTAGTTGAAACTGACGTGAGCGCCCCATGCGGTGCGATAGCCAAAGTCCAGTGCCTTGTCGCCCAAATGGTCCACCGCGGACAGCACCCAGTAGGTCGGGGTGTTGAAGCCCGAAGCCACCACCAGCGCATGGATACCGCTCTGCGCACTGGCCAAGAGGGCATCATCCTCGACAATGTGGACAAGGTACGGCTCCACAACGGTGGTGCCGTCGGCCAACACCTTGTAGAAACGCCAGCAAGGCTCATCCACTGCCCCGGAGGGATAATCCTCAAAGTCCAGCAGGTAGGGCATATCGGCATCGGTCAAGGGGATGCACATGGTGCGGAACTGGCAGGAGACCGCGGCGGTCAGTGTGCTGTCGGCACAAATGGCACTGACCGTCACCGTGTACTCCGTGGCGGGCATCAAGCCCGAGAGCGTCAAGGCACTTGTGCCCATGTGGGTGGTTGTTTGTGTGGCACCGCCACCGGTAAGGACTATTCGGTAGAATTCCCCCGCAAGGGTGTCACTGATGAGCAGGTCGGCCGTGTCGGCACCAATGTGCCGGACGGCAACAGCTTGCGGAGTGGGGCATTGTTGCACGGCATGCACCTCAATGTCGTCGATAAACCACTCGAAAGCCATGTCGCCCATAGGGATGCGCAGGGCGATGCGTGCACCGGCGGGGGCAGTGCTGAAGGAGACCGTCTCGGTGCGGGGGACCACATTGTAGCTGACCACATAGTCGGCCGCATTGAAAGAGTACAGCGGATGGAAACTGGCCGAGTCGTCGGGCATCAGCGTGTAGCCCACCTGCAAAATATGGTTGGTGTCATTGTATGGATAGCTGGGGGTGCTGATGAAGCTCATCTCCATGGTGTCCAAATTGCCCTGCAGGTCGGGAAGCACCACTACGTTGTTGCGTCTATAGGAGCCAAGCTCCAGCCTGAGACGGTTGTTGGACGTGCCATAGACATTGACGATGGTGCTCGACCCGTTGCCACAACGCGCCCAGCAAGGCAGAGAGTCGGTCAGCTGCACAGCATTGTAGGAGCCGGAAGCGACCACTGCGTCAAAGTCCTCACTCCAGGGCAGCGGCATTGGGATGCAGCGGTCTGTATGGAACTGCACCATGGTGCGGGCAGTGCGGCTGCCGTCGGCGCAAAGGGAGCTGACGCCCACCGTGTACAAGCTGTCGTTGACAAGCCCCGTAAGGGTGCAGACACTGCTGAACACCTCCACACTGTCGGCACCGGCATACACCATATAGTGCGGCACAGTCATGGGCGAGGAGATATGGAGCGTGGCTCCGTCGCCACGGATGTTGGACACATGGATGCCCGTGGGTTGGGCGCAGGTGTCGGCAAACAGGCTGGTCAAAGGCTCCACCGTGATGCTGTCGACAAACGTGTGTGCCGTCTCCGACACGTTCCGCACCAACAGGAAGCGCAAAGCAATACGTCCCGAAGTGAAGCCCGGAAAGGTGACATTGTAATGCTGCCAAGAATTGAAAGCGGAGGGGATGCAGGTGGCCATGGGCACGAAAGAGGAAGCGTCGGCGGTGTCGACAAGGATACCCACCTCCACACCCCGTGCCGAGTCGGAGCCATGGGCGTAGCGCATCACCTCAAGGCCTACCAGCAGACTGTCCGGCCGCATGCTGAATTCGGGCAATAACATCACCAACTCCGGTGCATGTAAACTATAGCCCGTGAGCGAGCGCCTCCCCGAGCCATAGCCCACCGCCGTAGCTACAGAGAGACTGTTGGACTGCTGATTCAACGGCCGCCAGCATTCGGGGATGGACAGCCCACAGTCCTCAAAACCCTCGCTCCACGGCAGCGGCATCGGAGCACAACAAGTGCGGAAGACAAGCGTGAGGGGTAGATGGCCCGTGCTGTCGGCACAAAGCTTCTTGACGCTGACGGTATAGTCCGTCGTGGGGGCAAGTGCGGTAAGGGACAATGCACTGCTGCCCGTATGGGTAATGGTCCGTGTGGTTCCGCCACCTGTCAGGGTGACGAGATAGGTGGCTCCAACTGCGTCGGTGTCGTGGAGGATAATATCGGCAGCGTAAGCGGAAATATTGGCAGCCTCCATGCCCTGTATGGGGGCACAGGAGGGAGTAGCGTTGACCACAATGTCGTCAATCTCAATCCAACACATGGTCACCGGGGGCGCCATGCCGGCACGGATGGCAATATGTCCCGTTCCGCCCGTATAGTTGGCGAAACTGACCTCCACATTCTGCCACGCATTCACCGTCCGCACCGTGTCGAACACCACCACAGGGGTGAACGTCAGCGTGTCCGTGGGGTCGGTCATCACACCCACCTGCAAAGAGCCTATCGTGTTGCCGTTGCGCATCCTGAAATTCATGCTCATGGACGGGATACCCTGCATCTGCGGCAGGACGGCAAACTGCGGAGCACTATTGCTCTGCGGCCAAAAGCTGAATATCTTATTATTGCCACTTGAGGCACTCTCCACACGCATCCAGTCCTCGCGGCTGTAGGCAAGGAGGGTCCAGCAACGTATGCCGTGGAAATCCGCCATCGTGGGGCAGTCCTCGAAATCCTCGGTGAAAGGGAGGTCGAGCGGCGTAATCACATCGCACATAGTAACAAATGTCCGCCTGACAAAGACGCTACTACTGGTCGAGTCGCAAACAGTGCGCACACGGAAAGCGTAGTCCGTGGCAGGGCTGAGGGAGGTGAAGTTCAGTGAATTGTTGATAGTAAAACCGCTGTCCGCCATCCGTTCTCCGGCCCACAGCTCCCACTGATACCCTGCCACCCCACCTACCGAATCCCAGGCCAGCACAGCACTGCGGACCCCCACACTGTCCACCGCCACGTGCAGCGGACGGTGGCAGTCGCCCACGGCATCGGGCGTGTAGACAAACGTGACCGACGGCAGCACCTGCGGAGGATTGGGAACCCAGCTATTGACAACATGCTGCGCGTTGGCATTGCGGCAGGCGAGTGAATTGTAGCCCGTAGCGTAGGCACAAAAGATATTCTCGTTGGTGACGAATCCCCCGTCCTGCCCCATGCCGCGGAATGAAAGCAACAGGTTGCCTCCCATGTAGGGGAAAGCCGTGTCGAGGGTGATGGTCCACAAGCTGTCGCGGATGGAGACAGAACCCGTCCAGACCAACCGCATGGCAGCAGAGTGAACCCACGAAAGAGGGTGGGTCACGCTGTCCGCCACCTCCTCCATGCGTAGCAGGAACGTCTCCGGGAAGTCCATCGAGTCACGCACAGCGTAGAAAGTAATCTGCGTGATGGCACCACCGGCCATCTCGCCCACACGCGAGGCGGGATAGATGAACTCGTTCTCAAAGCCCCAGTCGGCATAATAGGCATTGATGGGTGCGACATACTGCACCTGGTTCCACGGCAAACAGACATCTATCGAATCCGCCCACGCCGAAGAGACAGCAAGCAGCAGAACCGTCACAAACAGCATACATCTTTTCTTCATAATGAACCGTATTTATTGACAACTGCGTAACGCAACCCGGCTCATATTATTGTACCCTCTGTCAAAAACTTGGAGCATCCTCAACCAATTAGATTAACACTACCGGGGGTTCCCCACCCCGCGGAGATACTCCGCAAGTCGGAAAAAATTCGTATCTTTGCAGCGAAAAAAGACGATTCAAATGGCTGAGACGACCTCGAAAATGAACATCGGCGGGCTGTTGAAGAAACTGCTGCCCTTTGTGCTGCCGTACAGGTGGCTGCTGGTTGCGGCACTGGTGCTGACGGCATTGGGTGCGGCCATGTCGCAGGTGAACGCCGTGGTGCTGGACCGCGCCGTGGACGCCATCAACGCCCTGCTGCACCGCCAAGGCGGCTTCGACTGGGGCGAGGCGGCACGGCTGCTGGCGGCGGTCAGCGCTGTGCTGATAGGGAAGGAGATTCTGGCAGCAGTAATCACCTTCGGACAACGCATCTTCGGAGAGAAAATCAGAATCAACGTCAGCCGCGACCTGTCGCTGCGAGTGGTGGACCGCATCCTGCAATTCCGCATGGCCTTCTTCAGCACCGAGGGCAACGAGCCCGGCAAGGTGCAGACACGCATAGACCGCGGCGTGATGAGCCTGAGCAACACCGTGAAGAACTTCTTTATCGACATCCTGCCCCTGTTCACCAGTGCCGTGATGGCCTTGGTGCTCATGTTTGTCGCCAACGTCTACGTGGGTCTCGTGGCCTTGGCCATCATTCCCGTCTATTTCATCATCACCGCCCGGCAAGGCGTGCGGATGAAAGGCTGGCGACGCCGCGTGTTCGGTACCCACCAAGCCTTGAACCACGGCATCATGAACATACTGGAGAGCATGGGGGTCATTAAATCCTTCAACCGCGAGAAGGTGGAGGCCGACCGCCAAGCACGGTTGCAGAACGAGTCGACCGAACAGCAGATGGCCACGCGCCGCATCAGCTTCCTCTTCGAAGGGCTGAAGACATTTGTCGAGCAGATCGGCACCGTGCTCATCATCATCCTGACGGCCTACTTGGTGCTGATAGACTATCCCGGCATGACCATCGGCAAAATCATGTACCACGTGCTGCTGTTCAGCAACGTCAGCGCACCCATCCGCCAGCTGCACCGCATCTATGACGACCTCAACGACGCCCTCATCTATGCCGAAGGGGTCTTCGGCATCCTCGAAGCCGACGACGAGGTGGAGCAGACGGGCAACCACAAGCCCGCGGCAGTGCGCGGCCAGTTTGAACTGAAAAACGTGGAGTTCACCTACAGCAACGGAACCCATGCCATCCGCAACCTGACAATGACCATCGGGGCCGGAAAGACCACCGCATTAGTAGGGCTGAGCGGGGCGGGAAAGACCACCATAGTGAGCCTGCTGGACAAGTTCTACGCCCCGGACAGCGGCAGCATCACCCTCGACGGGGTGCCGTTGGCGGAATGGGACACCCAAGTGCTGCGCGACAACATCGGCCTTGTGCTGCAAAAGAACCACATCTTCAGCGGCACCATAGAGGAAAACATACGCTACGGCAAACCCTCGGCCACCCACGCCGAAGTGGAACAAGCGGCACGACAAGCCTACATCTACGATGCCATCATGGCCACGCCCGAAGGGTTCGGAGCCAATGCCCTGCAACTGAGCGGTGGACAACAACAACGCATAGCCATAGCACGCATGTTCCTGAAGAACCCGCCCATCATCTTCCTCGACGAACCCACGGCAAGCCTTGACGCCATAGCCACCGAACAAATCAAAGCCTCCATCGACGCCATCAAGAAAGGGCGCACCGTGATAGTCATCAGCCACAACATCGGGCAGATAATAGACTCCGACGCACTCTACGTCCTCGACACCGGCCACGCCGTGCAACACGGCAGCCCCACCGAGGTGTACCACCAAGGCGGCTTGTACAAAGAAATCTTCGACGCCTCCGCACGCAGCATGAACGTGGACAAAATTGCCGACACTTTCAATAATTAAAAATTAAAAATTGGTTCGCTAATTAACACATTCCCAAATGCAATACTATATCGTTGACGCCTTTACCTCCGAGGCCTTTGGGGGCAACCCCGCGGGAGTGGTGCTCCTGCCCAAAGGAGACCAATTTCCATCAGAGCGGCTGATGCAACTTGTGGCCGCCGAGCTGCGCTACTCCGAGACAGTTTTCGTACAACAAAACGGTGCAGCGGAGTTCACCGTGCGCTACTTCACCCCTAAAAGCGAGGTAGACCTTTGCGGGCACGCCACGATAGCAACCTTCGGCGTGCTGCGACAGGAAGGCATTGTGCCGACAGGCACGTCATGCCTGAACCATACATTAGCCGGGGACTTGGAAGTGCGTGTGAACGACAGCGTGATGATGCAGATGGCCACACCGCAGCTGGTGCAGCGGGAGGTCGATGTGGAGCGGCTGTGCCGTATCATGGAATGCCCCGCGGAGGTTCTCCGCCCTGTGGAAATCATCTCCACGGGGTTGCCAGACATCATTCTGCCCGTGGACAGCATGGAAACACTGCAAGCCCTGAACCCCGACATGGAAGCCCTGACGGAGCTGAGCCGTGAGCTGGAGGTAGTAGGGGTACACGCCTTTGCCCCCGCTGACGACCAATACACCGCGCATGCCCGCAACTTTGCCCCGCTCTATGGGGTAAACGAGGAGTCCGCCACCGGCACCGCCAATGCCGCCCTCACGCACTACCTCCAACGCCAAGGCCTCATTGCCCCAGGCAACAGATTCACCTTCATGCAGGGCGAGAAGATGGGGCGCCCATCCGTGGTGGAAACCACCCTAACCGCCGACGGACAAATATACGTCGGCGGACAGTGCTGCATCATTGCCAAAGGCCAGCTACTGCTTCGCGGATTGGAAAATTGAAAATTGAGATGTGGCAACCACGTTGGCATCCCGTTTCAATTTTCCTCATATTTGCACTGGTAGCGACGCTCATATTCTTCGATTAACATGGGGCGAAAGTCGGGGTGCGCTATGCGGATGAGGTCCTCGGCACGGTGCTTCAGGGTGCGGCCTTTGAGGCGGGCAATGCCATACTCGGTGACGATGTAGTTGACATCGTTGCGCGTGGTGCTGACGGCTGCTCCCGGAGTCAGGAAGGGTTTGATGCGCGAGATGGAGCCACCGGCGGCAGTGGAGGGCATGGCGATGATACTCTTCCCCTCGCGCGACATGGTGGCGCCACGCACAAAGTCAATCTGTCCACCTATGCCGCTGTATTGGCGCATGCCGATGGTCTCGCTGGCCACTTGTCCCATAAGGTCGACTTCAAGGCAGGAGTTGATGGAGACCATGCGGTAGTTCTGGGCAATGATAAAGGGGTCGTTGGTGTAGTTGACGGGATAGAGCTCTATGTCCTCGTTGCCGTCGACAAAGTCGTACAGCTCGCGGGAACCCATGATGAATGTGGCTACGGCTTTGCCTTTGTGCATGGTTTTGCGGCTGCCGTTGATGATGCCACGTTTCATGAGCTCGGCAACGCCGTCGGAGAACATCTCGCTGTGGATGCCAAGGTCGTTCTTGTCGCCAAGAGACTGGAGCACCGCGTTCGGGATAGCCCCGATGCCGAGTTGGAGGGTGGAGCCGTCGGCAATCAGCGTGGAACAGTGGCGGCCAATGGCCATCTCCACCTCGGAGGGAGCCTCGGAGTGGAGCTCGGGCAGATGGTAGGCACAGGGTATGATGTGATCAATCTGCGACACGTGAATCATGCCCTCGCCGTAGGTAAAAGGCATGAGCTCGTTGGTCTCGATGATGACGGACTTGGCCACACGGATGGCGGCGAGGGCATAGTCGCACGACACACCGAGGGAGCAGTAGCCATCCTCGTTGGGCGGCGTGGCTTGGAAGACGGCTACATCGCAGGGAATCTCGTCGCCAATCATTTCGGGCACGTCTTTGAAGTAGGCGGGGAAGAAATCGCCTTCAAGGTGGTTTACGGCATCGCGCGAGTTGGCGGACAGGAAATTGCTGACGTGGCGGAAATGGCCGTAGCAGCGGGGATGGAGACACTCGTTCTCGCCAAGGGTTGTCATGTGGAAGATAAGGACATCGTTGTAGTCCTCGCAGTGTTCGGCCAGGACATGCTGGATGATGTGCGGCGAGGCTGCGGCATGGCCCATGACGACGCAGTTGCCGTCGTGGATGTCGGCAATGGCCCGCTCAGGGGTTGAAACTTTCTTCTTATACTCTTCTTTCCAGTTCATATACAAGTACTATTACTATTTGAAAAATTAATATTTAATAATTATAATACCTGCGGATGTTCTCCGCTTATCAACAACCAGTGGACAATGCGCTACGGGAAAGGTGGTATAGGGTGTGGGAGGCAAAAAAGAAGCCGGGGACTCGACAACGACCTTTTTGACGCGAAAAGCATTGTCAATCATCCAAGGCAGGTATCCTGGCTTATCCCGCAGACTGACACCTTCTCAGGGCGGTATGCCCCAATGGTTACTCGTCAGCCGCATGGAAGGAATTACAGTTGCGCGACAGCTCACGAATATGCACGTGATTCCCTCTTGGCCGCCCGAAAAAGAGGGGCGGAACCTTGGTGATGCATACGTTCAATGTACTGACGCATTGTAGGCTGGGCACAACTGCCTTTCCTACAAATGCGATGCAAAGATACAAACATTTTGCCACATAGGCAAAAAAACATTTTAGCACCCCAACTGAACAAAAAAGCCCCACACGCAGACAACCTGGTGTGGGACTATTGAAAATGAAAAAAACAATGAGGTTTCCTGACTGGGGTCCCCTTGCGGGATGTTTTGCACGCGTGGCCCGCTAATAGGCGGCACCTTGGCGGCCTTTGCTTTCGAGGTCCATCTTGCCAATGCGCCAGGTGAGACCGAGACTGACGAAGCGGCTGTTGTAGTTCCAGCGGTAGTCTTCGGCGTAGTAGGGGTTGGTGGAAACGGTGTGCGTGTTGGAGGACTGGAAAAGGTCGTTGACGTTGAAATAGAGCGATAGGTGGCGGTCGAAGAGGTCGGTGCTGAGGCCGAAGTCGATGTTAAAGTACGGTTCATTACGACTCAACAATTCTATCTGCTGACCGAAGAACTTGCCGTTAACGAACACATCCACTTTGCCCCACAATTTTGCATTCATATTGAGACGCACAATGTAGCTCCAGGCTTCGTCCTCCACCCACTTGCCGGGACGTACCTGCATACGGTACCAGACTTCGCCGCCGTTGACATAGAGCCGGATGTTCATAAACTTGCGCGGACGCCAAGTGAGATTCAGTTCGGCACCGCTTATGCGCATGTTGCCCGCATTGACGGCTGTGTCCTTTTGCGCCACGTAACCGAAATAGGGGCTGTAGGCCACGTCTGAAACCTGTGCAAAATTGTCGGTGCTGAGGTTGAGGTAGCTTTCCACTCCGATGGAACCCCAATCGGTGTAGTGCGTCCAACCGGCCTCGGCTTTGTGGGTGTAGCTCATGCGCAGGTCGGGGTTGCCGACGGTGTAAGTGTCGTCGGCATAGATGATGAAGGGACTGAGTTTGGCAATGTCGGGTGTGTCGAAACGGCGCGTGTAGCTGAGGGTGAAGTTGTGGTTCTTCTCGGTTGCATAGGTAGCGTGGATGGAGGGGACAAGGCCATAATAGTACTTGCCGAAGTCGCACGACGCGATGTTGTGTTTGCGTTGCAGCCACTGGTTCTCGCCACGCAATCCACCTTTGAGAGTCAGCCGGCCTACCTTCTGCTGCACGGTGAGGTAGAAGGTCAGGTCGGTCTCGCGGTCGTTGAAGAGGTAGCTACGAACAGAATCGCGCTGATAGGTGCTACCGGCAAGGGTGTCGAGGTGATGGGTCCGGTTCTGCGGCTTGTAATTTAATGCCGCGCCAGCCTCAATCTTGCCGTTTTTGCTATATGGATGGGTGTAGCCGACATGGAGGGCGTTTCTACCTCCCCAGTAGTCAAGTTTGCTCTGACGAGTAAAGTCCAATGCTGGGAAGTTGACATATTGACGCTGCCGGATGCGGTCGTTGAGCTCGGTAGACAGGCCACCGTTCCAGTTGAACTCAATCTCGCGCCCTGCGGTGTCGAATTTGTGCTGGTAGTAGGCTCCCACATTGCCGCCGATGTAATGCTGATGGGCATCCAGACGGGAGCGGTAGCTGTAGTCGCCGGGATGGCTGCGGAGAACCTCCGGTAGTGATAATATGTACTCTATTCGGATCACTTCATAGTTGGCGTCCGTATTGAAGATGGAGGGATAGCACCACGCCCATGCCGAAAAGGTGTTGCGGTCGTCGAAATGGTAGTCAAGCTTGCTGCCAACGATGTATTGCCGCGAGCGTTGTAGTTGATTGCCGGTGTAGTCAATTGTTGAGGAAAGCTGACTGTCGTCGGTCAATAGCTGCGCGTGCTGTTCAGATGTAATGTTGAAGTCGTTGATATAGGCGCTGCCGTACAGGTTGAGGCTCAACTTGTCGTTGTTGTAGACATAGCTCACCCACGGCGAGAAACGGGGGCCGGTGCTGGCCTTGAAGCCGACGGATAGCAACTGGTTGAGGGGATTTCGACCATCGGTGACGATGTTGATAATGCTGCCGGTAGTGCCGTAGCGCGCCGAGGGGTTGCTCAGCACTTCGATGCGCTTGATGGTAGCGGCGGGTAGCGTCTTGATATACTGCTTCAGTGCCTCACCGTCCATATTCGAAGGGCGGTTGTTGATCCACACCTCCACGGCTGTCTTGCCACGATAGGTGATGTTGCCTTCGGCATCCACCTCCACGCCAGGAGCGTTCTGGAGGGCGTCGGTAGCGGTGCCCGCCTGCACGGTAGGGTCGTCCTCCACGTGGTAGAACGTCTTCTCGCCATCGGCGGAATAGAGCGGCCGGTAGGCTTGGACGGTTACGGTCTGTAGGTTGGTTGCTGAGGTGAAGAGGCTGATGGTGCCGAGGGCGGTGTCCGCCGGGAGGTTGACTTGCTGCCAATAGGGGGCGTAGCCTACTGCCGAGACTCGCAACAGGTAGGCACCCGTGTCAACAGCGTTGAAGCGGAAAGCACCAACGGTATCGGTGGTGGCCCCTTGAACAAAAAGGCTGTCATGCTGCCAGAGCAATACGCAGTTGGAAAAGGGCAGGGAACTGCCCGATGCGGCATCCCGCAAGGCTCCTGAAACCCGAAAGCTTTGGGCCTGTACACTGCCGAATGTGAGGGTGGCGACTGCAATGAGTATGTATTTTTTCATGTCTTGTGATTTTTGCTTTATAAACGTTTCAGAAGCCAAAAAACTACAGGTGGTCACAAAAAAACTTTGAAAACAATAATTATCAGGCTGGAAACCAAGCGGAGAACCTCCGTTGGTATTATTTTTTATGACTATCCGCATCATTCCGAATAGGCCTCGGAGAGGCTTAATCCTATTAACCCCAGACAAGAAAATCTCCGATTTTCGCAGTCTGGGGCTAAGACAGCTATACCATTCGGCGTCCCGGAGGGACGCGACTTTAACACTTCGGTTCCTTGCGGATAATCGTTTATTTTTTAAAATACTTTAA
>JAFVCA010000027.1 GCA_017479705.1 Bacteroidales bacterium
CTGCCGCTACTACGTCAAGGTCATCAGCACCAAGCAGTGCGTCGCCTGGGACAGCGTCAACGCCTACCGCGTCAACCCAACACTCTCCATCTCGCGCCACGACATGTGCGAGGGCGATTTCGTCACCCTCACCGCTGACAAGGCCTACTCCTTCTCCTGGTCCGCTCAGCCCACGGACTCCTCTCTCCTCGACCTCCTCGACCCCTCCGGCCACGGCCCCGCCTCCATCACCGTCAGCCCGAAGCAGACCACCGTCTACACCCTCGTCGGACACGGCACCAACGACTGCAACGCCGCTCCACTCTCCGAGCAGATCACCATCCACCCCATCCCTGAGGCCACCGTCGACTTCAGCCCCTCCTTTGTCGACTCCGACAACCCCGTCGTCACCCTCACCGATGTGTCGCCCTACAGCGTCCGCCGCGTCTGGTACTTCAACGACGGCACCCCGCTCTCCGAGTCCGTCTCCCCTTGCAGCCACAACTTCGGCGAGGTCTCCGCTGACTCTGTCGACGTCACCCTCGTGGCCTACAACGACCTCGAATGCTCCGACACCCTCAACTTCTCCCTCCCTGTCACCCAGTTCACCTTCTACGCCCCCAACGTCTTCACCCCGGAGCGCCCGGACAACAATGTCTTCAGCATCTACACCGCCAACGAGCAGCAGAACTTCTCCGTCTTCATCTACGACCGCCAGGGCCGCCAGGTCTTCTCCTCCGAAGACCTCCGCTTCAAGTGGGACGGCAACACCCCCTCCGGCATCAAGTGCCCCCAGGGCTCCTACGTCTACGTCATCCAGTACCGCCGACCCGGCACCGAGGACATCGTCACCCAGAAGGGCACCATCACCCTGCTTAGATAACAACTCACCCCAAAACCCACGTAAAGCATAGAACCAACTGACATACTAAACAAATACTGGGGTCACAACTCCTTTCGTCCCCTGCAGAAAGAGATTATCCAATCTGTCCTGCAGGGGCACGATACTTTAGTCCTGCTCCCTACCGGGGGCGGGAAATCCATCTGCTATCAGATTCCCGCCCTGATGCTCGACGGACTCTGCTTGGTGGTCTCCCCGCTTGTCTCACTGATGAAAGACCAAGTGCAACAACTCCACGACCGCGGCATTAAAGCCTCCTGCATCTATTCCGGCCTCACCCCCACCGAGCAAGAAATCATCTTCAACCGTTGTACAAACAATAAGATCAAGATTCTCTACGTCTCACCCGAACGGCTCAAACAGCGGGTCTTCATCGAGCATTTCCGCCGCATGAAAGTCTCCCTCATCGCTGTGGACGAAGCCCACTGCATCTCCCAATGGGGCTACGACTTCCGGCCTCCCTACCTCGATATTGCACGCATCCGCATCTACCACGAACAGGCCCCTGTTATTGCCCTCACCGCCACTGCCACCCCTGCCGTCGTCACCGACATCCAACGCCAGCTCCTCTTCCGTCCGGGCAGCCAACTCTTCCAAGCCAGTTTCTTCCGTTCCAACCTCGCCTACATGGTCTTCCATGAGAGCGACAAAGAGGGACGCATGCTGCGCATTGCCCGTCACGTTGGCGGCAGCGGCATAGTCTACGTCCGCAACCGCCGCCGCACCCGACAGGTGGCGGAATATCTGGTCCGCTGTGGAATCCCAACCGCTTATTATCATGCCGGTCTCGACCCCAAGGAGCGCGACATGGCACAACTACGTTGGATGAAAGGCGATGCCCCAATCATTGTGGCCACAAACGCCTTCGGCATGGGCATAGACAAACCCGACGTCCGTTTTGTCATCCACTTAGACATCCCTTCTTCCATCGAGGCCTATTTCCAAGAGACCGGACGTGCCGGGCGCGACGGCAACAAATCCTATGCCGTCATGCTCTACGACAACAACGACATAGAAAACCTGCACCGCAACTTCGACACCTCCTACCCCTCGGCTCTCTTCATCACCAATGTCTACAAAGCCCTGTGCAACTACTACCGACTACCCATCGGCTCCGGCGAGGACTGCCAGTTCGACTTCGACATCGAGGCCCTCTGCGCCACCTATCATTTCGATGTTGTCGAATTTTTCAATGCCGCCCGTTTTCTTGAACGCGAAGGACTCATCTCCCTGCCCGACCGCACCGATGCCGAGTCGCGCATCCACGTGCCCGTCTCCCGCGACGAGATATACCGTTTCCAAGTCTCGCAGGAGCCCCGTTACGCCAACCTTCTCACCCTCATGCTGCGCATGTATGGGGGCCTCTTTTCCGACTTCAGCCCCATTTCCGAACGGGCAATGGCCCGTCGGCTGCTTCTTGACGAGGCGCAGGTCACCAACATGCTCCATCACATGGATGCCCTCAAAATCATCCAATACAAAGCCAAGTCCTCCAAACCGCAAATCATCTTCACTGCACCCCGTGTCAACGTGGACCAGCTGCCCCTCACCGAGAGCAAATACAACCTTGTCAAGCAGCAAGCCGCACAGCGCCTCGAAGCCATGCTCCACTATCTTGATTGCGGCGACTGCCGCAGCATGGCTCTCCTGCAATACTTCGGCGAGCAGTCACAGCAGCCTTGCGGTCTATGCGACAATTGCCTACAGCACCGCACAGGCGCACCCACACCCCACTCCGCAGACGCTCTGCGCAGCCAGATTCTGGCCTTGTTGAGCCAACAGCCCTTGCGGGCAGACCAGTTATTGGAAAAAATACCCGATATCGACGAGCGCACCCTGCGCCGCGTCCTGCGCCTACTTGTCGACCAACGTGCCGTCTCCGTGAACCAGGCGCTCCAGTTCTTTGTATAGCCGTGCCACCGGCAGCCCCATCACGTTGTAGAAACAGCCCTCAATGCGTTCTATTCCCACCATGCCTATCCACTCCTGTATGCCGTAGGCTCCAGCCTTGTCGTAAGGCTTATAAACATCCACGTAGTATTCCCTCTCCGCCTCTGTCAGCGGCCTGAACACCACATCGGTTTTTTCAGTGAAAGAACGGAGACTCACGCTTCCGCGCAGCGTCACCCCGGTATAGACCTGATGCACCCGTCCGGAAAGCATGCCAAGCATCTCCAAGGCCTGTTCACGGCTGTGGGGCTTGCCCATCACCTCCGCCTCGTGCACCACCACCGTGTCGGCGGTCACCAGCACCTCGTCGTCCGCTATCGGACCGCAGTATGCTACCGCCTTTTTACGGGATAGGGTCTCCGCCATCTGGGCAGCCTCCACCGTGTGGTTCAAGGTCTCGTCCACATCAATGTCCACCACCCGGCAAGGCAATCCCAACTGGCTCAACAACTCGCGCCGCCGGGGCGACTTTGACCCCAACAGCAACCTGCAGTCTATCCACGACACCCCCGCCTCGTTCTCCTTCGCTCCGAAAGTCATTGCTTTAGCGTTTCTGCTCCTTTTTGGCCGTATTGTCCTGCATTGAGGTCATCTGCCCGTCTTTAAACTCGGCCACTACGCCCTCTTTGCCATACTTGTCATACCAAATCCATTTGCCGTTCTTCTTGCCGTGTTCAAAGGTGCCGGTCTCCTCTGGGATACCAGCGGTGTTGTAACGCTCATACTTGCCGTGGCGCTCGCCATTGACGTAGTTCTCCGCTATTTCCACCTTGCCGTTGGGGTGGTAACGCACCGTTCTGCCGTGCTGCAAGTCGTCGTGATAGTTCATCTCATAGCGCACGCTCCCGTCGTCATACACACCACGCCACAGGCCTTCCTTCTTCCCGTTGTGGAAACTGCCGGTGTAGTCCACCTTTCCGTCCTCATACCAGGCCGTCCACACCCCCTCTTCCTTGTCCTGCACATATTGGCCCTCATGCAACTTCTTGCCGCTCTCATACCATGTGGTCCACAGGCCCTGCTTGTAGCCCTTGCTGTACTTTCCCTCGCGCCATCTCTCACCCGTCTCGTAGTAGTAGGTCCACACGCCCGTCTCTTCGCCGGCGGAATAGTGGCCGCGGATGCCCACATTGCCGTTGGTGCGCCAATAGAAGACCCATTCGCCCTCTTGTTCGCCATGCACCAGCTGGCCTTCATGATCCTTTTTCCCTGTAGGCGTCCACCAAATGGCTGTGCCTTCCAGCTCGTCGTCCACGTAGGCGCCTTCAAACTTCAACTGGCCGTTCTCATGCCATTCGCGGGTTTTGCCCTCGCGCACGCCGTCCACATAGGGCACCTCGTCCTTTTGCTGGCCATTCTCATACCACGACACAAACAGCCCTTCTTTCCGTCCGTCCACCACCTTCACCTCGCTCTGTTTCTTGCCGCTGGCGTACCATGTGCGGCTCACACCGCTTCCACTCATCACCATCTCCTCGTGCTTCGTCCCGTCGTTGTAGAAGGTGCGCCATGTGCCGGTCTTGTGGCCCTGGTTGTCATACTTCCCTTGGCGGAACACCTTTCCATTGGGGTGCCACCATGTCCACGTGCCGATGTGTACACTGTCGTCATTCAACGTGCCTGACACGTACAACTGGTCGGGGTGGGTGGCGTATGCCTCTTCGTAATGGATTTGAGCCGTGGCCGTAAGCGCGCAGAGGCTCATAAAGGCGATGATGAATGTTCTTTTCATAGCAGTATTCTCTGTTTATTGTGTTTGGGTATGAATAACTTTCTCATTGTTTGCCGTTGCCGGGGGCCGGTGCAGCCACCGCAACATTCCTGCAGTGTTGCCCGGGGGTCACAGGCTGCTCTTTTCGGAATAGACGAAGACCACCCGCACAGGGTTGTCCGAGCCCGTACCGTTCAGCACCGTGCGGAATGCCGTGGAGCGGCGACCGTCGATATACAGCTCCGTGCCGTAGTCCTTGCCCGTGCGCAGCAACTCTTGCAGGTGCCGCGTTACGCGCAGCCTGTAGTAGTTGTTCTTCTTGTCATAGTGGCCGTCAAAACCCGTATAGGTGTAAGGGTTGTGCAGCACATTGACATCCGTCACCATGGTCATATCCCCGTTGGCCTCTTTCTTGTTGGCCAGTATGCGCACAGGCCGTTGCGTGTCGGCCACGCTGTTGACAGGCAACAGCAACTCGGCATAGTGCACTACCGCCCACGGATGGGCAGCCTTGAAATTGTCGAGGAACGACTGCATATTAAGGCGCACACGGGTGCCACCCAAAGACTCTAAATACAGCCTCTGGCTCCCTTCGACCGAGTCGGCCGTGCGGTTGGCCACAGGCTCCAGCACCGTGCCCACATAGTTGTGAGTGAAGTGCATGTGGTGGCCCGTCTCGCCGTTGATGACGAAGACGTAGCGCATCGAGTCGGCATTGTCCGTGTGGTAATACAGCGTCAGGCGGGTCTCGCTGGCCGTGAAATCCACCGTCACCATGCGGTTCGACCCCTCCGCCAGTTTCAGGCTGAAGCCCTTCACAATCTGCAAGAAATCCTCCGTGCTGCAATTCTGTTTCAACACCGGGTAGATGCTCTCGCGCATGCGCAGATTCAGACTGTCGGAATAGAAGACCACATCGTCGTCAAAGAAGCATACATTGCTCTCCTCCAGGCTCTCCGAAGCATAATACACCCTGTAGCCCGAATCCTTCATCGGCTCGGCCAGCTGGTTGATAGTGATGTGCAGGGGCACCGGCGTCGAGTCCGGCACAGCAGGATAGAGCGTGTCAATCACCAGCGTCATCACCACCGAGTCTATCACCACCTCGTTGCTGAGGTTGATGCCGTTGGCACCAGCCACGGCAATCTGCGAGTAGGTCACCGCACGCGCGCTGCCAAACAGCGGGTCGGCATAGTCGCCAAAGATGCAGTAATCATAGCCCGCCGTCCACATCGAATCGTCATAGATGGTACACGCCGTCATGAAAGCCGTGTCGCGTATGCCGTCATAAAGGGTAAAAGGGTCTTGCAAATCTACTCCCAAGTCGGTAGGATCCTCCGTGCAGGCCACCGGAGCCAGCAGGGCAACAAGCACGCCCAACGGAAAAACGAGTTTTTTTAGTGACATTATATTTCTATCAATGTATTAAACAATCTGTTTCAATCGGCTTTTCTTGACTGCCGGCGGCTCGGTGCGGCGTCTGTGGCCGCCCGCTGCCGGGGTCAATTGTTGAGGGCGCTGCCGCACAGGCTCTCGTACATCTTGTTGATTTTGGCAAAGAACTCCGTCCTGTCAGGATTGTAGTCCAGCACGTGGCGCTTGTTCTCCTTGGCAAACTGCACCAACTCCGGGTCCACATTGGGCGAGGCGATGACAATGCCGTTGGCGTAAGTGATGGCGGCCTTCATCAGCGTGGGATAATCCAGATTCTGGTACAGCCGCAGGTCCTTGGCCGTGGCCCCGTCGGCGCGCATCTTGCGCTCCATGTCCTCGGCAAAACAGCCCTTGAACGTATCCGCCTCAAGCGAAAGCACCGTCTTTGTGCCCGAAAAGAAAGCATTCTCCTTGTTGATGCGGCGCAGGTAGAACGGCACCATGCCGCTGAACCAGCCCGAAAAGTGAATCAAGTGCGGCTGCCATGCCAGCTTGCGCACTGCCTCCAGCGCCCCGCGCCCGAAAAAGAGAATGCGCTCGTCGTTGGTGGGACGCAGCACACCCTTCTCGTCGTAGGTGTCGCCGTACTTCACAAAATACTCCTCGTTGTCGATAAAATACACCTGCAGCCGTGCTGTGGGGATGGACCCCACCTTGATGATAAGCTGATGGTCGCAATTATTCACAATCAAGTTCATGCCCGAAAGCCTGATGACCTCGTGCAACTGGTGCTTCCGCTCATTGATGTCCGTAAAGCGCGGCACAAACACCCTTATTTCCCGGCCCAGCTCCTGTGTATACTGGGGCAAGTAACGGTTCATCACCGTGGCCTCCGTTTCGGCCGAAAAAGGCGTAACACCCTGATTTATATATAGTATTCTTCCTTTCGCCATATTCTGCGATACAATAATTTGAGTATGCAAAGATACGATTTTTTTTTTGATTGTAAAGAAAAAATGTCAACCCCGCATCCTCTCGCACCCCTCGCCGATACCCGCTTATTTGTTGGTATTCGGCATCTTATTAACCGCCTGTTAATAAATAATAATGTTAAAAACTTTGGCAGCAACCAAAAAAAGTGTACTTTTGCATTATGGTTCAGAATTTGTCAGAAGAAGAAATGTCACTGTTAGCCAGGGCCGAACGCTACTGCGCCAACGAAGAGCAATGCCGCACTTCCGTCAGGAAAAAGCTGTGCGACTGGGGTGCCACACCCGACTCATCGACCAAGATTGTCAACCGCCTTATCGACCAGGGGTTCATTGACGAGCGCCGCTATGCCCGCGCCTACGTCTCGTCCAAACTGCGCAACCAGAAATGGGGCCGCCTGAAAGTCATCTACCAGCTCCGCTCCAAACAGGTGCCACCCAAATTCATCACCGAGGCCTTGGCCGAAATCCCCGACGAGGAATACCGCAACATCCTCCTCGACGTGGCGCGCACCAAATGGGAGACCTACACTCCCTCCGAACCCACCGCCAAACGCCGCGCCAAACTGGTCACCTTCCTCGCCTCACGCGGATACGAGTCGCCTGAAATTCAGGCCATGATTGCGGCCAACTACAGCGGCGAGTAGGCCTTGCGCCCACCCCATACCTCTCCGCCGGCTCCCCAAGTCGGCTTAATGATTGTCGCCCATTGCGGGGCACCGTCGGCCATGGCTCGGTGCCTCTTTCTTTCGCCCGCCTCTCCCCGTCGCCGCACCTCCGTTCCCTCGCTGATACATATCCATTACTCATCCATTCGTTCCCCTTTCTGTTGACCCACAACCGTCGCATAGGCGCAATGAGCCGTTACGGCAAGATACGGACGTGCTCCTTGCTTAGATACAGCGGAAGCGGCAGGACGGATGGAGGGATTGGGTCAGATGAACTTGATGACAAAGGTCTCGTTCAGCTGTAGGTTGCACAGCTCGGAGGCGTTGGCGTAGGCCATGGCCAGCTCCAAATAGCCCGTGGAGGAGAGGGTGAGTAGCAGGGGGACGCGCACACCCGACTGGGAGTCCGACTCGACGTAGGAGTGGACAATCTTGCCGATACGGAATTCATGAACCTGCAATTCAAACCGGCGCCCCTGACGATAAGCCTCAAACTCGTCGTAGGTGATGTTGAGGTAGCAGTTGCCGTAGGCGTCGACATAGGCCACATGCACCTTGATGCGGTCGTCGGCGGAGGTGGTGATGAGGGGGGTGGAGGGGCAGAGCTCGTCGGCGGGGAAGCCGAGCTCGTCGAGGGGGGTGCCTTGGGTCAGCAAGGCGGCAACCTTGCAGAAAAGGTCGCGGGCGGCAAAGTTCTGCGAGTCGGTGTCGAGGCGGATGCCGTCGATAACCACGGCACGGTAGTCCCTGCCGCCAAACACCGCCGCGGGCAGCCCGTTGTCGGTGCAGATAAAGAAATGCCCCTCGCACTCCACAACCACGAAGGGGTGCTCCGTGGTCTGGGAGGAGCAGACATCGATGATATGGATGGTGCCTGCGGGGAAGTCGAAGCAGCACTGCTTCACCACGAAGGTGGCGCGGATAATCTGGTAATGGGGAATGCCATGGGTGATGTCCACCACCTGCACCCCAGGGATGTAGGAATGGAGTTTGCCTTTCACACTGCCGGCAAAAAAGTCACTGTAACCCCAATCTGTGGTTAATGTAACGATTGTTGAACCCATGGATATTCTGTTTGTTATTATGCGTTTGGATGGTGGCGCACCAGCCAGTTTGCCGTTGCAAAGATACGAAATAATTTAGAATCTGCGCAGGGCAACGCAAAAATAATTTGCGTCTCGGGCACAACGTCCGCTCCACCACGGAATTACCCTTGTGATAAGTATTGGTAATCAACGTGTCTCGATTGAACGGAAAGCCTTGACGGGCTATTTTTAGAGGATTCCTTATGGTATCAGCGAGAATGGTCAATTAGTTGAATTATGTTTCGGCGAGAACAATTCAACGGTTTCGTGGAGGTACATTTTTGAAGAATTGCACACACTGCGCAATAAAACGCGGAGACCGTCGTTATTACTGACTAAAATAAGAAAGCACACAATGAAGAAACATCTCACTCTGCTGGCAGCTGCGTTGCTGCTCTCTCTCACGGCCTTTGCCCAGGCCGACAAGGCTAAGTTCTACATCGAAGGCCAGTTGGCCACGCCTAACAAAGCCGGACAACCCTGGAAACTTTACAATATCCGCAGCCAGGGCATCAGCTTTACGGACAACGACACCATCTATGGCCACGACACCGACAAGGGCGTGCAACTGGTGTTCGACCACGCCGCCACCACCCATCCGCAGGGTTTCGACTGCGGCATGAAGTTCTACCGCTGGCAGAACAACAGCGGGCGTTGGCAGGTGGACAGCGAGGTGGAGGATGCTCAGGCAGCCTTCTCGCAGCAGAAGGTGATGAGCATCATGCTGGTGCTTGACTGCAGCTCGTCCATCGGCAAGGCGGATTTTGTGAAGCTGAAAAACGCTGCCAAGCAGTTTATCGACGTCATCATCGACAAGTCAAGCGATGGCAATGTGCACATCGGCATCGTGGGGTTCAATTCGATGCGGAACACCCGCACTTTTGATTTGCGTCCCCTGACGAAAGAGAGCCGCAAGGACATGTTCCAGTTTATCGACACCCTCCAGCTCAACAACCGCACCGCTTTCTACTACGCCATCAACAAGGGCTTGGACAACATCAAGAGCTATGTTTCCAAACTGAAGGTCAGCAAGGACAAGAAATACGACGGCAACTATGTCATTGCCTTCACCGACGGATATGACAACGACTCCTTCGACCCCAAAATCGGCAAAGCCGCCGAGGGTACGGAGCACCGCTATTTCCAGCACGTCAACCAGCGCATCCTGAAGGAGAAGATTGGCGGCGCACCCATTGAGAGCTACGTCCTCGCCATCCGCGGCAACGACGTGGACCGCAACAACACCGAGTTTGAGCGGGTGCTGAGCAGCCTGTCGCACAATGCTTCGGGAGACAAGTTCTATTCCCTGCAAAACTTCGACAAACTGCAAGCCGCCTTCGAGGAAATCGGCACCAACCTTATCAACAAATGGCAAAGCATCTACTGCTACATACCCCGCGGATACGACGGACGTGTGCGCTGGACCATAGAATGCGGCGACGTGGCACGCAAATTCTTCATGGGCGCCAACGCCAGTGTGGGCAAGCTGTGGTATCCCAACAATGAGCGCAAGAACTGCGCCATGCTTGCCATCGGCCTCGACATGACCTTCCCCGTCACCGACCTCATCTCCGTGGGCGGTTATGTGGAACTCAACACCTCCGGCGACGTTGGCTTTGCCTTCACGCCCTCCGTCATGTTCTCCTTCCCCAACAACAGCGCCATCCTGTTAGGCATCGGCTACCGTGGGACAGACCATTTCGAGAGCAACGGATTCCTGATGCGCGCCGCCTACAAACTCACCAACCCGTGGTACATCACCGCCACCTACTCCGTGGGGCGCGGCAACACCTTCATGCTCGGTGCGGGCTACACCATCTTCGGCCGCAAGATAGACTAAGCGCTCAATCATCTTCATCATGAAAGACAACGACATCCGCTGGTTGCAACGATTCGAAAACTACCGCAACTCCCTTTTGCGCCTGTCCTTTGCTGTCAATCACCTAAACAACCTTCCATTCGACGATAAGAATACAAAAGAGTTGATGATCGTAGGAACCATTAAAAACTTTGAACTCACATGGGAACTGGCATGGAAAGTGATGAAGGACTATGCCGAATATCAAGGACACACCGACATTCGTGGTTCGCGCGATGCGCTGCGGAAGGCTTTCGCCATGGGGCTGATTGATGACGACCGATGGATGCAATCCATCGAAGTGAGGAACGCAACTGCGCACGACTATGACGAGAGTATCCTTTATTCCACTTTCGAATTGATCGACACTATATACTACCCTTTGTTTAAAGCGTTTGAGCAAAAAATGCTCTCCATCGCCGAATCCGAGTTGCCATTACAATGAAGTATGGTCTGAAAGATAACGAACTGGGAGATCTTTGCAGCCTCTTTGCAGCAAACTGCCGCGTGGTGAGAGCGGTACTATACGGCTCGCGCGCCAAAGGCAACTACAAGCCATTCTCCGACATCGACATCACGCTGATGGGCGACGATCTCACGCACCACGACCTACTCACCCTCTGCCAAGCCATTGACGACCTGTTGATGCCATACGAAACCGACCTAAGCCTGTACAAGGAAATCAACAATCCTGCCCTGCTGGAACATATCAACCGCAATGGTATCACGCTGTATAGCCGCTCCTCCGGTAGCAATATCGACAACAACTAAACACCCATGCACAATCATAAAACAAACACTGTGTCATCCCATTTCAAGATTGCAATCTTATTGCTGATTGCCGTCGGCACCTTATACAGCTGCCAGAAGGAGGAGCGAACAAACCCCACTGAAGAGCCAAGGACTGAAATCTATGTCACCGACTCCGTACACTATGACGCGCAGAAGATGACGGCCTTCAACTTCGTCTACATGTCCACCGACCCCTACGGCAAACGTGTGCCGCATTCGGCCACCATCACCATGGGCGACGACGTGACCCGCCACAACCCCGCACGAGGCCTTATCCTCTACAACCACTTCACCATCTACCGGGCCGACCAATGCCCCTCGCGCGGCGAACTGAGCATACAGACACTCATGCTGCCCAGCGGCATGATTACCATCTCGCCGGACTACTACGGCTTTGGCGTGACGGAGAAAGAGCAACAAGCCTACTGCATCTCGCGTGTCAACGCACAGAACAGCGTCGATGCTCTGATTGCCGGCAAGCAGCTGCTCAAAGAGATGGGCTTCAGCTGGGAAGAGAAATTGTTCAACATGGGATACTCCCAGGGCGGGCAGACCTCCATGGGCGTGGTAAGGCTGGTCGACGAGCATTACCCCGACATACACATCGACTACAGCTTTGCCGGCGCCGGCTCCTACGACATCCACGAGACCTACCGCCAATTCATCAATGCCACCATAGCGGGCATGCCCAGCACCGTAATCAGCGTGCTCCTCTCCTACAACGAATACTTCAACCTCGATATTCCCCGCCACGAAGTGTTTCGCGAACCTGTGCTGAGCAATATTGACGAATGGATCTTAAGCAAACGCTATACTCGCGAAGAGATTGACGCCAAAGTGGGGAGCCTGGCCTTTGCCGAATACGTCACTCCAGCCATGACCGACACCACCACCCGCCTTGCGCAACGCTATCTGGCCGCCATGGACCGGGACAACCTCTGCCAAGGATGGCAGCCCCGCAGGGACGAGCACATACTCCTCTTCCACAATACGCAGGACATCACAGTCCCTGTGGAGAACACCACAAACCTCCACCACTTCCTCTTGGCCAACGGCGCTCAGAACGTGATATTAGACACCGCCAACTACGGCAGCACCCCAATGGCGCCAGCCCACGAATCCGGTGCCATCTTCTTCATGCTTCGCTGCGTAAACCTTATGAGCAACGTTTTGGGCATAGAGCCCTGGAGCATCTTCTGACCACTTGACCGGGACAGGCCCAGCAACCTTCCCACGCAGACACAAAAAGTTGAAGGCAACAGCGCGATGCACCGTTGCCTTCAATTTTATTAGATGCCAAATGGCAGGGCTTAGGCCTCTTTGCGGATGGTCAGTTCCACACTCTTGGTGCGGATTTCCTTGCAGAGAGCGTCGACGAAGGTGTCGAGCTTGGACTGTCCCAGGTCGCCGTCCTTGCGGTTCCACACGGCCACGACGCCCTCGTCCTGTTCCTTCTGGCCAATCAGCAGGGCGTAAGGAATCTTCTGCATGCGGACCTCACGCAGCTTGTAGCCAATCTTCTCGCTGCGGCGGTCAAGGGTGGCCTCGATACCGTTGCGCTGCAGCTCTGCGGTCACCTGCTCGGCATAGTCCATGAACTTCTCGGAGATGGGCAGCACGCGCACCTGCTCGGGTGCCAGCCAGGTGGGGAATGCACCCTCGTACTTCTCAATCAGCCATGCCAGCGTGCGCTCATAGCAGCCCATGCTGGTGCGGTGGATGATGTAGGGACGCTGACGGCTGCCGTCCTTGTCGATGAAATACATGTCGAAACGCTCGGCAATCAAGGCATCCCACTGGATGGTGATCATCGTGTCCTCCTTGCCATAGACGTTCTTGGCGTTGATGTCCACCTTGGGGCCATAGAAAGCGGCCTCTCCGACATCTTCCACAAACGGGATGTTGAGCTCGTTGAGGATGTCGCGGATATGCTGTTGCGTCTGCTCCCAGGTGGCCGCGTCGCCGATGTACTTCTCGGTGTCGTCGGGATCCCATTTGGAGAGGTGCCACGTCACATCGTCGGCCAAACCGAGGGTGGTGAGGCAGTAGCGAGCCAAGTCAATACAACCCTTGAACTCCTCCACCATCTGGTCCGGGCGCACAATGAGGTGGCCTTCACTGATGGTGAACTGGCGGACGCGCGTCAGGCCGTGCATCTCGCCGCTGTCCTCCTTGCGGAACAGGATCGACGTCTCACCGTAGCGGCAAGGCAAGTCGCGATAGGACTTCTGGCTGTTCTTATAGACAAAGTACTGGAACGGGCAGGTCATGGGGCGCATGGCAAGAACCTCGTCCTCGCTGTCGGGGTCGCCCATGATGAACATCTTGTCGCGGTAGTGGTCCCAGTGGCCCGACATCTTGTAGAGGTCGCTCTTGGACATGTACGGCGTCTTGGTGCGCATGTAACCGCGGCGGGTCTCCTCGTCCTCAATCCAGCGCTGCATGGTCTGCACAATCTTGGTGCCCTTGGGCATCAGCAGCGGCAGCCCCTGGCCAATGACGTCTACCGTCGTGAAGAGTTCCAACTCGCGGCCAATCTTGTTGTGGTCGTGATTCTTGATGTCTTCCAAATATTGCAGATAACCTTCCAGCTCCTCCTTGGTGAAGAATGCCGTGCCGTGTATGCGGCTGAGGGACTTGTTCTTCTTGTCGCCACGCCAGTAGGTGCTGGACGACGAGAGCAGTTTGAAGCCCTTGATGGGGCGCGTGTTGAGCAGGTGCGGACCGCGGCAGAGGTCGACGAAATTGTTCTGCTGATAGATGGTAATGGTCTCACCCTCAGGGATGGCCTCAAGCAGCTCTACCTTATAGGGTTCATTACGCTCGGTCATGATTTGCAGTGCCTCGTTGCGGGTCACCTCCTTGCGCTCCAGACGGGTGGCCTTCTTGATGATGGACTTCATCTCCTTCTCAATGGCGTCGAGGTCCTCGCGGCTGAAGGGGCGGAAATCGAAGTCGTAGAAGAAGCCGTTGTCCGTGGCAGGGCCGATGGTAATCTTTGCCTCTGGGAAGAGGTTCTGCACGGCCTCGGCCATGATGTGGGCCGTGGTGTGGCGCAGCACGGAGAGACACTCCTTGTTGCTCGTATCTAAGAGTTCAATGTCGCAATCGGAAGTGACGGTAGTTCGGAGATCAATCAGCGGGGATTCGTTGTTGATTCTGGCTGCACAATAATTGTTCAGACCCTCCGGGTTTACCATCTTGATGATGTCGATAATGGAGCTTTGCTCCGGCACCGACACCTCACCAAAGTTTTTGACATTTACTTTCATTGTTTATATCTCCTTTATATATAAAAAGTTAAGTGTTTCGCTTCACATTAATGTAATTTGCAAAGATACACCTTTTTCTTGACATGACAAAATTTAATTTTGCGCTCGCAAAAGGAAGGTGCTTCTGTCGCGGTCCCCTACTCGTTCGTCCCTACCCTGTTCCTTCCCCAATCGTTCCTCATTCCTTCTGTAATGATTCCTTATAGAAGGATCGTAGTATTGAGCAATGCGTAAGGGCTAAGGGGCGAGGGAGGAAAGAAGAAGAGGGCACCCGCGAACGGGATGCCCTCTTTAATCCAAGCATATCGGTGCGGGAGAAGACTAACGTCTTTTCTCTTTAATACGGGCTTTCTTACCTGTAAGATTGCGGAGATAGAAGATTCTTGCTCTGCGGACGGCACCACGCTTGTTGATGTCGATTTGCTCGATGAACGGGCTGCAGATGGGGAACACGCGCTCCACACCAACACCGTTGGTAATCTTACGGACAGTAAAGGTCTCAGTGGAACCGCTTCCTCTGCGTTGCAGGACAACGCCTTGGAAGTTCTGGATGCGTTCTTTGTTACCTTCTTTGATTTTGTAATGGACAGTGATGGTATCGCCAGCCTTGAATTCGGGGAGGTCTTTGCGCTCGACCAAATCCTCTACATATTGCATAAGTTCAGTTTTTCCCATGACATAAAGTTTTAAAGGTTAATCACTCAGTTCTAATTGGTTATTTCTTTACCATCTTGACAACAGCGGTGAAGGCCTCAGGGTTGTTCATAGCCAGGTCGGCGAGAACTTTGCGGTTCAGTTCGATGTTGTTCTTGTGCAATTCGCCCATAAAAACAGAATAGGAGATACCGTTGATGCGGCAACCGGCATTGATACGGTTAATCCACAGAGCGCGGAACTCTCTCTTCTTGTTCTTTCTGTCGCGGTAGGCGTAGGTTTGACCTTTTTCCCATTTGTTCTTGGCAACGGTCCATACGTTTTTACCTCTACCCCAGTAACCTTTGGTACGGTTGAGGATTTTCTTTCTGCGAGCTCTTGAAGCTACAGCGTTTACTGATCTTGGCATTTTTGTTTAATTGTTTTTCATTTCAGCGGCAGCAGTCGTGGCTGCTCTTTTGTGCTCGAAATAATGGTTAATAACTCCGTGAAGGGTCGGTGGCTCCGTGCTTGCGGCGGCAGCAGGGCGAGCCTGCACCGCGGGGGGCCGGGCCGTTGGACCCGTGTTAAGCTAAAAGCATTCTTTTGACGCGCTTCTCGTCGTCGCGGCTCACCAGTGCGGTGTGGTCGAGGTTACGTTTCTGCGTGGTCTCTTTCTTAGTCAGGATGTGACTGTGATAAGCATGCTTTCTCTTGATCTTGCCGGTGCCGGTGAAAGTGAAGCGCTTTCTGGCAGCGGCCTTTGTTTTCATTTTAGGCATTACTTTACTGTGTTTTAATAAGTTAGACTATATTGTTGCGATAGTACTTGGATTACTGTTTCTTGGGCGCAATGATGATGAGCATGCGCTTGCCCTCGAGCCGGGGCATGGCTTCGGGCTTGCCATAGTCCATCAGGGCCTCGGCGAACTTGAGGAGCTGGGTTTCGCCTTGCTCTTTGTAGACGATGGAACGTCCGCGGAAGAAGACGTCGACCTTCACCTTGTTGCCTTCTTTGAGGAAACGTTTGGCGTGGTTGAGCTTGAACTCGAAGTCGTGGTCGTCGGTCTGCGGGCTGAGGCGGATTTCTTTGATGACCACTTTGGTGGAGTTGGCTTTGCGCTCTTTGTCTTTCTTCTTTTGCTCGTAGAGGTACTTCTGGTACTCTATGATTCTGCACACAGGAGGATTGGCATTGGGGGAAATCATCACCAAGTCAAGACCTTCGTTGTATGCTCTGATCAGCGCTTCTTTGGTGCTCATAATGGTAGGTTCCATACCTTCGCCCACCACTCGGACCATGGGGTCGGTGATGCGCTCGTTGATCAGATGTTCTGCCTCTTTCTTTTGAGGGCCTTTGCCGCGTCCTCTGTTGTTATTGTTGGGGGCGCCAGGGGTAATTGGTACTGCTATAACTTGGTTCTCCTATGTTTGTTATTATTACTCAATCTTTTGATTGATTGTTTATTATACGTTTCCAGAAAGCATTTTTGCGTGCTTTTCGGAGTTGCAAAAATACGCATTTTTTTTGAAATGAGTGTTTTTTCTAAAAAAAATGATTTAATAATCTGTATTTAGGCCGTGGTAACGGACCGTCGCCGTCAGGGTGCGAGGGCGCCTTTGATTTGGAGATTGAAGCCTTCGTCAATGAGGGGTTGCACCAGTCGGGTCATCTCTTCGGGGGTGAAGAGTTCGAGGTCCTGGGCCGGCGTGGCGCGGTCGATGGTGTAGACCATGATTTGCCGTGGGCGAAGTTCACGGACTATCTGCATCCAACCGTCCAGCACTTCGGGACTGGAGGAATCGAATTGATATTCCTTGCTGCGCAGCATACAGGTCTGCAACACGAAGTTGCCTTTGAACTGCTTGAGTGCCGTGACCACGCGGGCAATGTCGTAGCCGGGCGCGGGCTGGTTGATGCGGGCCACGAGGCCGTTGGTGGGGGCGTCGATTTTCATGATGGGGTTGTCCACCTTGGTGAGGGCTTCGAACACTTCGGGCAGGTGGACGCGCGTGGCATTGGAGAGGACGGAGACCTTGGCGGAGGGTGCATACTGGTCGCGGAGGGCGACGGTGTCGGCAATGATGGCGGGGAACTCGGGGTTGAGGGTCGGCTCACCGTCACCAGAGAAGGTGATGGAGTCGACTTTTATGCCCTGCTGTTGCAGGTCTTCAAGCTTGCTTTTGAGGTCGTGGTGGACTTTGGCGGCTGTGGGGAGGACGGTGTCGGCACGGCCGTCTTTGTTCCATCCACACTCGCAATAGATGCAATCGAAGTTGCATATCTTGCCCTTTTCAGGCAGTAGATTGATTCCCAATGATGTGCCTAAACGACGGCTAAATATGGGGCCAAAAACGGTTTCTTCTCTTATCATGGCTATTGGACGGCTATTCGGCCCAGAAAAGGCGGTTTTCTTTGCGTGGACGGGCTTGTGGTTCGGGTCCAATGGGATAGCCGACAATGCAGTTGCCGACACCCAGGAAGTTGCCTTCGACGCCCAGTTGTTTGAGGATGGTCTTCCCCTCAGGGGAGGCAAAGACCTCGCGGGCACGGTTGATCCAGCAGGAGGAGAGACCCAATGCGTGGGCGGCATTGAGCATGTTGCCCAGCATGAGGCTGCCATCCTCGACGGAGGTGACTGCCACGTCGGTATTGACAAGGACGGTGAGGACTACGGGTGCCCCGTAGAAGGGGTCTGTGTCGGTGCCCATCACTTGGGCATTCAGCCGGCTGAGCCTGTCGCGCAACTCTTTGTTGGTCACGGCAAGGATGATGGGACTTTGTGTACCCATGCCTGTGGCGGCGTAGAGCCCTGCCTGGCAAATGGTTTCAATGTCAGCTTTGGAGGGCATGCGGTCCGAGTAGGCTCGGACGCTGCGGCGCGTCATCAAATCGTGGATGGTCTGGTTCATGCTATTCGGTTTTTGTGGAGGTCTTTTCGTCGTGGTGGGTATGGGCGGATCCTGGGGTGTGGATGCGCGGCATGTGGAAAAGGGAGATGCTGCTGTCCGCCTTCTGAAGATTGTGTATCTTTTTAATCATCTGGGTGGACTGGGGTTCGTTCTGCTGTTCGTGTGCACGGACTTTGGGGTTGAACTGATAGAGAGCCATGGAGATGACTATGTAGCCCGCAAAGATGAACATCACAACGGCGCAGACTTTATTGGTGATGTTGAGGAGTTTGGCTGTGATGATACGCTGCAGGAGCGAGGCCAGTTTGCACTTCAGAATGTCAAGGCCAAGCGTGGTGCCAAGAACACCAAGGAAGAAGATGTAGCGCTCAAGGACGGTAAGGTTCAGCTCTCCCGTAAGGAGGGCAATGACCGAAACCCAATAAATCCAAATGAGGGGATTGATAATGTTGATGACAAAGCCTTGCATGAAGATGGTGCGACGGCGGGGGTCGCCATCCTTGCTTTTGAACTTGATGTGTTTCTCCTCGTCCTCAAGGCTGGTCACCTCTTTGCGTAGGAAATAGATGCCCATTATCACAAGCACTGCACCACTGATGGATGCCACCCAGACATTGTGGAGAAGCTCGTAGAGATCGACATTTTTTAACACTGTCAGCATTAAGAAGACAATAATAATATCGCCCGCGCTGACACCAAAAGCGAAAGGATAGGACTTGCGGTAACCATATTGTATACTGGTTCGGAGCTGCGAGAAAAAAGCAGGTCCGAAACTGAAAAACAGCGACAAGGCTATGCCGCACAATATGCCAAGAAATAATTCTCCCATAACATTTAAAGCGTGCAAAATTAAGAATAATATTTGACATAATAAAAAAAAAGTATTTTATTAGGATATTTTTCGTATTTTTGCAAATTCTGAACAGACAACAAAAATACAATAACAAGTCTCAAAACATGAAGAAATACGTTATCGCAATGGCTGCGGCCTGCACCCTCTTTTTGGCCGCATGCAGCAACAGCCCCGAAAAGGTTGTGACCGATTTCTACACAGCAAACAAGGCCAACGACTTTGAAAAAGCCATGACCTACACCGACCTCCCCGAAGAAGCCCGACCCGTGGTAATTGAGTATCTGGACAGCATTGGCATGGTGATTCACACATTTGAAGTCACCGGCTCTACCCTCGGCGAAGGGGATACCACAGCATTGGTGAATCTCCACCTTGTCACTTCTAATGCTTTCTTCCCGGACAGCATTGCCGACGACATCATAGTGCCTTGCATCAAGAATGGCCGCAACTGGAAAGTGCATCTGAACAACTAATCGCCCAAAACGTTTCTATCCATCATGGCCACGCTAACCGACAAGATGTTTATCCTGCTGCGGAGCTCGCTTAACCAGCGGCCAGCAGACATCAGCCCTTTCAGCGACGAGGAGTGGCAGAAGCTGTTCTGGCTGGCCAGGAAACATGGCATTGTGACCATCATCAACGATGCCATCGACCTGCTTCCCGAACACCTGAAACCTCAGGGAGACATTGCGCTGAGCTGGACACTCTCGGCCGAGCGGACGCGCTACCACTATGCCCACCAGAAAGAGGTTCTGCAACAGATAGACGAAAAGGCAAAGGCGGAGGGGCTACCCTACGTCCTGCTGAAAGGAATGAGCCTGGCGCGTTTCTATCCGCGTCCGGACTCGCGTCCCTGCGGCGACATTGACATCCTTTTCCCGCAGAATTTTGAACGCGGGAATGCCCTTTTAGGGTTCCCTGATGCCAAGGCCGTGGGAAAACATGCCGAAATGAAAATAGACGGCGTAACCATTGAGAATCACCGCCAATTGCTGGACCTGAACTACGACAGCCAACGCCGTGCTGAGGCCTACATTATGGAATCGCTACGCACCGTGCCGGACGATCATTTCCTGCCCCCCATGGCCAATATGGTCTATCTGCTTATGCACACGGTCAGCCACCTCACGGCCCGCAACAAACTACCTCTGCGCAACGTCATAGACTGGGGCATGTTCCTGCGTGCGAACCGGGAGATGTTGAACCCCGACGAATGCATCAGCACCCTTAAACGCATTGGGACAGTACACGCATTCAGCCTGTTTACGCAATTGGCAGCAGAATATACTGACACGGATTTTTCCATGTTCATCAAGGAGCACGTACCCGCCAAGGATGTGACACGCATGAATGACCTGATTGTCAGCCAAAGCTTTGTGGAGGCCGTCCCCAAAGACATGCCTTTCATCCCGCGCACCATCGCCCGCCTGAAACGTCGCAGCCAACGCCGCTGGATGTTCCCTTACCTGCCCGCCTCTTTTAAAGAGAGATTAAAATTCTTGAAGCTTTTCCACTAAATGAAACAGGTGTGGCCTTTTCGGCGTAGGGGATTGCATCTCAGACCAAAGAAGACCTGTCCCCATAGCCATGGGCTTGCCGTTTCATGGCTTTGATTCTGTTGATGGCACCTTCGGGTTCACCGCTGACCATCCACCAGTATTGGCCGGGTGAACCGTCGGCACGCAAAGAACATGAAGAAAATGATTATTTGGCAAAAAAAATGTATCTTTGCCATTCGAATAATATTGTTTGTCTAAAAGCATAATATAGAATAATCAGACACTTAACACACGATATGGCATTATTATCTATACGCAATTTGCACGCCTCGATTGGCGAGCGGGAGATTTTGAAAGGGGTAAACCTTGAAATCAACGCCGGCGAGGTGCATTCCATCATGGGTCCCAACGGCAACGGCAAGAGCACGCTGGCAGGCGTGATAGCCGGCAACAGCAAGTACACCGTCACCGAAGGCGAGGTGATATACAAAGGCAAGAACATCCTGGACATGCCTGTGGATGTGCGCGCCTGCGAGGGCATCTTTCTCGGTTTCCAATACCCCGTGGAGATTCCGGGGGTGAGCATCACCAACTTTATGCGCACCGCGGTGAACGAGCAGCGCAAGTACCGCGGTCTGGACCCGCTGTCGGGCTCGGAGTTCCTGAAACTGATGGAGGAAAAGAAAAAGGTGGTGGAAATGACCACCAAGCTGGCCAACCGCTCAGTGAACGAGGGCTTCAGCGGCGGTGAAAAGAAGAAGAACGAGATTTTCCAGATGGCCATGCTGGACCCCACACTTGCCATTCTGGATGAGACGGACTCCGGCCTCGACATCGACGCCCTGCGCATTGTGGCCAGCGGTGTGAACAAGTTGCGCCGCCCGGACAACGCCACGGTGGTCATCACCCACTATCAGCGTCTGCTGGACTACATCGTGCCGGATTTTGTACACGTGCTGTACGAGGGCCGCATTGTGAAGACCGGCCCCAAGGAGCTGGCTCTGGAACTGGAGCAGAAGGGCTATGAGTGGATTAAAGAAGAACTGGAAAGCGGGAAGTGAGCCTTATGGAAAAGATTGTAAAAGATTTCCGCGACCTGCAACCCCGTCTGCGCAAAAACGAGGTGTGGCGCAATGTAGACTTCTCCGCCCTCCTCACGGACGAGCTGCGACTGCCACAAGGCGAGCGACAGACGGCGGAGTACCGCTGCAACATACCCAACCTCGACGCCCTGCGCTTAGTGGTGGAGAACGGTCTCTGCCATGAGGGGCTGACGGTGGACAGCCAAGGGATAGTCTACGGCAGTCTGCGAGACATCAGCGGCAAGCGCGCCGACTTTGTAAGACAGTATTTCGGCCTCTGCACACCGCAGCAGAACCCCTACCTGCAACTGAACACCGAGAACTATACCGACGGGCTCTTCATCTATGTGCCCGACGGGGTACAGGTGGAACGCCCCGTGCAGCTCCAGTCCGTCGTCAACGCCGGCCACGGCCTCTTCCTCCAAGTGCGCAACCTCGTGGTGGTAGGGCGCAACAGCCGAGTGACCCTGATACATTGCGACGACAGCTATGACAACGCCCCGGCCTTTGCCAACAACGTGACCGAGATGCACGTGGGCCGCGACGCCTACGTGCAATACTACAAAATGCAGAACCTCAACAACCAGACAGGACTGCTGAACCACACCTATGCCCTGATGGATACGGGCTCCGCACTCCGCTCAGTGGCGGTGACGCTGAACGGTGGCCACATACGCAACCACACGGAAATCCGCATGATGGGCGAGCACTGCGACGTGCAGGCTCACGGCCTTTTCCTCAACGACCAGGAGCAGCAGGTGGACAACTACATCTTTGTGGACCACGCCTACCCCAACTGCCATAGCCGCGAGCTCTTCAAGGGCATACTGGACGACTCGGCGCGCGGCACCTTCAACGGCCACGTGCTGGTGCGCGACGGCGCCGTCAAGACCGAGGCCTACCAGTCCAACAACAACATCCTCCTCACGGACAAGGCCATCATCAACACCAAGCCTTTCCTCGAAATCTACAACGACGACGTGAAGTGCTCCCACGGCAGCACTATCGGCCAGTTAGACGAGCAAGCTCTTTTCTACATCCGCTCGCGCGGCGTGAGCGAGCGCACCGCACAGACGCTGCTCCTCTACGCCTTCTGCGACGAGGTGCTGCAACAGATAGAGTTCGAGCCCCTGCGCGACACCCTCGTGGACATGGTGAAGAAACGTCTGCACGGCGAGCTGACCCTCTGCGCCGACTGCGCCCTGCACTGCGGCACCCCCTGCAACGGCCCCGAAGTGAACTTCTATATCGACCCCGCAAAACTCTGACCTCTCCCATGCGCCGCGTCCTCCTCCTGCTCCTCTTCTTCTGCCTCATGGCCACAGCCTGGGGGCAGAGCCCTTTCACCTACAAAATGACCCAACCCGACATGGAGAAGATGGAACGCGCCGTGCAGGACTACACCAAGGGGCGCTACCGCCCGTCGACCGAGGCCCTGCGCGCCCTCTCCAAGCGTTACCCGGACAACCCCGACGTATACTTCTATCTGGGTCTGAATGCCGTGAAGCGCAACTTCAACGTGGCGGGCATCCGCCGCTATTTTCCCCAGGTGCTGAAGCTCAATCCCAACTATCCCAATGCCGTGGCGCACTACTACATGGGATTGATACACTACACCGATGAGGAGTACGGCCTTGCCGAAGAGGACTTCAAACGCTATTTCGAGCTGGCCAACAATGCCGGCACTCCTGAGAGCGACGCCATCTATATGGAGGCCTCCAACTACCTCTACTGGACCACCTTCCTGGCCGAGGCCTACCGCAACCGCGCACCTTTCGACCCGCATGTGGTTCCGGGGCTCTCCTCTGCCGAGGACGAGGCCATGCCCTTCATCACCCACGACGGTGCCCACTGCTACCTGCTGCGCGCCACCTCCACCTCCTCGCGCGCCTCCTTCTACACCCGCGAGCTGGAGCAGAAGCCTCTGCTCCTCTACCAATCCGACCGCCGCGACACCCTCTTCGGTCCCGCACGCCTACTCAAAGCCCCCTTCAACCAAGGCGACCCTGAAGGCGGCGTCACCCTCACCGCCGACAACCGCGAGCTCTACTACCCCGTCATACGCCGATTCCGCGGCTACAACAACAGCGACATCTACTTCACCCGCCCGGACAGCAACGGCTGGCAGCCCGTCGCCAACGCCGGCGACAATGTCAACGCTCCCGACAGCTGGGAGTCACAACCCTCCATCTCGGCCGACGGCCAATGGCTCTACTTTGCCTCCAACCGCAAAGGCGGCCTGGGCGGCACCGATATCTGGCGTTGCCACCGCAAAGCCGACGGCTCCTGGGGCAAAGCCCAAAACCTGGGCTCCGCCGTCAACACTCCGGGCAACGAGCGCTGCCCCTTCATCCATGCCGATGGCCACACCCTCTACTTCTCCTCTAACGGATGGCAAGGCTTTGGCGGCTACGACCTCTATTTCATCGACCTCGACAACCCCGACCAGCCCAAGCCCATCAACCTGGGGCTGCCCCTCAACACCGAGGAGGACGACATCGCCCTCAGCGTCATCCCGGCGGGCACCCATGCCTACTATGCCGGGCGCACCGCGGGTCCCGACCGCATGGGCGGACAGGACGTGCTGATGTTCGAGCTCTACCCCGCTGCGCGCCCCGAGGGCATGACCCTGTTACGCGGCACCGTCCTGACACCTGACGGCAAGCCCGCCAACGCTACCATCACCGTCGACCACGGCACCTCCACGCCCTCCCGCTACCACGCCGACCCCCAAGGCCGCTACACCCTCCTGCTCTCCACCTCCAAGGCCAACACCGTCACCGTCGCAGCCCCGGGCTGCCGCACCGCCACCTTCACCCTCCCTGCCCGCGCAGGTGCCACGCCGGCCCTGCCCTCCACCATCACCCTGCAACGTCCTTAATCCTTAAAGAAGAACCATGCACGACATCTGGCGCGTATTCCGATACCTCAAGTTCTACCCCTGGAACATCGCGGGCAACCTTGTCTTCAACATGCTGGCCGTCTTCTTCAACCTTTTCACCTTTGTCACCATCGTCCCCTTTGTCGAGCTGCTTTTTGGCTCCTCCTCCCCTGCCGGTTCTCTCCCGCCCTTCTCCCTGAGCCAGGAATACCTCTCCCTCTACATGACCTACTCCCTCGCCGCCCTCAAGGCGCAACACGGCCTCTGGCCCTGCCTGGTAGGCTTTGCCCTTGTCTACCTTGCCTTCTCCTTCCTCTCCAACCTTTGCCGCTATGCCGCCCAATACGTCATAGGCCCCATGCGCAACGGCATCGTCATGCGGCTCCGCAACGACCTCTACCACAAAATCACCATCCTCCCCGTCTCCTACTTCAACGCCCGCCGTCGCGGCGACATCATCAGCCGCATGTCCAATGACCTTTCCGACATCGAGTGGGGTGTCCTCACCTCCATCATCTCCCTTGGCAAGGACCCCGTCAACATCCTCGTCTTTGCCGCCGTGCTCATCTTCATCAGTCCTCGCCTATTCCTCTACTTCCTTATTGTCATGCCCTTATCCGTGTGGCTCATCGGTCGCATAGGGCGCAGTCTGCGCCGCTCCTCCACCAAGGGCCAGGCCGAACTGGGACACCTCTTTGCCGTCCTCGAAGAGTCCCTTGCCGGCATCCGCACCATCAAATCCTTCGGACAAGAGCAGCGCAGCGCCCGCACCTTCGACCAAGCCAACGAGGCCTACACACGCCGTTCCATCCAGGTGGCCACACGCCGCGAGCTCAGCAGCCCCCTCTCCGAAGTCCTCCTCACCGTTGGCCTTGTCTTCATCCTCATCCTTGGCGGCATCGCCGTCCTGCAAGGCGAGCTCCTCTCCTCCGTCTTCATCCTTTTCGTCATCCTCTTTGCGCGCCTCATACCCCCTGTGCAGTCCATCGTCCGCGTCTACAACAACCTCCAGAAAGCCAATGCCGCCGCAGCCCGCATCTTCGAAATCATGGATGCCGACGAGACCATCCTTGAAAAACCCAACGCCACCACCCTCACAGCCTTCCACCACAGCATCGACTACCGCGACGTCTCCTTCGCCTACCGCACCGACGCCGACGCCGAGCCCGTCTACGTGCTCCGCAACATCAACCTCACCATCCCCTGCGGCAGCACCGTCGCCATCGTCGGCCCCTCCGGCGCCGGCAAGACCACCCTCGTCGACCTCCTCCCCCGCTTCTACGACAGCACCGACGGACAGATACTCATCGACGGCACACCCATCACCGACCTCAACATCAACAGCCTCCGGGCGCAGATAGGCCTCGTCTCGCAGGACTGCATCCTCTTCAACGACACCGTGGCCAACAACATAGCCTTCGGCCACTCCGACTACAGCCTCGACGCCGTGCGGCACGCCGCCACCATCGCCCACGCCGACGAATTCATCAACCAGCTGGCCGACGGCTACAACACCAACATCGGCGACAGCGGCATCACCCTCAGCGGCGGCCAGCGCCAACGCCTCAGCATTGCCCGCGCCGTTCTCAAAAACCCGCCCATCCTCATCCTCGACGAGGCCACCTCCGCCCTCGACACCGAGAGCGAGCTCGCCGTGCAGCAAGCCCTCAGCGGCCTCATGCAGGGGCGCACCTGCATCATCATCGCCCACCGCCTCTCCACCATCCGCCACGCCGACCACATCATCGTCATGGACCGCGGCATCATCGCCGAGCAAGGCACCCACCAGCAGCTCCTCGCCCGCGGCGGCCTATACAAAAAACTCGTCGACATGCAAACCTTCCACTAACCCTCTATCCCCCTCTATCCCCTCTATTTCCCCACCCCTTCAGCCAGCAAATATCAACTATTTTCTGCCATTTCCTTTGCAATTGCAGAAAAAGTCGTATATTTGCCATGTTTAAAGAAATCGGAAAAAATCTTTATATACAATATTATCAAACACTTACAACTATTGTTATACCATTTTTATAACATAGATTTTATATTTTATTAACAAACACCAATAATTGAAATGAAAAAAACGAACAAAAAAATGTACTCTCAGCCCCTCGTCGAGGTGCTGGATGCCCGTGTTGAAAAAGGCTTCGAAGGCAGCACTACTCCCATCGACCCCGCAAACGGTGCTCAAATCATGAACAACCTCTCTGATGGCGGCGACATCAACGATGCCAACTGGGGTTGATCCCATCCAAATTAAATGTAACTATTAACCACTAAAGAACCAAAAACAGCAATGAAGAAAACATCCTTCTATCTCATCGCGCTCGCTTCGCTGAGCCTTATCACCGTCTCCTGCTCCAAGGAGAAAACCGGCAACGCACCCCAGTTCACCGCTGCCATGTCCACCGACGCAAAGGTAGCCTACGACGGCACCGACCTCTATTGGGAAGCTGGTGACCAAGTAGCCATCTTCGGCACCGGCGACGCCCAAGGCACCGCCTACACCGTCACCCCCGCCGCTGCCAAGTCCCGCAACGCCACCCTCGACGTTACCAACCCTGAATCCAACCTTGGCGATGCCCCCTACACCGCCATCTACCCCGCCGACCTTGCCACTGCCTCCAACGTCATGACCCTCCCCAAGGTGCAGACCTCCAACGGCGGCGCGCTCGTCACGCTCCCCCTCTATGCCGAGTCCGCTACCACGGCCCTGCAGTTCTACAGCCCTTGCAGCGTGCTGAAACTGAAACTCACCAAGGCCAACACCTCCATCTCCAAAATCCAAATCATCGCCGACCAGTACCTCAATGGCGACTTCACCGTCTCCATGAATGAAGGGGCTGCCGCGATGGCCGTCAACACCGCAGCTTCCAACCACACCAAGGTGACCACCCTCGCCCTTGCCAACAATGTTGACATCACCAGCGAGCACATCTTCTACATCTACCTGCCCGCCAACACCTACAACTACTTCCAAGTGAAGCTGTACGATGCCGACAGCAACATCTTCACCCGCACCACCACCTCCGGCATCACCTTCCAGGCCCACAAGTTCCACACCCTGACCCTGGGTGAGAACACCATCAACTTCCACCCTGGCGACCTCACCGGCAAGTTCACCATCAATAGCAGCGGCCGCAAAGTGTCCTTCTCCAAAGGCAATGTTGTCAAGGACGGAAGCAACTACAAATTTGCCGACTATCAATACTATGCAACTACTGGTTTCGACGACCACCTGCCCTGGAACAGCAACGGCAGTGCCACTACGATGAGCACGGCCTATGCCAGCAACCTCACCAATGGCGGCACCGCCACATGGTTCGCACTCACTTATGCTCAATGGAATCATATGCTCAACAGCCGCAATATGACCATGCGTTGGGCCGGTGTTTCCATCACTACGCACAACAACATTACCCGCCACGGCTTGCTGATTTTCCCGGACAATTTCAGCTGGCCTCTTGAGGATAACCGCAAACCCACAGCGAATTCCTTTGGTAACAGCGGCAACAGCTGGAACAGCAACGTCACCTATTCCTATGAAGAGTGGCGCACCCTCGAAGATGCAGGTTGCGTCTTCCTGCCCGCAGCCGGCCGCCGTCTTACACAAGAGTCTACCACAATTAACCGTTTAAACAATACCGGCTACTATTGGACCCCTGATTATAACCACGGGAGGGGCATTTCCTTCTGCTTTGGCTTGTTAGAAGGCTCCACCAGCTATGGCAGAAAGTCCTTTGGCCTCTCAACCACTGACCCGTTGACCATCCGCTTTGTCAAGGACGCCCAGTAATCTGCCGTTCTTATCCTATAAGCAAAAAAGCGTCCCACCGGGTGGGACGCTTTTTTTTGTAGTTCCATGACGCTCAATGCCGTAAGCCCTTTGATCCCGTCCTCCGCCAGCGCAGCGTCGCTCTCCCTTCGCTCCTTGACAATCATGCTGCAACCATTTAGCCCTCATTTGTCCCCTTTTTTGAGGGCAAAATGAGGGCTAAGAACAAAACAGGAATTTCTTACAAAGCGAAGGGAGACCGACGCTGATCCCCCTTCACACTGATACAGCAGCCTGTAGGCCTACCACACGTAGCCTAACGACAGCACCATCTGCACCTTGCTGCCGGGCAGGAAGTAGTTGGCCGTGCCGGTACCGTTGGCAAGGTTCAGGTTCACCACGCCGTTGGGGTACTCGCTCAGGTCGGCCTCGCCATCCTTGCCAAAGAGGGAGAGGATGCTGAGCGTGTAGAAGCAATATTGCAGCCGCGCCCCGCAGAAGAGCTGGTCGCTGAACCAGTACTTGGCCCCCACGTTGGCGTCGAAATGGAAGTTCATCAGCCCCATAAAAAGGTTCTCGAAGGCGTCGAAGCGGCTGGACTTGGCCGCAGCCAAGTCCATGGGTTTGCCGTCGTAGCGCACTTTGCTTTTCAGCTGCGGGGCCAAGGAGACGCCCAAGCCGGCACTGAGGGAGAACTGGTCGTTGATGGAGTAGCTGAGGAAGGGGTTGAAATGGAGCAGTATGCGCTGGGCGGTGTACTTCACTTCGTGTTGTTCAGTCTTGCCGTCGCGCTCAACGCTCACCGTGCCGCTGAAAGGGTTGATGCTGTAGTAGACGGTGGCATAGTTGCCGAACTCGATGGTGCGGTTGTGGCGCGTCTCGTAGCCATAGAAAAGGCCGGCGCTGAAGCCCACGTTGTTGTCGATGGTGCCTTTGGTGCTGAGGCTCTGCTCCGTCCCGGTGGGGCCTGTGGCAGTGATGCCCACGCCCATCTGCTGGGCGCAGTAGGAGGGTGTGAGGCTGAGGCCGAACTGGCGCTCGCCGTCGCCGGGCACATAGATGTAGCGGATTTGAGCATCCACCTGCTGCAAACACGCAGCCAAAAACAAAAAAAGTACGATTTTCTTCATAACTTTGAGAAGGTGTTAATGTGTTAATGTGTTAATTCGTGAGTCGTGTTTCAATTTTCACTTTTCAATTTTCAATTTATTATTATTCCTTGTAGCGTCTCTCCAAGACGCATACAGAAATGATTTTCAGTCACCCCACACTGCGTTCCTTGTGTGGGGTTAATAAGATTATGCCTCTTCGAGGCATCTTCGCGGTAATTGCGGATAATCATCTTTGTGAATGTGTTAATGTGCTAATGTGTTAATTCGTGAGTCGTGTTTCAATTTTCAATTTTCAATTTTCACTTTCAAGGGACTATTCCTATTCCTAACTTGAGGGTGAGGATGTTGGAGAGGACGGCATCGGGGTAGTGGAGGAATTGGCGGGTGTCGGTTTCGAAGCCGAAGGTCTTGGACAGACCGTAGGTGTAGGCATAGTCAATCTGGTAGTTGAGCAGGAGGTGGCGGTGGAAGATATAGTTGCGGCCTATGCCGAAATGGATGCCGTAGGTGTTGCCGCCATCGCCGCCACCGGGGAGGGAGAAATGCACCGCATGGGCCCCGATATCGAAATAGTAGCCTAACGGGGCAAAATGGCTGTTCTTGTAGATGCGCACCTCGAGGCCGAGGGTGAGCATATTGCGTGAGCTGACGTCTATGGAGTCGAAAATGCTGATGCTGTTTCCCACCTGGCGGGGCACGAGGTAGGCGACTGTCACATCAGGATAGGCAGCCTGGTAGCGTGCCGTGGCGGCGATGGAGAGGCTGCGCTTCAGCGCAAATTCGGCCGAAGCCCAAGGGGTGAAGGCCACATAATGCCCCTGCTTGAAAGGCTGTTTCCCGCTCAGACCCATGTTGACACCCGCCGCCAAGGCAAAGCGGTGACCCATAAAGCCGACGGGGTCGCGCCGTGCGGGACGGAGCACACGGCTGTAGGTGTCATGGAGCATGGCATCGATGAGGGCCGGATGGTCGGCCATCTTGTAGGTGTAGGCCTGGCGGGTGAGCATGGTGCCCCGGCGGGCATCGGCCACAAGGGAGACCATGGTGGTGCGCTCCAAGCCCGTGAGGGCGGCGGCAATGACCATGGGGGCGAGGGGCACCAGGAGGGCGTAGGAGGGCGAGAGGGAGCCGCTCTGCCCCTCGTTGTTGAGGACGGCGGTCATGGTGAGGGTGGTGGCGCCGTAGCGGTCTAAGAGGCTGTCCATGGCGGGCTGCGTGAGGCGCAGGTGCGGGTAACGCCCCTTGGTGAGCCAGAACTCGTTCATCCACTCGCAGACGGTGAGGAAATCGTTGTACTGGGTGTCGGAAAGCATGGCGTGCATGCCTTGGTCGGAGAAGTCGACTGTGTGGCCGCCAAGGCGCGCCACGGTGGTGGCAATGCGGCGGCAGAGGTCCTCCTCGTGGGTGATGCTGCGGCTGGTGACGAGGTTGTCGCCGTGGTCCATAACCCAGTAGTTGGGGTTGAAGAGCAGCATGGCGTGGGTGTCGGGTTGCAGGGCTTTCGGCTCCTCCGGCAGCGGGCCGTCGAGGTGGAGGTGCAGGGCGGCAAGGAGGGAGGTGTCGGCCATGAGGAGGTCGGTGAGGGCGTAGGCGGTGGGTGTTTGCCGGCTTTGGTTTTGGCGTTTCAGCCGGATGCGCTCATACTTGGTGAGGCCTTTGCGGGCGGCGGTATCGGGCTGTGGCGTGGAGAGGGCGGCAGCGTCGGGCGGCGTGGAGAGGAAGTCGGGCGAGGATTTGCCCAACGGATGACGGAGCAGCTGCATGAGGTGGTGGGCCATGGCGGGGAAACGGTCGTTGGCGGGGAAGCGGAGGTGGGCGCTCCAGGCGTTGTGGAGGGCGGCAAGGGTGAGCTGCTCGACGCCCGCCGTCTTGAGGGCGTAGCACACCTGCTGGCTCTCGCCTTGGGTCTTCAGATAGTTGTCGGCCATGATGTCGGCATTGTCGTTACAGCGGGCCACGGCGGCGCTGTAGAGGGCGCGGGCAAAGTAGAGGTTGAGGGTTTCGTCGTCGGGGTTGGTGCGGAGGAGGAGCCAGCTGTTGTAGAGGGCGCGGGCAAAATGGCCGTGGAGGAGGTCGTAGCGGATGCACTCCAGGCGCACGGTGTGGCGGAGGCTATAGAACTGCTCCGGAGTGGTGACGAGGAACTTCTGCCCACCGGTGTGGCCGGAGAGGGCCTGGGCGGTGTGGCGGCGACGGGTGAGGATGTTGGGGTGGGAGCTGTAGGTGTCGTCATCGTCGTCGCTGATGGTGATGGGGGCTACCGAGTCCAACCAGCAGCCGCGGAGGGCGTAGTAAGGCGTGTTGAAGAGGGTGGTGTCGAAGGGGATGTCGTCGAACGGAAGCTCGCCGTATTGGAGGATGTCGAAGACGCTTTCGGAGACCTCTTTCCAATAGGGGCTGGGGAGGTAGAAGAGTGCGATGCCGAGGGAGTCGGCCTCGGACTCCATCTCGCGGCTGCGGGCATGGTAGCGGAGGAGCCTTGCGGTCTGCTCGGCCTCGTCGTCGAGGTCGCGGCCTTCACGGCGTTCCCTTTTGCGGAGGAGGGTCTCCAGGCCGTGGGCACGGTAGTAGTGGATGATTTCGTGGGCAATGACGAAGGCCAGCTGCGCCTCGTTCTCTACCTGCGCCACAAGGCCGGCGTTGATGAAGATGATGCCCTGCGGCGTGGTGAAGGCGTTGGCCTGAGGGGCGGTGACGGTGTAGAAACGGAGCTCGGCCCGCAGGTCGGGATAGTCGCGGAGGAGGGTGTCGGCAATGCGTGCGGCAAGGGTGCTGACGGGGTCGCCATAGATGATGTGGCCGCTGGCCAGCATCTTGTTGATATGGTAGGAGGCTTCGAGGAGTTGCTGCCGGTTGCGCACACGCCGCCCGGCATACTGCTCGGCACGCTGCTTGTCGGTTTGGTACAGCTGGTAGACGCTCTGTTTGAGGTCAGCGGGCACAGGACCACGGCTGCGAAGGGTCTGCGCGACAGAAAAGTTGAAGGCTACCAGTGCCAGAGTCAGAAGAAGGGGCTTCATTTGAATTGAAAATTGAAAATTGAAATATTAAACAATACTCATTTAATTGAAGGGCTCTAATTTTGTATATAACTGATTTTTGACAACCTCGAAGAGGTTGAATCCTATTAACCCCACACAAGGGATAGGGGTTGCGACCGAAAGGGAGCAACCCTCTATCCCGCAGTGTGGGGTCAGAAATGTCCCCCACATCTCAGCGTGTCGAAGACACGCGACATTGAGCCTATCTGCAAAAAATCAGTCATACTTTACACTATAGCAAATTGAAATTGTTTGAGACGTGTTTTACTTTTCACTTGCTTAAAAGGGATTGACGCATGCAATCTTGACGAGCTGCTGTTTGTTGCCGGAGGAGAGGAGCACCACATAGTGGCCGGGCTCTTCGAGACGGTGGGTGCTGCCCGCTAAGGCACTGCGGGAGACTTCGAGGAAGCTGATGTCCTCCTTGCCGTCGGGGCCGAGAGTCCATACATTGAGCGTACCCTTGCTCTTGAAAGGCGTGAAAATCTTGTATGGCTTGGTAAGCGGGAACCCGATGTTGCTGATGTGGTCCACCCACGCCAGCATGATGCCCGTGGGCGTGGCCATCCAGCGGTGGTCCAGATAGTCGCGCTGATCCCACGATGTGTTGCCATTGAAGCGGCGTACGGTGGTCCATTTGACCTTCCCGTTGCGGTCCACGCGCATCACCATCATGCCCATGCGCTGCTGGGCTACGGGGACATTGTTCAGCGTGGTCCTCCACTGCTGGTCCACCATCAGGTAGGCGCCGTCGGCATCGGCAATGCACTGCGAGATTTGGCCGAACTGCACCCAAAAGTGGCGTTGCTTGCTTGTCTCCTTCTCGTTGGTGAGGCGGTTGACCTCGTAGAGGGTGAAGGGGTGCTGCTCGACCGTGAGCTTCTGGGAGGCGATGTTGTAGCAGTAGATGTTGATGGCATCGACGTTGGAGCCGATGGGCATGACGGAGTGGTTCTCCTTGCGGACGGCAGCGGCAATGAGGATATTGCCATCGCCATAGCGCAGCAGTGCCTTGTCCATGATGAGGTCCGATTCAGGCAGGGCAAACTCCACGTGGAGCTCCTGGGTGCCGTCCACAATGGTAAAACGGGCTATATTGTCATCAGTGACGGTGCGCCCCCTGCGCCGCCCGGTGGTGGTGAGCCGCCCCAGCGTGTAGAGCACCACATCGCCGGAGTCGGTGACATAGACATTGCTGAAAACGGCTTCGGAGCAGTTGTGGGTCCAGTAGGGTTTCAGCTCGTGGTCGTAGAGGCCCACCTTGACCTCGGTGCCTTGGACCCCCCTGTTCGCCACAGCGACACCCGCCAGCAGCTTGCCATCCGCCGAGACACCCATGCCGAAAGCAAACTCGTCGCCCTTCTGGCCGGGATAGTGGGCAAGCATTGCGGGGCCCCCAACAGGGTTGAGGGAGGTGCGGTCGCGCCGGTCGCGATAGACGGAGAGCGCCGTGTCGGAAATGGCGACCTGGAGCAGGTCGATGTGGGGGCCATTGATGTAGCCGCCGTAGCAGGAGACATCGCCCGTGTTTTGCAGCGGGACGGTGGCCTGCTCCTTCATCTCCCCGTCGTAGCAGACCAGCTCCATACGGTTTTTGAGGCGGCCACCATACTGCACCAGCACCGTGCCGAGGCTGTCGCTGCCGATGAACTGGGGGATGCCCTTTTTGGTGATGCCCTTGACGGTGGGCAATGGGTCGAAGGAGATGGACTGGGCCCGTCCGCCCTCAGCAAACAAGAGCCCGAGCACCAGCAATAAAAAGATTCTATAATAGTTCATCTTGATTGAATATGTTAATGTGAAATGAGTGAGTCGCGTTTTAATTTTTAATTTCATTTGATAAACTTGTAGCCGATGCCAACCGTCAGGCTGTAGACCGGGCCGTGGCGTTCCTCCGCCCAGCCAAACGGAACATGCACCCTGGCCGTGGCAGTGGTGTAGAAATTGTCATTGAGGTAATAGTTTACGCCCGCGGCTGCACTGAACCCCGCCTCAAAGCCGAACGAAGGTTTACTGGCAGAGCTTTGGGGCGTGCCCTCCTGGCCCGACGTCTTGTCGACAGGCGTCACCGTGGAAGAACCGCCGACAAGGAGATTCTCATACAGCCCCACAGAGACAAACGGAGACACCTGCTCCGTAATATAGTATCCCGCCAGCAGACGGACATCCACGCAGGTAGACCACGAGCTGACATCGTGGCGCAGCCAATTATTAGCCGAAGTGGTTTGCCGCCCGTCGAGCGTGTAATGGATACGGGAACGCAGGTAGTTGAACTCCGCCTGATGGCCCACCACCCAGTGGGTGCCGACAGCCTTCTCGCCCGCGTAGTGCAGGGAGGCGGCTATGGGGAGGCTCTGATGGACGTCGAAAGCATCGGCGGAGAGAGCCGGAGTAATATAGGCCGAGCCCACGCTCAGGCCGAAAAGCTCGTCGCCCGTCCAGATGACAGGAGTGGGAGCCGGACGGAACTGCGCCGAAGCCATTCCGCCACAAAAAACCAAAATCAGCAAGACAATATATTTCATTTCGAATTAAGGATTAAAAATGGATTCGTTCGTTGATTTACCCATCTACACATTCGGCTCACCGCCGCTGCACGGCTGTACAGTTGTAGACTTTCGCCCGCTTGTCGTAGACGACTTCCACACGGTAGCCCTTCAGCAGCATCTTTTTCACCCACTCCTTCACCTTGCCCTGATCGGCAGAGGGGAATTTGACCACGGGTTCTTCCCTCAGCGCTTTGAGCGGAGCCTGACTGCCCGAATGGTTGCTCCTGACAAGGGTGGTCGGAGTCCCTTTGTCATTAGCCGCCCGCTGCGTTTCGAAAAGGACCATGTAGAGAAGCATGTCCAGGTCGGCGGAAGTGTGGATAGCCCTTTGGCTCTCCTGATTGTTGACGGAATACCTGATTACGCAGAGCGTATCCAGCACCTGATCAGGGTCGACAGGAGCCGGATTGTCAAGGTTCCAATACATCTCCGTGGCCATGTCGCTGACCACCGAACAGCTTGACATGCCAAGTGTGCAAAGAAGGATGGCTACGGCGGCGGTGCTGCCAAGAATATATTTTGTGAAGAATCGTTTCAACGTCTTAATTTTTATGGGGTTTTGCGTCATTGAGTAAGTTGGTCTATATGATGTTCGACAATGGCGTCGAACTGTTCCTCCGTGGTGATGTGGAAGATGCTGACACACCGCAGTGCGCGGGAGGCAGCGGCAACATGTATCGTGTCACGGAAGTCGACAGGATAGTTGAGGATACTGAGAATAATGTCGGGATTATCCAACACCTGCTGGAATTCTCCGTTGCCGTCGGGGACCTGGAAATCATCACAGAGGCGGCTCCACCCTTCGGGCGTGGTGGCCTGCAGCAGGGTGAGGTCCACACGGAGCGTATCGTTCAGGGACTTGCCTTGGATGAAAGTGGCCTGTATGCCAGGGAGGCTATGGTAGCGACGGTAGAACGTGCCGCAGCGGCTGTCGTCGACAGTGCGCGGCCAGTACTTGACCACCGCCCCGGCACCTACCACCACGGCAAGGAGAATGAGAGATATGATCCAGCGGCGTTTCATAGATTCTATATGATGAGGTCGGCGGTGGCCATGGCATCGTGACGTTGGGCAAAGGAGGCCTCACTCGTGGCTTGGGCCATTGCCGGTGGAGCCGACTGCCAAAACACGCCTACCAGTAGGACCGCAGCAAACAGGGTGACAGCATAGTGCCGCAGGTCGGCACGGCGTGCCGTGCGGCCATACTCCTCGTTCACCTCGGCAAGCAACTGCTGCTCCACCTGGCGGCGCGTATGCCTCATGAGCATTTGCTCTATATCACTCTCATTGATGCTATTCGGTTTCATATTGTTGGGTATATATATCTTTCAGTTTTGTCACAATGCGGCTCATGCGTTTGTTCAGTGTGTTGACCTTGACTCCGAGGCGTTCGGCAATCTCTATGTTGGAGTAGCCTTTGAAACGCTCCTGCAGCAGTTCCCTTTCGTCGTCCGTCAGGTGGGTCATCAGTTCTTCCAGCAGTTCGCGGTCGTAGTCGTCGTCCTGCGCAAGGTGTGCTGCTTCGGAGAGCGGCGCACTGCTGTCGATGCGGTGGCGGCGGATCTGCCTTACAAACACGGTGCGCATCACTCTTTGCAGCCATCGGTTGACTTGTCGCGGCGAGCTGTCGGCGTTCAGGCCGTCAATGTTCTCCCACACGGTGACGAATACTTCCTGCATCATGTCCTCGGCGTCCTCACGACTGTTGCTGTGGCGGGCACAGTAGTGTTCGATGTGACGCCGGAAGGTGCGCAGCAATGCCACGTACCTCTCGTTGCGTTGTGTTTCTATGTCGTGATGTGCGTCACACATGTTTGCTGCATTAGAGCCACCCTGGGGCAGAAAAGTGACAGGGGAAACAAAAAAAACTTGGGGGCACGGAGATGTGTATATATGCGGACATGCCGGCCATTGATAAATAAACGCTTAACGTGATTCGAATTGAGTCCTACTGTTCAAAGTCCCTGTGTACAGATAAGAGAAAAGCCGGGGTTGCGGAGTGCAGCCCCGGCTTTGTGTGAGTGTCCCTGGGCGGCCGTGAGAATGGCCGCGAGGGTTGGGACGTTATTCCTCGTCGGCAGCAGCTTCCTCGTAGGCTTTGAGGAGGGCTTGCTGGACGTCGGTGGGTACGAGTTCGTAGGAGGAGAAGGTCATGGTGAAGGTACCGCGGCCGCTGGTCAGCGAGCTGAGGGCGGTGCAGTAGCGGTTCATCTCGGCTAAAGGAGCCTTGGCGCGGAGGGTGGTGTATTTGCCTTCGGCGTCCATGCCCATGACGATGGCGCGGCGGCCCTGGAGGTCGGTCATAACGCCACCCTGGCTCTCGGTGGGTACGGTGACGGCCACATCGTAGATGGGCTCCTTAATCTTGGGGCCAGCCAGCTTGAAGGCCTCACGGAAGGCGGTACGACCGGCAATCTTGAAGGCGGTTTCGTTACTGTCCACGGGGTGCATCTTGCCGTCGTAGATGTTGACGACGATGTCGCGGGCATAGGAGCCGGTCAGAGGACCCTGCTCCATCTTCTCCATGATACCCTTCAGGATGGCGGGCATGAAGCGTGCATCGATGGAACCACCGACAATACAGTTGTTGAAGATGAGCTTGCCGCCCCAGTCGAGGGTGTACTCCTGCGTGTCGCGGATGGGGTACTTGGTCTGGTTGGGCATGCCTTCATAGTAGGGCTCGATGAGCATGTGCACCTCACCGAACTGGCCGGAACCACCGGACTGTTTCTTGTGGCGGTACATGGCTTCGGCGCTCTTGGTGATGGTCTCGCGGTAGGGGACGTTGGGAGCGGTGAAGTTGACTGCCAGCTTGTACTGGTTTTCGAAGTACCACTTGACGGTGTTGAGGTGCAGTTCGCCCTGGCAGCCGAGGATGACCTGGCGCAGTTCGCGGCTGTTCTCAAGGGAGAGGCTGCGGTCGTAGGTGGAGAGGTCTTTGAGTGCGGCACCGACTTTTTCGTCGTCGTTGCTGTTGGCGGCCTTGACGGCTACGGTATAGATGGGGGTGGGGAACTCGATTTCGGCGACGGCGTCGTCGGTGTTCTTGGCAGTGGTGAGGGTGTGGTTGATCTTCACATCCTTCAGCTTGATGGTGCAGACGATGTCACCGGCACAGGCTTTCTCAACGCGCTGGCGGTTGCTGCCGCTGCACACGAGGACCTGGCTGACGCGCTCCTTGCTCTGGTTGCAGGCATTGACGACATCCTGGGCTTCGGCCAGTTCGCCGTCGTAGAGGCGGAGGTAGGTGATTTCACCGAGGTTCTTGTCCTTGGCGCTCTTGAAGGCGAAGGCGACGGTGGGGTTGGCGACGTCGCATTTCAGCTCCTTGCCGCCTTTGGTCTTCTTGGCTTCGGCCACCTCGCAGGGGGCGGGGACGTTCTGGCAGATGAATTCGAGCAGACGGTTGACGCCGAAATTCTCCTTGGCACTGGTGCAAAGGATAGGGAAGAGGTCGCGCTTGTCGATGGCGAGTTTGAGGGCTTTGGTGAGTTCCTCAGCGGTAAGGTCGCCGTTTTCGAAGTATTTCTCCATGAGTTCGTCGTCGGCAGCGGCGGCTTCCTCAACGAGGGCCATGCGCATCTCTTCGGCCTTGTCGGCATACTCGGCGGGGATGTCGGCCTCGGTGTATTTGCCGTCGGTGAAGGTGTACATCTTGTTGGCAACGATGTCAACAACTTGGTTGAAGCCAAGACCGGGGTTGGTGGGGAACTGGAGAACGGTGCACTTGCCACCGAAGAAGTCTTTCAGCTGGTTGACGCTGTCGTCGAAGTTGGCCTTTTCGGCATCGAGATGGTTGACGACAAAGATGAGGGGTGTTGCAAGCTTGGAGGCGTAGCGGTAGGCCACTTCAGTGCCCACCTCGACACCGCTCTGGGCGTTGACGACGACGACGGCGGATTCCACCACACTGAGGGCTGCTGCGAGCTCGCCCTGATAGTCGGCGAAACCGGGAACATCGAGGATGTTCACCTTCTTGCCACCGAATTCGGTGTACATAAGGCTGTTCTCTACGGAGTAGCCACGGTCGTGCTCAATGTCGCGATAGTCGCTGATGGTGTTCTTGGAATCCACGCTGCCGCGGCGGTTGATGAGGCCGCCACAGAATGCCATGGCCTCAGCCATGGTGGTTTTGCCCGATTTGGCACCGCCTACGAGGGCGATGTTGCGGATGTCGGTTGTCTGGTATACTTTCATGTTGTTATTTATATTTTGTTATTATTCGTGTTTCGTAACCGTCAATGCAATTATTTATATACAAGTATCTTATGGAGCAATTACGTTCTTTTGCGCCAAAAATACCAAAGAGCAAAGATACAAATAAATTTCTAATTAGTAAAATAAATAAATTCAGAAAGCTGAATAATCTAAAAAAATGTAGTATTTTTGCACCTCGAAAACGAATTCTATTCGGTGTATGGGAATCATTGCAAAGCAGAGTATCAAAGGGGCATTGGCCAATTATTTGGGGGTGCTGATAGGTGCCGTGACCACGTTCTTTGTGGTGACGGACTTGCTGACGCAGGAGGAGATTGGCCTTACCCGCGTGATGGTGGATGCGGCCATGCTCTTTGCTGGCTTGGCGCAGTTGGGCACTAATGCCTCCATCCTCCGCTTCTATCCCCGTTTCCGAACGGCGGAGAACCCCGAACTGCGCGACCACGGTTTCTTCGGATGGACACTGTTGCTGCCCGCTGTGGGGTTCGCTGTCCTGACGCTGCTGTTTTTTGTTTTCAGGGACAACATTGTGGACTATTATGCCGAGGACGCTCCCCTGCTGGTGGACTATGCCTACTTGCTGCTGCCGCTGACGTTCTTTGTGCTGTACATGACGGTGTTTGAGACTAATGCGAGTGTGCTGCTGCACATTGCGTTACCGAAGTTTGTGCGGGAGGTGGTGGTGCGCGTGCTGAACCTGGCGGCTTATCTGCTCTATGGCTACCGGGTGATTGGACTGGACTTGTTTGTGGTGCTGTTCTGCGGCTCCTATGCTGTGGCTGCGGCGGTGGACTTCGTCTATCTGCTGTCGTTGGGGCGCATCTCGTTCCGGCCTGACTGGCATTTTGTGGGAAGGGCCCTGCTGCGCGAGGTGGGGGTATACACACTGTTTATGACGGCGACGGTGCTGGCGGGGAACATCAAGTTGTTCAACTCTATCTTTATCGCCAAGGAGAGCTTAGCCGCTGCTGGGGTCTATACGATTGCGTGCTACATTGCCAATGTGGTGGAGATTCCTTACCGCTCGCTGGGGGCCATCTCCAGTCCCATCATCTCCTCCGCGGTGAGTGCGGGCAATCTACAGGAGGTGAACCGGCTGGGGCAGCAGGTCGCGTTGCACCAACTGCTGGTGGCGTGCATGCTGCTCTTCTTTATCTGGATGAACTTGACGCCTCTGTTTGCCGTCATCCCCAACGGAGCCGACTATGTGTCCGGCATGGGCGTTGTGCTTTTTCTCGGCATGGCCAACATCCTCAATTCCACCCTCAGCATTGCCACAAACATCCTCAATTTCTCCAAGTATTTTGCCTTCTCGCTCCTCTTCATCTCGCTGCTTACTTTCTCGGCCATTGCGCTGAATGTCTGGCTCATCCCCCTGTGGGGCGTTACAGGCTCGGCGTGTGCCACGCTGGTGGCCTACGTGGTCTATTTTACACCATTGCTGACGCTGTTGTGGCGGAGGATGCGCGTGACGCTCTTCTGCCGCAAACAAGCCGAGGTACTGCTGCTGACCCTGGTGCTCTTCGGTCTCAACGGCCTGTGGGGCTGGGTGGTGAGTCCGCTGTTTGGGCTTATCGGTGGCGGAGTGTGGGTTGTGGTGCTGCAAGCGTTGGTGCGCACTGCCTTCTTTGCCGTGGTAGCGGTCTGGGCAGTGAGCCGCATGAATATCTCGCCGGAAGTGAACAATCTCCTCGCCAAAATCCCGTTCCTGTCAACGCTGCACCGCCGCAGCCGATAATAGGGGATAATTGAAATTACCCCGTAGGGCTTTTCGCTCAGTAGGCAACAGCTTATTACCACGCTGATACCCCGTTCCAATTTTCACTTTTCAATTTTCACCTTTCAATTGCCCTCTCCCGTTCCTTGCGATTTGGGAATAAAGAAAAGAGACTCCACATCGGAGTCTCTTTCTTGGAGGTCGCTTCCGGATTTGAACCGGAGTAGCAGGTTTTGCAGACCTGTGCCTAACCCCTCGGCCAAACGACCTTTTTTGTTGTCAAAATCGGGTGCAAAAGTACGAAGTTTTTCCCAATTGGCAAAATATTTTTTTATTTTTTAATGTGACCATCTGGTTCTGTGACGCTTATTTATTCTGATGGAGTATGGAGGAGGCTTCTTTTTGGGGTTGTCGGGGAGTCGTTTTTTCGTTTTTTGGGGTGTGCTGCACATTCATTTTTTCAGGAACTTTATCTCTTTGGCATCTATCAATCCGTATTGCAAGGCTTTGGCTATGCGCGCGCCGGATTTGTTGACGATGTCGAGCTTGCGCGAGAGGTCCTTCTGCCGTTCTTGTATGCTCTTGTCGGTCTCGTGGAGGGTGACAGCAATCTCGGAGGCGGTGCAGCCCGCGGCTTCGAGGAGGAGGAGGCTCCGCTCGGTGTCGGTGATGTCGATGTCGGTGCGGCACTGGGAAGCATTCTTGATATAAAGTTCCGCGGCCTCTTTGAGGGTGAGCATGACGGGGTAGTTGAAGTAGTACTTCTCACCCCGCTCGAGGGACTCGATGGCACGCAACACGTTCTCCACAGAGAAGCCTCCGGCAGCGTTTTTGCTGACAAAGGCGCGAGCCCCGTGGTCCAACGACTCGAAGACGACGCGCGCTATCTCCAGCATGCGTTCTTGGCGGCCCATCTCAGTGGGCAGGGGGTTGTCAAAACGGCCTGAGAGGATGGCAATCTTGATGTCGGGGTATTTGCGGTGCACGCGGTCGGCAAGGAATATACCGCCCGTGGGCTCGCCCTGAAACTCCATGTCGAGCAGCAGGTAGTCCGGCATCTGGTGCTCGGCGGGGCTGTCGAGGGCGGCCATAAGCTGTGCCCCGTTGGCGAAGGTGTCCAGCACCTCCACACTGCGGTATTCGATTTCCCCGTCGTCGTTCATGCCACAGGCCACGGTTGTGGACTGGCTGTTGAGCTCGGTTTTGAGGGCCTTGCGGATGATGGGTTCGTCGTCGACAATGATAATCTTTATAGGATCCATTTGGAATTAAAAATTAATAATTTACAATTAAAAATTGACTCACTCATTCACACATTCACGAATTAACACATTCACGAATTAACACATTCCACCCTCCCCTCCTCGCGCCATGAGGCAATGAAATGTACTCCCTTTGCCCACCTCGCTCTCCGCCCAAATGCGGCACCCACGCAGGGTGTTGTCGTCGTGCCGCTTGATGATGTATTTGCAGAGTATGAGTCCGAAGCCCGTGCCATGCGGGGCGTTGGGATCCACATCGGTGCGTGTTTTCTTGTCGGTGCGGAACAGGTTCTCCAGTGTTTCGCCGTCCATGCCCGTCCCGGTGTCGCTGACGGTGATGTGTACAAAACGCTTGTCGGTCTCGTCGACTTCGGCGGAGACCGTGACACTGCCTTTGTCGGTATGCTGCAAGGCGTTGTTCACCAAGTTGCGCAGCAGGATCTCGGTCAGTTGCCGGTCGCCTTGCAGTCGGAGCGGTGTGGGATGGAAAAGGAACTCCACCTCCGGCCGGAGCCTTACACACGAGGCGGCGACGCTGTCAAACACGTCGGACAGCGGGAAGACGGAAAGCTGGAATTGCAGTCCCGCGGGGATGGAGAGGTTGGTCCAGTTCTTGATATTGGCGAAGGTGCGCAGCAGCTGGTCCAGCACCTCCTGCCGCATCTCCGGGCTGAGGTTCTTGGCCGTGAGGTAGGAAAGAAAAGGATTGATGTCATGCCGCATAACGGAGAGACAGGTCTCCACATTGGCAATGCGCTCAACATCCTGCCGCTTGGCCTGTTGCAGCGCCTGTTTCTCTGCCCGCAGCACTTTGGAACGGCGGCGCAGCAGCACCACTAAGGCAGCCAGCACAACGAGGAAGAGGGCTCCCACGCTGATGGCGACGGTGTAGTAACGGTTTCGCGACTCGGACCGGAAGAGGCGGTCCTGCAACATGAGGTCGGCACTCTCATTGCGGTTGATGAGCCCCAGCAACTCCATCTCGCGGGCATACCAGCGGGCATTGTCCTCTGCCGACGGGGAATAACCCATCCGTATCAAGCCGTCGTAAAGCATGGATTCAAACTTCGGAGCCATATCGTCATGCCACGAGGTGTCCGTCAGGGCCATCGTGTAGTAGTCGTAAGCATCGTCCAACGCGCCGATATGCAGACAGTATTCCGCCGCAGCCACCACAGCGCCGAGGTGCTGGTAGGGGTCAACAGTCTGGAAAAAGAGGTCGGTGGAGACGTCGAACATGTTCATCCCGTAGTCCGGCGCGGCCAGCGTGGTATCGGTCCGATAGACCCGCTGCGTGGTTTGCATAAGCCGCCGCAGCTTGGCATGGCACTGCGGGTTGCGGGTATAGGTGTCGCGGGTGATATTGGTGTCCGCGGCAATAAAAGCCTGCAGCTGGAACACGTTGGCCAAATGGTAGATGCAGTACTGCCTCGGCATGGCCAGCAGCTTGGCGTTGGCATAGAGATAGTCGTAGGCACGCCCCAGCAGCCGCGCATCGCTGCCCGAAGCGGCGGCCAGGCGGTAATAACTGTGCGCCAAAGCATAGTTGAGCGACATCTCCTCGGCATAATCGCATCGCAAACCCTGGCGCGCCTGCTCCACATCAGCCAGCAAGTCCCTCATCACCGCCTTGGTGTCGGCGGAGAGGGTGGTGCCCGACGACGAGGCCACCGCGCTGTTCCGGTAATGGTAGTTCAGCGTCAGCGAGGTGATGAAGTACTCCATCTGTGCATAGGAATAAAGATAGTTGTCCGGCTGGCGTTTCAGCACCTTTGACTGGTTGATGTCGTAGAGCAGCTGGTAGGAATCGGCAATGCGGCAACTGCGCTGCAACAGCCTCACCTGCATCAACTGGGCAATGACCCTCTCCACTTCGGCATTGCGGCGCAGGGAGCTGTGCCATCGGACAGGGGTGCGGCTCCCCACTGCGGTGACGCTGTCCGTGTAGGCGGCGGCCGAATCGTGCTCTGCCACCATGTAATAGCCAAAGGCCAGGTTGTTATAAGCCCGCATCAGGCCGTCGTCATAGCTCGGCAGCGAGTCCTGCACCAACCGCACAGCACTGTAGGAAAAATAGAGGGAGCGGTGGGGATTGTCAAAACGATCCATGAAGGCCTCCTTGTTCAGGCGGTCTACACGGCCGCGCAGCCGCAGATCCACCTGCCCGCCCGGCTGCCTGTTGCCGCAACCGGCGGCCAATGCAATGGCCATTGCCATCATGCCGATACGCCATACAAAATCCCTCATAGCAAAATGCAAAAATACAAAAAAAACTCTAATTAATAAGAATTAAAAAGATTGTGCCCCGCCACGATAGATTCCAGACCAAAACGCAACTCAGGAATGCAAAGATAGATAAAATTTCCGATATGGCAACTCAAAGCCTATTTTTTTTCTTGGTCTGCGGTTAAGTTTGTGCTGTAGTTCGAGGATGTCGTGGTCAGACCACAGTGCGAAGGAAGGGTCTCTGGGGAGATACTGCCGGTAGAGCATGTTGGTGTTCTCGATGCAGCCTTTCTCCCAAGAGCAGTAGGGGTTGGTGAAATAGACCTGGGTTCCGAGTCTGCGTGAGATGTACTCATGCTCGCAGAACTCGGTTCCGTTGTCGGTGGTGATGGTCTTGACCCCTCCGCCGCGCTTGAAGGGGAGCAGGGCGTCAACGACCGCCTTGGCGACTTCCGTCGCGACCTTTCCGTGCGGGAGGTTGCGGATGATCGAGAAGAGGCTGCTTCGCTCCACGAGCGTGAGCTTGAAGTTCTTGCCCTCGGAGTCCGACATCAGGTCCAGCTCCCAGTCCCCGAAGCGCGTCCCATCCGCCTCTGGCGGGCGGTGTTCGATGCCCACGCGGTTCTTTATGGGGGAGTACTTCCCCACGGGACGCTTCCGGTGCTTGAGCTTGAAACGGCAGTGTGTCCACAGATCACCCCCCTCATCCCTGTCTTTTCGGATGTGGTTGTAGATGGCGGACTTCGAGACCATCAGCCATCCCTTGTTGCGGCACAGCCCCACAATCTGTTCGGGCGAGAGCTGCTCCTGCCGCATGTACCGCTCTATCCTGTTCCTCACCTGCCCGCACATCTTGCGAGGCTCCCTGAGCCTCTCTTTCCTCAAATCGGCCAGCTCCTGCGCACGTCTCCACGAGTACCCGCGTCTGCCGCCGTTCCTTTTCAGCTCCCTGCTGATTGTTGATTTGTTGACGTTTAGCTGCTGCGCAATATACGTCAGCGTCTTTTTTTCTTTCAGGTACAGAGAAATTGCGTACCTTTGCATCTGGTTTAGTTGTCCCATCTTTGTTACTTTTTGGAAGGAGGCGGCAAAGATACCAACTTTTTTCCATCCGTGCAAGGGGAGAGGGATTTTTTCCCTCTTCCTTTGCTGGAAAAAAAATCTTTTGCCAGCCTTGTTTCTCTCTCAAAAAGTTGCGTTTCTTATTGGAACTTATCCTTCCTTTGCTGGAAAAAAAATCTTTTGCCAGCCTTGTTTCTCTCTCAAAAAGTTGCGTTTCTTATTGGAACTTATCCACAGGAACGGAATCCGCCCTCTGCTTGGCAGTTGCGCCGCAGCACAAACAGCATCCCTCCCCCACCCTTGCACGTTTCTTTCTTCGTTCCTCAGCGCATCCGTGGCTCCTTCTTTGCCAATATTGCTCCAAGCAAATTAGGGCAAGTGACGGGGAAACGACATAGAGACGGGGGAGAGGGAACGGAGGGAGGGCGACTGTAAGCCCGATGAGGAGGCAGGTTAAAAAAATATGCTTTGCAAAGGATTTTGTATTGCATTTAAAAAAAAATGCTATATTTGCAAAAGAAATAAAATCGAACAACTATGGAAGAAAACGAAATTATGCTGTTGAAAAATAGCAAAATGTATGTTACCCGCGTTGGTAATAGGATGAGTGTTTTTTCAATTCTCGCAATCATCGGTACACTCTTTTTGGCGATTGGCGGCATTGCTATGCTATTTTTGAGCAACATGCTTCCAGAGGACACGCTCTTCTACATTGACAACATCATGGGGCTGGCAGGTCTGGGCCTGCTGGTGTTGGCCGTGGCCATTGTGCCCGTGGTTGTTTACATGCGCCGTGCTGTGCGTATGGCCAATGAGCTGAGATCCACTCAGGAGATTTACCCCGTGGTGAACTTCCTGCGCGAGTCGCACAAGATGTGGCGCTACCTGACCACCCTGCTTTACATCCTGCTGGTGGTGGGCGTGGTGGCTCTGATTATTGCAGCCATCTATCTGCTTCCCATGATTAGAAACATCTAATTCTGCTGCGCGGAGGACCTCCGCCAACATAAGTTTAGAATACAACAAGACAAAAGTTTGATGAGATACGAAGTCGATTTCCTGGTCATCGGATCGGGGATTGCCGGCTTGAGCTACGCGCTCAAAGTGGCACCCTACGGCAAGGTGTGCATTCTCTGTAAAGGCGAGGCCGCCGAAGGCTCGACGCGCTATGCCCAGGGCGGCATCGCGGCAGTGATGTACGACAGCGACAGTTTCGACAAACACATACAGGACACGCTGGTGGCCGGCGACGGCATCTGCGACCGCGAGGTGGTGGAGATGACCATCCGCGAAGCCCCGGACCGCATACGCGAGCTGGTGCAATATGGCGTCAACTTTGACATGAGCCGCGCGGGCGACCGCTACGACCTGCACCGCGAAGGCGGCCATTCGGAGTTCCGCATCCTGCACCACAAGGACAACACTGGGGCCGAGATTGAGCGCGGATTGCTGGAAGCGGTGCACAACCACCCCAACATCGAACTCAAAGAACATCAGTTTGCCATCGACATCATCACCCAGCACCACTTGGGACAGCGGGTGACGAAACACACGCCGGACATTGAATGCTACGGCGTCTACGCCCTCGATTGCCGCACCAACCAGATTGACACCTATCTGGCCAAGGTGACGCTGCTGGCCACCGGCGGCATGGGCAACGTGTACACCACCACCACCACCCCCATCATCTCGACGGGCGACGGAGTGGCCATGGTGCATCGTGCCCGCGGAGTGCTAAGCGACTTGGAATTCATGCAGTTCCATCCCACCTCGTTGTACAACCCTGCCGAGAAACCCGCTTTCCTCATCACCGAGGCCATGCGCGGCGCCGGAGCCATACTGAAGGACTTCAAGGGCAACGAGTTTATGCACAAGTACGACAAGCGCCTGTCCCTGGCCCCGCGCGACATCGTGGCGCGGGCCATCGACAACGAAATGAAGATTGCTGGCGTGGACCACCTGTACCTCGATGCCCGCGGCATAGACAAGAACGAGCTCATCAACGGTTTCCCGACAATCTATGCCAAGTGCTTAGAGCTGGGCATCAATATCACTAAGGATATGATTCCCATCCGCCCGGCAGCCCACTACCAGTGCGGCGGCATCAAGGTGGACAAGAACGGCGAGTCGTCCATCCACCACCTCTACGCCGCGGGCGAGTGCTCATGCACGGGCCTGCATGGTGGCAACCGACTGGCAAGCAACTCGCTGCTTGAGGCCGTGGTATACGCCCACAACGCCGCCATGAGTGCCATCGAACGGGTGAAGACCCGCGAGATTTGCCACGCCGTGCCGGACTGGAACGCCGAAGGCATGGTGCTGAACGAGGAAATGGTACTTATAACTCAGACCAAACGCGAACTGCAAGAACTGATGTGGAACTATGTGGGCATTGTGCGCAGCGACCTGCGGTTGCAGCGTGCTTTCGACCGTCTCAACCTTATATTCCGCGAGACGGAGGACCTCTACAATCGTTCCGTGCTGACCGAGGAGCTGAGTGAGCTGCGCAACCTGATAGCCTGTGCCTACTTGATTATCAAGATGGCAAGGGCACGCCGCGAGAATGTGGGGCTGCACTACTCCATCGACTTGACCAAACTGAAAGTGGAGAATTGAGCGGCGGAGGCATCCTTGCCAAGCCCCCAGTTCCCATGAACCACGTAAATACATCTTTGTGTGATTGTTTTTGCAATTTGCCTACTAATACTCTTAACTCTGTGAAGCAATACAATTTCGATGAAGTCATACCACGCAAGGGAACAGACTGCGTGAAACATGACGGTTTGAAGCAATTCTTTGGCCGTGAGGATTTGACACCCATGTGGGTGGCCGATATGGATTTCCGCACGCCCGATTTCATAATGGACGCCCTGCGGCGACGCTGCGAGCACGAAGTGCTGGGCTACGCCATGCCACCGGAGAGCTACTGGAACGCCGTGCGCGGATGGCTGAAAAAACACTACGCAATCAACAGCGAGCGCGAGGAGTTGCATTTCATCCCCGGCATCGTGTCGGGCATCTCATTCGTCCTGCAAGCGTTGACACAACCGGGCGACGGGGTGCTGGTCACCACGCCGGTATATCCCCCTTTCCTTGAACTGCCTCAGGGAGGGCACCGCCAATTGGTGTGCAGCCCGCTGAAAATTGAGGACGGCCGTTTTGCCATCGACTTTGAGGACCTGGAGTGGCGGGCACGGCAGTGCCGCTGGATGATACTGAGCAACCCGCACAACCCCGGAGGCACCGTGTGGGGCGAGGAGGTGCTGAGACGGCTGGCGGACATCTGCTATAGAAACAATGTGAACGTAATCGCGGACGAGATACATGCCGACATGACCCTTGCCGGGCACAAACATGTCAGCTTCAGCACAGTGAGCCAGCATGCCAAGGATATTTCCATCACGTTCATGGCTCCCAGCAAGACCTTCAACATGGCTGGGCTGGGCAGTTCCGTGTGCTATTGCCCCAACCCCTCATTGCGGAAGCGGTTTTTCGGCTATTTGGATGGCTACGAGGTGGCGATGGGCAATATCTTTGCATACGTCGGGGCCGAGGCAGCTTTCAGCCATGGCGAAGAGTGGTTGCAGCAGATGCTGCACTATCTTGAAGGCAATGTGGAGTTTCTGCGGAACCATCTGCACGAGCACCTGCCACAGGTGAAGGCCGTACTGCCAGAAGCGTCCTATTTGGCATGGCTCGATTTCAGCGACATGGGCCTCCAACATGACGAGTTGAAGGACCGTTTCATCAACCGTGCCCACGTGGCGATGAATGACGGCACCACGTTTGGCGGGAACGACTACCGTTGCCGTTTCAGGCTGAATCTGGGCTGTCCCCGCTCGATACTCGGCGAGTGCCTGGAGCGTATCAGTGCCTCATTAGCGTAAATTCCAAACAGTTTTACATTCTAATCCTCCCTGCACACCACCCTTGAAAGAGCGGACGGCAGGGAGGATTTTTTACTGAGGAGAACCGCGATATAGGATAGTCAGGCAATATAATTGCAAATCAGCGTTTTGAAAAAAATATGAAAGAATATCGTGTTAAAAACTTGTGTAAATGAATTTTTTTATCTAATTTTGCGTGTTCAAAAGTGGGGCATGTGCCAATGCTGTAGAACAGATTTATAATACTGAAATACAAAAAAATACATTAATAAAACACATAAAAAACACAACTATGTCATTACTCATTTTATTACAAGCAGCTGCCCAAATGGCCTGGGGTTATTTCGGTGCAGCAGTCGGAGCAGGTTTGGCAACTATCGGTGCCGGTCTCGGTATCGGTAAAATCGGTCAGGGTGCAATGGAAGGTATGGCCCGCCAGCCGGAGGCTGGTGGCGACATCCGTTCTACCATGATTATTGCCGCCGCACTGGTTGAAGGTGTTGCCTTCTTCGCAGTGGTTGTCTGCTTGCTGGTTGTCCTCAAGTAGTTCCGACACAACAGGAGAAAGGGGTGCCGGCGCGATTGGCACCGACATCCCTTTCTATTTACCAATCCATCAGAAACTTAAATAGTAGTAATACATGAATAACCCGTTAATCAATCCCGGTTTAGGTACGTTTTTCTGGATGCTTGTCTCGTTCGGCGTGCTGGCATTCATCCTTGGCAAATGGGGCTGGCCAATGCTGCTGAAGGCATTGCAGAAACGCGAAAAGGCTATCGCCGACTCGCTGAACGCCGCCGAAAAGGCCCGCGAGGAGATGCGCCAGCTCACAGCACACAACGAAGACCTGCTGAGAGAGGCCAAGATGGAGCGCGACGAACTGCTGCGCAACGCCCGCCTAACCAGTGAGAAAATTGTTGAGGACGCCCGCATCAAGGCTACCGAGGAGGCTGACCGCATCGTAGAAAATGCACGTGAGAGCATTAACTATGAGAAGCTGAAAGCCATGCACGATTTGAAGAATCAGATTGCCAACCTCTCGATAGAGATTGCCGAGAAGCTGATGAAGGCAGAACTCTCCGACAAGCAGAACGCCGAGAAGCTGATTCAGCATGAGCTTGAGCATGCCCACCTCAATTAGTCGCAACCCGTTTTTGAAAACAATCATCAGAATACTGTCACCGTGCAAGACTATAGAATCAATATAAATTACGCAAAGGCCCTCTTTATGCTGGCCGACGAGTTGGGCGAGCAGGACCAGGTGGCTCAGGACATGAGGCTGGTGAATGCCGTCAGCTCGGAGAACAGGGTGTTCAGCACCGTCTTCCGCAATCCGGAAATCAAGGAGTCGAAGAAGATTGCCATCGTGCGGGACATCTTTGCCCAGCATGTCGGCAAGACAACCATGGCTTTCTTGGAGTTCGTTGTGCGGAAGAGCCGTTCGGTGAACCTGAGCGGAATCAGCGCGTCGTATCTGGACCTCTATCGCGACAGCCGCAACATCGTGCTGTCCAAGTTCACCACGGCCACCGAGGTGGATGCCTCCATCAGCGAGACCGTCAGCCAGACTGTGGCCCGCTACACGGGCAAGGAGGTGGAGCTGGTAACAAAGACGGACCCCAAGATCATTGGGGGCTTCGCCATAGAGTATGACAACAACATCTACGACGCCCGCCTCAGCACCAAGCTTGTCAAGCTCCGTCAGCAGTTCGACAAGAACGTGTACGAGAGTAAATTGTAAGAAATAAACTAATACAAAAGATATATGTCAGAAATTAAACCTGCCGAAGTATCGGCGATTCTGAAAAAACAATTGGCCGATGTCAATCTGGATGTTGCGCTGGAGGAGGTGGGAACCGTCCTCACCGTAGGCGACGGCATTGCCCGCGTCTATGGGTTGAACAACGCACAGGCTGGCGAGTTGGTCGAGTTCGCCTCCGGCGAGCAAGGCATCGTCCAGAACCTCGAAGAAGACAATGTCGGCGTGGTGATGTTGGCCGAGGCCAGCACCATCAATGAAGGCGACACGGTGAAACGCACCAAGCGCATTGCCTCCATCCGCGTGGGCGAGGGTCTTGTGGGCCGCGTCATCAACACCATCGGCGAGCCCATCGACGGCAAGGGTGCCATCGAGGGCGAGCTCTTCGAGATGCCCATTGAGCGCAAAGCCCCCGGCGTCATCTTCCGTCAGCCCGTCGAGCAGCCCTTGCAGACCGGCATCAAGGCCATTGACTCCATGATTCCTATCGGACGCGGACAACGTGAGCTCATCATCGGCGACCGCCAGACAGGTAAAACCGCTATCGCTATCGACACCATCATCAACCAGAAGAATTTCTATGACGCCGGCGACCCCGTGTATTGCATCTATGTTGCTTGTGGTCAGAAAGGTTCTACCGTCGCCAATATGGTCAAGAATCTGGAGGAGAAAGGCGCCATGGACTATACCATCGTGGTGGCCGCCACAGCTTCCGACCCCGCAGCCATGCAGTTCTACGCTCCTTTTGCCGGAGCCGCCATCGGTGAGTATTTCCGCGACACAGGCCGCAACGCACTGGTCATCTACGACGACCTCAGCAAACAGGCTGTGGCCTACCGCGAGGTCTCGTTGCTTCTCCGTCGCCCGCCGGGACGTGAGGCCTACCCCGGCGATGTGTTCTACCTGCACAGCCGTCTGCTGGAGCGTGCCGCCCGCATCATCCAGAGCGACGACATCGCACGCCAGATGAACGACCTGCCCGCTTGCCTGAAAGACAAGGTGAAAGGTGGCGGTTCGCTGACAGCCCTGCCCATCATCGAGACCCAGGCTGGCGACGTGTCGGCCTATATTCCCACCAACGTCATCTCGATTACCGACGGACAGATATTCCTTGAGACCAACCTCTTCAACTCCGGCATCCGTCCCGCCATCAACGTGGGTATCTCGGTGTCGCGCGTAGGCGGTAAGGCTCAGATCAAATCGATGAAGAAGATTGCCGGTACGCTGAAGCTGGACCAAGCCCAGTACCGCGAGTTGGAGGCCTTCTCCAAGTTCGGCTCCGACCTCGACGCTGCCACCAAGGCAGTGCTGGACAAGGGTGCCCGCAACGTGGAAATCCTCAAGCAGCCGCAATACAGCCCCATGCCCGTCGAGGACCAGGTGGCCATCATCTACTGCGGCACCAACGGTCTGCTCCAAAAGGTGCCTATCGACAAGGTGCGCAACTTCGAGAGCGAGTTCCTCTTCTTCCTCCACCAGAACCATGCCGCAATCCTTGAGAACCTCCGCAAGGGGAAACTCGTGGACGAAGACCTTGCAACCCTCAAGAGTGTTGCACTCGACATGGCTGAGAAATACGCAAAATAATAAAGTATGGCAAACTTAAAAGAAGTCAGAACCCGTATCGCATCGGTCAGCTCGACGCAGCAAATCACGTCGGCCATGAAGATGGTCTCGGCTGCGAAGTTCCGCCGTGCGCAGAATGCCATTGTCGGCATGAGGCCCTATGCCAACCAGCTGGGAGCCATAGCCGCCGACATCGATACGGGCGACGGCATACAGACCCCCTACCACGAGGTGCGTCGGTTAGACAATGTGCTGCTGGTGGTGGTGACGTCCAACAAAGGCTTGTGCGGGGCTTTCAACAGCAACGTCATCAAACAGGCCCAAGCACGGATTGACTACTACCACTCCACAGCCACGGCCGAACAGCCCGCACGGCTGTCCATGATTACCATCGGCAAGCGTTGCAGCGAGTTTTTCGGCAAGCGTTTCGACAATGTCGTAGGCTCCTATGATGACATGCTCGACAATGCCACATTCGACACCGTGGCCAAACTGGCCGACGAGGTCATGCAGCAGTTCTGCGACAAGAAATACGACCGAGTAGAGCTGATATACAACCAGTTCAAGAACTCATTGGTGCAGATTCTCAGCACCGAGCAGTTCCTCCCTATCGTCCCCACGGAGACCTCAAAAAGTGCTGGCCAGGGAGTGGCGAACGACTACATCTACGAGCCCTCCAAGGAGGCCATCCTCCGCGAGATGATTCCGCTCACGCTCAGGTCTCACTTCTATCGTGTCATCCTCGATTCTCTGGCTTCCGAACATGGTGCCCGCATGAATGCCATGCAGAAAGCCACTGACAACGCCACTGAGCTGCTCAAAGAGTTGCGCCTCAGCTACAACAAGGCCCGTCAGGCTGCCATCACCAACGAGATTATCGAAATCGTTAGCGGCTCCGAGGCTCTGAAAGGGTAGACTTATGTGTGCTCTGAGCATCATTTAACAGCGCATGGGGACGCAAGCCCCCATGCGCTGTATGTTTTTTGAAACAAACAATTAGTATCATCAATATGGAAAAGAAACAAAACTACACCATTCCCATCATTGTGATGTTTCTGCTGTTCTTCATGATAGCATTCGTCACCAACTTCGCGGGCTCCATGGGAGTCATTGTCAAGAACCAGTTTGGCACCAGCAATGCCGTTGCACAGCTCGGCACCCTGGCCAACTTCATTGCCTACGCCTGCATGGGCATCCCCGCCGGCATCATCCTGCGACGCAAAGGCTACAAATTCACCTCCCTGCTGGCCGTCACGGTCGGTTTCATCGGCGTGGGCATCCAGTTCCTCTCCGGCTACGCCGAGAGCTTTGCCGTCTACGTCGCCGGTGCCCTTGTCGCCGGATTCTCCATGTGCCTGCTCAACATCGTTGTCAACCCCATGCTCAACACCCTTGGCGGTGGCGGCAACCGCGGCAACCAGCTCATCCAGTGGGGTGGCACCATCAACTCCACCGGCGGCACCATCGCCCCCATCCTGCTGGGGTACCTCATCGGTGGAGCCGCCAGCCAGGCCTCCGTCAGCGACGCTGCCCCGGCCATGATTATTGCCATGGCCATCTTCGCCGTCGCCTTTGTCGTCATCGTGCTCACCAAAATCCCCGAACCCCATTTGGAGACAAAAGAGATGCGCGCCGCCAAACAGAAAGACTCCCACTCCCCCCTCAGCTTCCGCCATTTTGTGCTCGGAGCCATCGCCATCTTCTTCTATGTGGGCGTTGAAGTGGGCATCCCCAACACCGCCAACCTCTACATGACCACTGGCGCCGAAGGCGGCGGCTTAGGACTTGGTGCCGACCTCGCCGGCTGGTTTATCGGGGCCTACTGGTTCCTCATGCTCTGCGGCCGTTTCATCGGCGGCTTGCTGGGCAGCAAAGTCTCCTCCAAAGCCATGCTCTCCACCACGGCCACCATCGCCATCCTCTTCCTGCTCTGCCTCATCTTCATCCCCACCACGGCCACCATCCACCTCCACGGCTCCGACGTGCCCCTCAAGATTGCCTTTGCCACCCTCTGCGGCCTCTGCACCTCCGTCATGTGGGGCGCCATCTTCAACCTCTCCGCCGAAGGCTTGGGCAAATACACACCCATGGCCAGCGGCATCTTCATGGCACTGGTCTGCGGCGGCGGCATCCTGCCGTTCATACAGAATTATGTTGCTGACAGCGTAGGCTACGTGGGCAGCTATTGGATTGTCATAGCCGGCTTCGCCTACATCCTCTTCTATGCTCTCTGGGGCAGCAAGAACGTCAACAAAGACATCCCCACCGAATAGCATCCCTTTCGGGGCAGCAAGCCCCAAGGATTCCTAAAGCCTCTGACGCGAACCAGAATCCCCTCTGCTCAGCGTCGGAGGCTTGTGCTCTTTATAAGCCCTGCGCTCCTCGTGATTCTTGACGTGGAACTCCTCGCGCTCTGCCCACTCCTCATCGCTAATCTCCAACGCTTTTGCAATCACCTCCTTGGGCGACATCTCTGGATGGTGATTCCTGTAGTGCAACTCATGGTGTTTGACCGAGATGGGATATTTCTTTAGCAATGCCATGTACCTATCGTCACTCTGGAACTCGCGCTTCCGCTTATTCTTGCGAATCTCCTTGAACCACTGCCGCCAAAGGTCGACATAATTGAAATGTACCCAAAAACCGACAAGCGTCCCTATTCCCCACAAGATGCCCGCAACAGCGATAATCACCTTGATATAAAATGCCTGGTACATATACTTTACTATCCACAACGGCACCAATCCTAAAAAAATAATAACAAGAAACGCCAGCGTCAACAAGGCCAACTTAACAGGTGTAGATAATACGGGTTTGCTCATAATTGTTAGAATAATTTGTTTTGTAATGCAATTGTTATTGGCTCTATTTTCATATTTGACTGATTCTTCAACAGCCTTGGAGAGGCTGAATCTTAATAACCCCACACAAGGAACACAGTGTGGGGTCAACAAAGTCCCTACAAATCAGCGTCTCGGAGAGACGCGACATGGAGTCTATATGCAAAAAATCAGTCATACCTTATATTAGAGCGTTGCTATTAACGCAAAAACAACCGTGATATTATATACCACAAAAACATTTTTCCCTCGAAATCTTTTTTTTCAGCATAAAACTTTGTAATCCAAAAAAAAAGCGTATCTTTGCTCTCCACATTGCGGCGTTCGCATTCCTGCCAATGCGATAGAACCCAATGTATTAACCCAAGTTTCACCCGGCTGGCAGGAGCCACAAAAAAACCAAACCCGCACACATGGATTATAAAAATGTGCAGCCGATAGCAGATTTTGACTGGAGTGCTATCGATAAAAAAGAAGAAGTCAACAGCGAAAAGGTCAAACAAATGACCGAGCAGTACGAGCAGACCTTCAAATCATTCACCGAACAAGAAGTTATCGAAGGCACCATCGTCAGCATCAGCGACCGCGAGGCCGTTGTCAACATCGGATTCAAGAGCGACGGTGTCATCCCCGCCTCCGAACTCCGCTACAACCCCGATTTCAAAGTGGGCGACAAGATTGAAGTCTACGTCGAGAGCCAGGAAGACTCCAACGGCCAGCTTCTCCTCTCCCACAAGAAAGCCCGCATCCTCAAGAGCTGGGAGCGCGTCAACCAGGCCTACGAGAATCAGGAAATCATCACCGGTTATGTCAAGAGCCGCACCAAGGGCGGTCTCATTGTCACCGTTTTCGACAACATCGAAGCCTTCCTCCCCGGTTCGCAAATCGATGTCAAACCCATCCGCGACTACGACGTCTTTGTCGACAAGAGCATGGAGTTCAAAGTCGTCAAAATCAATCACGAATACAAGAATGTGGTAGTCTCCCACAAAGCCCTCATCGAGGACGAAATCGAAGCCCAGAAGGCCGAAATCATCAGCCACCTCGAAAAAGGCCAGGTGCTCGAAGGCACCGTCAAAAACATCACCCCCTATGGTGTCTTCATCGACCTCGGTGGTGTCGACGGTCTCATCCACATCACCGACCTCAGCTGGGGCCGTGTCTCCGATCCTAAGGACATCGTCGAACTCGACCAGAAAATCAACGTCGTCATCCTCGACTTCGATGAGGCCAAGCACCGCATCGCCCTCGGTCTCAAGCAGCTCACTCCTCACCCCTGGGATGCTCTCGATTCTAACCTCAAGGAAGGCGACCATGTCCACGGCAAGGTCGTTGTCATCGCCGACTACGGTGCATTTGTCGAGGTGGTTCCCGGCGTCGAAGGTCTCATCCACGTCAGCGAGATGAGCTGGAGCCAGCACCTCCGCAGCGCTCAGGACTTCCTCAAAGTGGGACAAGAAGTCGAAGCCGTCGTCCTCACCCTCGACCGCGAACAGCGCAAGATGAGCCTCGGCCTCAAGCAGCTCATGCCCGACCCCTGGCTGACCATCACCGAGAAATACCCCGTCGGCAGCAAGCACACCGCCGTTGTCCGCAACTTCACCAACTTCGGCATCTTTGTCGAACTTGAAGAAGGCGTTGACGGCCTCATCCACATCAGCGACCTCAGCTGGAGCAAGAAAATCAAGCACCCCGCCGAGTTCACCAAGATTGGCGACAGCATTGACGTCGTCGTCCTCGAAGTCGATGCCGAAAACCGCCGTCTCAGCCTCGGCCACAAGCAGCTCGAAGAGAATCCTTGGGACGTCTACGAGTCCCTCTTTGGCGTAGGCACCGTCCACCAAGGCACCATCTCCAACATCAACGACAAGGGCGCCACCGTCGCTCTCCCCTATGGCGTTGAAGGCTTCGCACCCATGCGTCACCTCGACAAGGAAGACAAGACCAAAGCCCGCCAGGGTGAAACCCTCGACTTCAAGGTCATCGAATTCTCCAAAGAGAACAAGAAAATCATCGTCTCCCACACCCGCGTCTTCCAGGATGCCCTCGACAACGAGCGCCAGAAGAACGAGAACGAGGATGCAAAGAAAGAGCGCGCCACCAAGAAGACCGTCAAGAAAATCACCGAGTCTCTTGAAAAGACCACCCTTGGCGACCTCAGCGTCCTTGCCAACCTGAAAGAGGAAATCGAGAAAGAAGAAAGAGGCGAATAACCCCCTCAATCTCGTATCACTCTATCAATAAAACCGGGGCTCACACCGAGCCCCGGTTCTTTTTTTCACCACCCCACACCCTCAATCATTTTTTTTATGTATCTTTGCACCCAATTAGCAACAACAAACACCCCCTACCCATGCCCAACAACATGCAGATACACATAGGCCTCATCATCCGCGACGAGCTGCGACGCCAAGGGCGCACCAACGCCTGGCTGGCCGAGCAAATAGGCATCACCCCGCGCGCCCTGCAAAAAATCTTCAACAAACAATCCATCGACACCCAGCAACTCACCACCATCTGCACCGTCCTCCACACCGACCTCTTCCGCCTCTACTCCGACCTCCTCGCCAACCAATAATCCCCCCTCGCGCCGAAAGCCAAAAAAGCAAAAATTCCACCCTCAGAAAGCATTTTTGCAGCCCCAAAAACCATTTTTTTCCTCATTTTTCATTACCATTTTCACCCACACCGTCATGCTGCTGCCATCCCGTAGCACTCCATGAACCATGGCCCTTCCACGCCCTGTTGCCAACAATCATACCCAAACAATAGTCACCAACAGCACCTACTCTCAACTATTTACAATTACAACACATGCCCTTTTTGGACACCCCACCATCGTTCAAAAGAGTGTATTTTTGCAGCCGAAAATAAAGCGGAATGCCGCCTTTTTGCACTTTCCAGACACCTCCACCACCACCATTCCTCACCCATCCTTTCCCCGGCAACACAAAGCAGTTTTAATTCAAATAATAATCATTAAAAAATCGAAAGGAAAAAATGAAAGAAAACAAAATCTATTGCGCCCCCATTATCGAGGTGCTTGATGCAAGAGTTGAAAAAGGTTTTGCCGGTTCCCCTGTGATAGAGCCACAACCCGACCCCGTAACCCCTCCCGATGGCGGTTTCGACGCTGGTGGTCAAACAGGTTGGTCTGATGGCGGCTACCTGCTCACCTAATTGCTCCATGCAACCTCGCGTTTATCAACAAACAAACATTAATTAATCGATTAAAAATCAAAACCACACAATGAGAAAAATATTAAGCAAGACATCCATTGTCCTCTTTGCCGCTGCCATGTTCATGGTTGGCTGCAAAAACGAAACCGAACAGATTTTCCAACTCCAGATGCCCGAGTACTCCGGTGAAGACAAAACCACCTTTGGCTCCGGCAACACCACCCTGTGGACCGCTGGCGACCCCGTGCTCATCAACAGCACCTCCGGCAACGTCCAGAGCAGCAGCAGCATCTCCTTCAGCACCCCCATCGACCCCATCAACAAAATGTTCTACTCCCTCTATGCTGGCCGCGCCACCAGTCCTTCATTCGATGCAAACACTTGCAGCTACACCTACACCATGCCCTCCTCCTTCACCTACACTGCCAACCAGCTGCAGGCTCCCATGGTGGGTCAGTGCGCCTACATCGGCAAGGATGCCAGACACACCATCATCTACTCCAACATCTGCACCCTGCTGAAACTCGAATTCGTCGTCATCCCCGACCAGGTGACCATCACCTCCGAGAACACCGCCCTCTCCGGCAACTTCACCGCCACCTATGCTGACGGCAATTGGACGGTTACCGCTCCCGCCGCCACCAGCTCCAACAAGACTCTCACCATTACAAACTCCAACTACAACTCCGTCATGTACGTCCCCCTGCCCGCTGGCAACCACAAGCTGACCATCTCCGGCACCTGCAATGTCAGTGGCACCAATGTGGCCGCTCCTTTCTATAAGGAAATGACCAGTAGCGTCAATATGCTGAAAGGTTACCTCTACACCGTCAAGTGCGCCCACGCCTTCTCCATTTCCGCCAACAGGAAAGTATTTTTCTCTCCCGGCAACCTCCAGTATTACAACACCAGCACCTATCCTTTAAGCATTACTGATTTAGATGCTCGTTGGGATGGTGATGGAATCAATTCGAATAGCTGTTTCAGATTTGCTCAACATCAATGGGACAACAACATCACCAGCAACAATATCAAAGAGGAACGAGTACTTCTTGTCACCTATCACGATGTCCGAGGCAATGGGGCTTGGATTGACCTCTTTGGCTGGGCCACTGGCAGAAATCCCGGCCGCAGCAGAACCACCAGCCTTGCCTATAGCGGTAGCGGTGTTGACTACGCCGACTGGGGCAACAACCTCACCCTTCCTATTATCAATGCCAAGACCAACGAAAGCTGGCGCACATGGCACACCGAAGGCTCATGGTATACCTTAGGCAGATCCGAATGGACATACCTTATCGGACACAGCACTAAGAAATTGGCTACCGTAAATGGTACCGCCGGTCTTATCATTGCCCCCGACGATTTCAGCGGCTCCCTCCAAACTTCATACTCTGGCACAGCCTGGACCAACCTCGAAAAAAGAGGTGTAATCTTCCTGCCCGGCTCTGGTTACAGACACTACGGCGAAGGTATTCGTCGCTCATGGGGCTACAGCAGCGACTGGAATGGCTACTGGACAATGACCGACTCCGAGGAATGGGGCGACTACTATGCCTACTTCATGAAGTTCAGTCCCTCTTATGGCCCCAACGTTGAACGTCCCAGCGTATCACATTCTGGAACAGCTAATTCCAACAAACCTACCGGCCTGTGCGTCCGTTTAGTTCAAAATGCCAACTAAACAATTCAGCTGACATACTAACTTATTTGCTCACCCTCTTTGCGGGGTGGGCAAATAAGTTTTCTCTGTCAACCGGCAACAACAATCATCAACAAACAATAGGTCACCTCTAAAAATTATTGTTGAACACGAATTACACTAATCTAACGAATTATTATTCGAGCTATTTGTGTTATTCGTGTTCGTCAGAAATGAATAACTAATAATTAGTGTTAGAGGTTGCCTGAATACAATAAACAATCCAAAACAATAACAACACAACAATGGAAAAAGAGACATACACCACACCCCGCGTCAAAGTGGTACATTTCCGCGTGGAGCACGGATTCGAAGCCTCCCCAAATTTCTCCGCTGGCGACAGCAGTACCATCGAGACCACCAGCGACCTGTTCGGCACCGAAGCCATTTCACAAAACGGCGATGTTATCGGCCGCGATGCTCTTACCCGTTACTAAAAACCCATAGCCATGAACAGACAACACACACTCCTTACCCTTGGCGCAGCCTTCGTGATGCTCGCCTTCAGCTCGTGCCAGAAAGACCGTATGGGCAGCACCTTCACCGCCACCCTTGAGCGCTATGCCGACATCAACACCAAGACCCACCTCGACGGCAACCGCCTCAAGTGGGACGCCTCCGACCGCATCATCGTCCTGAACGACAACATGAACTTCGGCATCTACGCCGCCACCGCCGGCGGCGCAGTCACCGCCGACTTCACCTACATAGACAACGCCTCCAACACCGGCTGGGACCTCGACGTGGGCAACCCCGAAGCCTCCTGCTACGGCGACGGCTACCCCCAAGCCAATTTCTTCCAAGCCATCTATCCCGCCGAAATCGTCGACATCCAAGCCGGCGGCGTCACCCTCCCTGCCACCTACAGCAGCCCCGACGGCAACCTGCACGGCTTCCCCATGTACGCCTACTCCACCACCAACAAGCTCAACTTCAGGAATGCCTTCGGCCTTGTCAAGCTCACCATGTATAAAGCCAACACCACCATCACCTCCATCTCCGTCACCGCCGACCGTCCCATCAACGGCCTCTTCACCATCGACAACACTACCGAGTGGACCCTCGGCCAGGTTGCCGTCCCCCCGTTAGCCTACAGCAGCAACGGCAACAACACCACCACCCTCACCCTCGGCACCAACGGCGCTGGCATCTCCATCGACGACGTCAACGCGAAAGACTTCTACATCTGCCTGCCTCCGGGAGAATACAGCAGCCTCACCTTCACCTTCACCAACAGCGAAGGCGGCTACTGCACCCTCAGCAAGAACTCCCCCACCACCATTGCCCGCAGCCAGTACACAGCCTTCGACCTCCGCGACAACGACCCCACCGACGAACTGTTAGTCTTCCGCGACATCAGCGGCCTCTTCTCCATCGGCTCCAACCAGTACGTCAAGTTCTCCCCCGGCAACCTGCAATACAGCCCCTCCACCAACGTCTGGCGCTTCGCCCCCACGCAGCTCAGTTATGTAGGTGAAAGCCAAGGAGACTATTTCCGCGGGGATGTATCGTCCATAGAGTGGATAGACCTCTTTGGTTGGGGAACAGGCAATAACCCCACCCTCTGCTCAACCGACGATGCCGACTACTCCACTTTCAACGACTGGGGTAACAACACCATTTCAAACGGCGGCGACTACACCTGGCGCACCCTTACCTTAGACGAATGGGCATACCTCGCCGCAGGACGTCCCGACGCATTCCAAAAGGTAGGCGGAGCCAACGTTGCGGGCGTAAACGGCTTCATCTTCCTGCCCGACGTATGGCACCAGCCAGCAGGGACCACCTTTGTTCCCGGTTTCGGCTGGAACGACTTCTACAGCCGCAACACCTACACTGCCGCCCAGGCACAATTAATGGAAGCTGCTGGAGCCATCTTCCTGCCCGCAGCAGGAGCAATGGGAACCGTGACCGTTTCTGGCACCAACGTACAATGGATGTATACTCACAGTGCACAATGGCCACAATTAGGAACCCGCTGGGAAGATGCAGAAGGTGTTCTGGCACCTTTAGTGTGGCTGATTTTACAGCTTGAGGAAAAGGCCAACTTTTATTGGTCTGCCACATCCTCTGGCGATGAATACCTTTCATTCGAGAATACAAATAACACAACAGGTGCCTACGGCGGTGCATTCTCACAGACTGGCCTGTATGATGACATCTTCAGTCACCCCGATGCCGAAGGGGTAATACAAGATGGGCAAGATATGGGCTTTTATATTGCCGATGGATTATATGCCATCATGCTGCCCATGGCACCCCAGGCTAAGGCTGCTGTGCGTTTGGTGCGCGACGTCGTTCCCGGCGGCTCCAAGTAACAGTTGCCGCTGCACGCTTTGAAGAACTGCTTTTTCTTCAGAATCATTTTATACAACTGGAGGCTCGCCTGTATGGGCGAGCCTCCTGCTTTCAGCAAAAGTCCCTACGGGACAATGCCCAACGTCCTTCCACCCATTACTCCGTAGGCGTTTTCGCTTTTCTATTGACCGATTTGGGGCAAACCGCCCGACTGCCCGCATCATTCCGAAGAAGCCTCGGAGAGGCTTAATCCTATTAACCCCAGACTGCGGAAATCTCCAATTTCCGCAGTCTGGGGCCATGCCATCCCGTACCATCCGGCGTCCCGGAGGGACGCAACTTCATCATTCTATCTCAATGTAGCGTCCCTTCGGGACGCTGTATGTGGGGGCATTTCTGACCCCACACTGCGGGATAGAGGGTTGCTCCCTTTCGGTCGCGACCCCTACCCTTGTGTGGGGTTAATAGAATTCAGCCTCTTCGAGGCTGTCAAACGTGAGTTTATCCTGTCACCGCACTGCGCTGCGCTTGTACGGTGTTATTAGGATTCAGTCTCTTCGAGGCTGTAAAAAGTCAGCCCATATTAAACATAGCCATTGGGATTGAGCCTCCCCGGAGCTTCTTTGTGGCGTGTGCGGACAATCGTTTCACTTTTCACTTTTCAATTTTCACTTTATCACGGACCGCTCCTTACAGGCCACTTTTAGATTATTTCTCATTCACTTGTCCTACTCCCGTTGGGCAACACGAGCGGGAAGTGAGGGCTGAACGAACAATAGGAATCGGGGTTAGCCCACACTTTCTTTGAGTTTCTCGGCATTCTCGGCCAGCTGAAGGGCGTCGATGAGGTCTTCGATGTCGCCGTCCATAAAGGCGGGGAGGTTGTACATGGTGTAGCCGATGCGGTGGTCGGTGACGCGGCTCTGCGGGTAGTTGTAGGTGCGGACCTTTTCGCTGCGGTCGCCGGTGGCCACCATGGTTTTGCGCTTGGAGGAGAGTTCCTCCATGTATTTGTTGTATTCGCGCTCGTAGAGGCGGGTGCGGAGGATGGAGATGGCCTTCTCCATGTTTTTGATTTGGGATTTCTGGTCCTGCATGGAGACGACGATGCCGGTGGGGATGTGCGTGAGGCGGACGGCGGAGTAGGTGGTGTTGACGCACTGGCCGCCGGGGCCGGAGGCGCAGAAGGTCTCCTTGCGGACGTCGGACATGTTGAGCTCGACATCAAGTTCCTCGGCTTCGGGCAGGACGACGACGCCGGCTGCGGAGGTGTGGACGCGGCCCTGGGTCTCGGTGGCGGGGACGCGCTGCACGCGGTGCACGCCGCTTTCATATTTGAGCATGCCGTAGACCTTATCGCCGGTGACGTTGAAGGTGATGTCCTTGTAGCCGCCGGAGGGGCCTTCGTTGAAGTCGACGACCTCGATGCGCCAGTGTTTCTTCTCGCAGTAGCGGGAGTACATGCGGAAGAGGTCGCCGGCGAAGATACAGGCTTCGTCGCCGCCGGTGCCGCCGCGGATTTCGACTACGGCGTTCTTGCTGTCGGTGGGGTCCTCGGGGATAAGGAGGATGCGGATTTCCTCCTCCATCTTGTCACGGCGTTCGGAGCATTCGGCGAGTTCGGCTTTGGCCATTTCGCGCAGTTCCTCGTCCTTCTCGGTGCTGAGGAGGTCCTTGCACTCGGCAATGGTGTCGAGGAGGTTCTTGTAGTCATGGTAGGCTTTGACCACGGGCTGGAGGTCTTTGTAGTCCTTGCTGAGTTTGACGTAGCGTTTCATGTCGGATGTGACCTGGGGGTCGTTCATCTGCTGTTCTATTTCCTGGTAACGGGCGTAAATGGCTTCGAGTTTGTCTAACATTTCTATTGTGATATTGCGTTAATTCTTGAATGTGGGAATGTGGGAATGTGTTAATGTGGGAATGTGTTAATTCTTGAATGTGTTAATGTGGGAGTCGTGTTTCAATTTTCACTTTTCAATTTTCAATTTTTGCAGCGGTGCAGCGTAGATGCCGAGGAGGGTTTGGCGGATGTCGGGGCCGAGGGGGTAGCGGGAACAGGCCTCGTCGAGGTAGTGTTCAAAGCGGAGGAGCTGCGGCGTGTGTTTGATGGGGCTTCCGGCCAAGAGGGCGGCAGCAAGGCGGCTGTTGTCATAGATGGTGTAGCCCTGGGCTATGCGGCTGTCGATGAGGGAGGCGACGCCGTCGGGGCTGCCGTGCAGCTCCTCCAGTTCGGTGCTGGAGAGCGGCTGGCAGACGGTGAGGTGGACATGGCCTTTGGGGGCCGAGAGGCCGCTGAGGATGCTCTGGGTGTCCTCGCCGGGCTGCTTGGTGTAGGGACCTTGGGCACTGAGGAGGAGTTCGCGCGCTTTCTGCGGGGCGCAGGGTTCCCACTCGTATGAGATGCTGAGGGGGACGATGTGGAGGGTTTCGAGGGCGCGGACGGGGTCGGGGTCGGAACGGGAAATCATCTTGATGAGCGCGGGGTCGGTATGGTCGATGCCGTCCTTGGTGCGGCCGTTGCGCTGGGCAATCCATACGCTTTGCCCCTGTCCGACAACCAGTGTGCGCAACAGGCGGGAGAGCTGCATCATGCTGTTGTAAAAGGCCTTGCCGCCACTGGCACGGGGTATGCCAATCATCTTGTTGACCTTGGCCATCTGGGCCATGAGGGGCATCTCGAAGAGGTTGGAGCCGATGACGATGTAGGAGGTGTCGAGGCCTTGGGTGACGAGCTGGTATTGCAGCAGGAGACTGTCGACAACGATGTCGCGGTGGTTGGAGATGAAGAGGGAGGGTTGGCCGTCGAGGTATTGCGTGCCGGAGCAGGAGAAGTCCGTGATGGTGGTTTGGATCAGGTACTGGCAGGCGCGGTACATGGCGTCGGACTGGAATGAACGCACGCCGTCGTAGGCCAGGAAACGCTGTTTCAAGGCCTCGTGGGAAAGGTCAGGAAAGAGTTTTGCGGCCAACGGCTGGTCGGCCAAGGCAGCCATAATAGACTTAAATTCCTGTCCTTGACAAGAATATTGTTCTTCGTTCAGTTCCATAGTAAATGGCAAAGATACGAAATTTATTTGAATCAGTGAAGTTTTTGCGTTCGGCGGCCTTGCAGACAGCCTTGCAGGTGCGGCCCACCCTTGTGCATAGGTCGTGTGATGGTCGTGTGATGGTCGTGCGGAAAACGTGTCGAGCCCCTCCCCAAAAAGGCACCGGCGCGGCCCACCGACAAGTCCCGTTGGGTAGGCGCACTTACTTATTTTTTACATAAAGATCACGAGAATATATCACAATCCGATTTTTTTATTTATCTTTGCACTATGAAAACACAACAGGCAGTTGCATATATCGCACTGATTATATGCTCATTACCGTCATTCTCACAGACCCGGAATGGCGGTGATGAGGTTGATAATGTATCCGTAATCGGAATTTTGGACAGCACGCTGTCCGGCACGTCGGCATTAATCTACTGGGAAGGCGAGCTGTGGACCAGCAACGACCATGGGCAGATGAGGCTCTTCAGCTTGGACACCACCACTGGCGCAACGATGGACAGCATAGTGTGTGGATTCCAGTATTTCGACATGGAGGAGGTGACTCAGGATGAGCACTATTTCTACTTCGGAGATTTCGGCAACAGCAACGCATCTCTGCGCCGTGACTTTTATATCTACCGCATGCCCAAGCAGTCCGTTGGAAACGGCACATGCCATGTGGACACCATCCGCTTCACCTACTACGGCTATGACCCCGACGGTGAGCGGAGCAAGGGCTTGCCTACGACGGACTATGACTGCGAAGCGATGGTGGCGGTGGGCGACAGCCTGTACCTGTTCACGAAGCAATGGACCACGCAGCAGACAACCTGCTACGCCCTGCCCAAGGTGCCAGGCTCATACACGGCCCTGCCCAAGTTCCGCCTGAATGTGAACGGCTTGATAACGGGAGCGTGCTACTATGGCTACCCGTCGGACGAGGGGCAGTGCGTGCTGGCATTGTGCGGCTACAGCGCATTGGCACAACCGTTCGTGTATGTGGTGTACGGGTTCAGCGGCACGGATTTCACCCACAGCCAACGGAAAAAGATTCTATATTGCAACAAGATAGGATGGCAGACCGAGGCCATAGCCACGGCGGACGGATTGCACTACTGGGTGACGAGCGAACAGTTCAGCAGCATGGGCATGAACATTCCCCCACGGCTGATAGCCCTCGACCTTTCGGAATATTTAGCAGGGTACCTGCGCCCCGTAGGACGGATGATGGATTGCCAAGAGCCCGAAAAGAGCTGGCCCACGCTGGCTCCCAACCCCACCGACGGGATAGTGCAGCTGGTGTATACCGAGCCCGACGCCCAACAGGAGTTGAAGGTGGAGGTGTGGGACTCGCAAGGCCGCATGGTGAAACATGTGGTGAAGGGCAACACGATAGACCTGAGAAAACAACCCGAAGGCATCTATGTGGTACGGATGACCACACAGCAGGGCGAGGTGGCGACGCGCAAGGTGAGGAAACTGCCCTCAACGCATTCGAAGCATTAACTCTTCCAGATAATCACAACACTTATACCGCGGCAGGATTGCTTGCGGTCTAATTGTATTTGTACTCCCGCGGGATGGGGGCCGTCCAGAGTTGCCAGCTGAGCTCGGCCTGGGTATGGAGCATGGCGAGGCCGTCGCAGGTGGCGGCCCCCGCCTGGGCGGCGGAGATGAGGAAGGCCGTGGGGGAAGGGTTGTAGACGAGGTCGTAGCAGAGGTGGCGCGGGGTGAGCAGGAGTGGATAGGGCCACGGCGAGCGCCCCGCCAGAGTAGACATGCCCACAGGGGTGGCATTGACAACAAGGAGGTGGGATGAGGAGAGCCGGGCGGCCTGAGCGTAGGAGACGGCCCCGGGGTGGGCCTGCGGCGTGCGAGAGACGAGGGTGGGCACGATGCCCAAAGTGTCCAAAGCGTGCGCGACGGCTTTGGCTGCGCCTCCTGTGCCGAGGACGAGAGCGTGGGTGTGCCATGGGCGCAGGTGGGGCGCAAGGGTTTGGGCAAAGGCTGGGGAGTCGGTATTGTGGCCCACGAGGCTCGTGCCCTGCCGCACCACGCAATTGACGGCACCGATGGCCTTTGCGGACGGGTCGACAACATCAAGAGAGGCAATGACCGCCTCCTTGTAGGGGATGGTCACATTGAATCCATCGATACGGCTGTCGGATGCCCATTGGCGGAGGTTTGCCACGCTGTCCATCTCGTAGAGGCGGTATTCGGCATCGGTGATGCCCATGTGTGCAAACTTCTCTGCAAACCACTGGGGAGACCATGAGTGCGTGAGACTTTTGCCTATCAGACCGTATTTTTTCATGATGCAAAGATACACTTTATTTTTTTAACCGCAACTCGACGCTACAGAAAAAAGCGTTTGGAGGGGCAAAATTGAACCGAAAAGCGGTCGCTATGACGGCTATAAATGTTAAAACGAAGAGACGTATGCAAATTAAGCATGATGAAACATGCTTAATTTGCAAATAGCTGTTAATATATTATTAATTAGGAATATATAGATGCAAAATAAAAAAATATGAGGCCGAAAACAGAATGATTTTGCACTAAAAACACTGTTAAATGCAAAATAAGAAAAAAAAAACATCCTATTTTGCAAAAAAGTCGTACCTTTGCATCGTGGAACAAAAAACGGGAAAGAGATGTTTTTATCTGAATCAGCTGAAAAACAAGCAATAAAAAGACTACAATTAGACAACCCCTGGTGGGGAAGCGGTTCGATAAGAGCTGATTATAGAGCCATGGGGCCGCGCGCCTACCTTGACATCTTCTATGGACTGGTGAGCAATGTGCGGGTGCGCCGGTCGATAATATTGATGGGGCCGCGGCGCGTGGGGAAGACGGTAATGATATACCATGCAATACAACGGCTGATAGACGAAGGTGCTACGGCCAAAAACATCATATACGTGTCAGTCGACACGCCTATCTACAATGGCATACTTTTAGAGGAGTTGATGGAAGCCGCTTTTACCGCAAGCGGGAAGGCTTACAACCCCATGGAGCAGTACTACGTGTTTTTTGACGAGGTGCAATACCTCAAGCAATGGGAGGTGAGCATGAAGACGCTTGCCGATGCCTATCTGAATGTGCGCTTTGTGGCATCGGGCAGCGCAGCCGCCGCGCTGAAGAAGAGCAGCATAGAAAGCGGTGCAGGCAGGTTTACGGACTTTAGTCTGCCCCCGCTGACTTTCTACGAGTATGTGCAATTGCGCCACTGCGAAGGAGCGCTGAGAGAGAGCACCATTGAGTGGAATGGACACAATGTGCACGCATTTGCCCCGGTGGATATAACCCAACTGAACAACACCTTTGTAGAGTATATCAACTTTGGCGGGTACCCGGAGGTGGCCTTCAGCACGGAGCTACAGGCCGACCCCGGACAGTATATCCGCCATGACATTATTGACAAGGTATTGCTGCGCGACCTGCCCAGCCTGTATGGCATCACAGATGTGCAGGAGCTGAACTCGCTCTTTGCCATGATTGCGTTCCATTCGGGGGCAGAATTCAGCTATGAGAGCCTGGCACAGAACACCGGCGTGAAGAAAGAGACGCTGAGACGGTATCTGGAATACTTCGAGGCGGCGTTTCTGCTGAAGAAGATACACCGCACCGACGACACGGCGAAACGGTATCAGCGCGAGCACTGTTTCAAGCTTTACCTGACGAACCCCTCGCTGAGATGCGCCCTGTTTCAGCCCATAACGGAGAATGACAGTGAGATAGGGACAATGGTGGAGACCGCCGTTTTTACCCAATGGATACCCCGGCTGGGGGCCGACATTGGCTATGCCAGCTGGCGCGAAGGCCGCACCCAAAAGGGAGAAGTGGACATAGTAGGCATCAACGCCGGGCGGCAAAGGCCAGACTGGGCTGTGGAGTTGAAGTGGACAGACCGTTTCTATGAGAATCCGGGGGAGCTGACGTCGCTGAAGAGCTTCATGACCACCAACGGATTGACCCAAGCGTTGGTGACCACCATGACGGCCAGCGGGCTGACAAGCTTACCTTGGGGCAACCTGCAATTCATGCCTACTGCATGCTACGCCTATATCGTAGGGCGCAACACGCTCTACCGCACCAAGGAAGGCATGGGGCTGTAACGGGGAGCCCTACGCCTTGGTGGCGCATGAAAGGGCTTTGACCATGCAAAGGAGCTGCGGAGAGGACGAGAACGGCGCAAATTAGGCAAGGACGATTTGAGTTCTTCATTTCTCAATTTTTATTCGTATCTTTGCAATTTCAAGTACGTAGCACTTATGAAGGGACTGTTTCGCGTTATACTACTAATAATCAATCTGCTTTTTGCCGGCGCGCTGATTGCGTCCACTCTGGCGGGGAGCATCGAACCCAGCCGCATGGTGGCGATTTCCATACTTAGCTATGGCTATGTGGTATTTGTGCTGGCCAATATGTTGTTCATTATTGTGTGGCTTTGCTTCTCGCGATGGGAATTTCTCATCTCGGTGGCCGCCATCGTGTTCCGAATATCCTTCATCCCGCTGTTCTTCCAAATTGGCGGAACCACAGAGGCCAGCAAAGAGGAGGATGTGTTGCGAGTGATGACTTTCAACATGCACAACCTCAATGGCCTTGACAGCGACACGCTGATGACGGCAGACTCAGGGGCAGTGCTGTTTTTCAGCATGCTGAATGAGGAGCAGCCCGACGTGCTTTGCTTGCAGGAGTACAATTCCACGCGCAAATTGGGCTTAAAAGACTCGCTTGCGGCGTTGGGCTACACCAACCATTACAGCGTCCACGGCGACAAGAAGATGGCACAAAACATCCTCTTCACAAAGCTGCCTATAGTGCGGGGGAATGAGATGAAAGAAACGACCAAGTTCTATGTCGACCTGAAAAAAGGCGACAAATTAGTCCGCGTGTGCTGCGTGCATTTAGACTCCTACGAGCTGAACGAGGACGACTACGAGAGCCTCGAACGGCTTACCCATGCCAAGACGGACAGCTCGACCCATAAGTTGCTCCACAAGTTCACCCAGACCACTCGCCAGCATGAGCAAGAATGGAAGGAAGAGTTGCTGCCTTTGATTGAGTCTACGGGTATACCCATTGTGATTGCCGGCGACTTCAACGACACCCCTGCCTCCTACATCTATCAGCAGGCTTCCAAACTGCTCAAAGACTCCTACGTTGAGCAAGGGCGCGGCTTTGGCACCACCTACCACGGTCCCTTCCCTGCTTTCCGAATAGACTATATCCTCCACAGCCCGGACATGGAAGCCCTGTCCTACAAGCGCATCTCCACACCCATTTCCGACCACTACCCCATAGTGGTGGATCTGCGTCCGCTCTGACCCTCTTTGCAGAGGGATTGCCTTTATCCGATCCCACAGAAACCCCATGAGACAATGACACAGAAAGAACGATACGAACGCATGATAGCCTATTTCGAGGAGGCAAGGCCCACAGCGCAGTCTGAACTGAAATATGAGAATCCCTTCCAACTGCTGGTGGCTGTGATTCTGTCCGCCCAATGCACCGACAAACGTGTCAACATGACCACTCCCGCCCTTTTCGCGGCCTATCCTGATGCTGCCACCATGGCGCAGGCCACCCCAGAGGAGATTTTCGAATACATACATTCCATCTCCTACCCCCACAACAAGAGCAAACACCTGGCTGGCATGGCCCGCAAGCTGATGGAGGATTTTGGAGGCGAGGTCCCCAGCGATGTGGACGAGTTGCAAACCCTCCCCGGTGTGGGCCGCAAGACTGCCAACGTCATTGCCTCTGTTGTCTTCAACCTGCCCGCCCTGGCGGTGGACACACACGTGTTCCGTGTGGCCAACCGCATCGGGCTTACACGCAACAGCAAGAATCCTCTGCAAACCGAACGCGAGCTGGTCAAACACATCCCCGAAGAGAAGATACCCATAGCCCATCACTGGCTCATCCTTCATGGCCGCTACGTATGCCAGGCGCGCAAGCCCCACTGTGCCGAATGCGGGTTGACGGAGCTCTGCCTGTGGTACCAGAAATCAGCCTCTAAAAAGAACACCCCATGCTAACCCAACCGCTATTCCTGATTGGCCTCGCAGCCATTGCCATCCCAATTGCCATCCACCTGTTGCAACTGCGTCGCTACCGCAAGGTCTACTTCAGCAATGTGGACATGTTGCAGGAGCTGGAGAACGAGAACCGCCGCCAGCGCAATCTGCGCCAGCTGCTCATCCTTGCTGCCCGCATCCTCGCCATTCTCTTCATCGTCCTTGCCTTCTGCCAGCCCGTCATCCCTCACAAGGACTCCCGGCTGCAATCCGGCGGCACGGTGGTGAGCGTCTACGTGGACAACTCCTACAGCATGGAATGTGGAGGCATGGACGGAAGCCTCATTGAAACCGCCAAGCAGAAAGCACGCGAGATTGCCGCCGCCTACGACCCCTCCATCTCCTTCCAGCTGCTCACCAACAACGCTTCCGGAAGCCAGTTTCGCTGGCTCAGCCGCGAGGAATTTCTCACCGCTGTCGACGACATCCAGGCTGGAGCCGTCACCACACCGCTTTCATCCATCACCTTACGTCAAAACGAGTTTCTCCATTCCTCCTCGGCAACAAACCGCCACGCCTACATCATCAGTGACTTCCAACGCACAACCGCAGACCTTGCCGACTGCCCTGCGGACAGCGCCATCCTCACCACCCTCATCCCCCTTGGGGGCAGCTCGCTGGCCAACGTCTATCTCGACAGCCTGTTGTTCAACAGCCCTGCCTATTTCACCGGTGCCACGGTCCAAGTGGAGGTGCACGTACACAATGGGAGCGACAAACCCATCGAGAAACAGCCTTTGCGCCTTTATGTAGGCAGCCAGCAACGAGCCGTCACCTCTGTCGACATCCCAGCCAACAGCACCGCCTCAGCCTCCCTTTCTTTCACCATCCAAGACGATAGCTTGATGTCGGGCTATGTGGAAACCACCGACTATCCCGTCACCTTCGACGACCGCCTCTATTTCTCACTGCCGGTCACCTCGCGCATCCCCCTGCTGGTGGTAAGCGGCAAAGCGGAGAACCCCTTTGTCCGCAAGCTCTTTGTCGCGGACTCCCTGACGCGCTACCGCCAAGAGTCCTACAGCAGTCTTGACTACGCCCACCTTGCCGAGAGCCGTTTCATCATCCTCGACGAGCTTCACTCCGTCCCCTCCGGGTTGGCACAGACGCTGACCCAGTTTGTCACCGATGGAGGCACGCTGCTGGTCGTTCCACCCGCCGATGCCGAAACCTCCTCCTACAACCAGTTCCTCTCCGCCCTGCGCGCACCGCTCCTTGGTGCCTACAAGTCTCGCCCCGCACGTGCCCTCAGTTTGCAATACGATCACAACCTCTACAATGGAGTCTTCAGCAGTCAAAACGAGGAGATGGAAATGCCCACAGCCAATGGCCACTACCTCCTACAGCAATCGGCCGGCACCGTGGCACGGCCGGTGATAAGCCTTGTCGACGGCAGCAACCTCCTCTGCGAAACTCCCATGGGCGGAGGCCACCTCTATCTTTTCACCACACCCCTGCGCTCTGAGTACACCGACCTTGTCAACCAAGCCCTTTTCGTCCCCACCATTTATAACATGGCCCTCTTCAGCACTCCGCAGCCACTCCCTTACCATCTCCTCACAGCCACGGACCCCATTCCCGTCAGCACCGCCTCCGCCTCCGTCACCCCGCGCCATATCGTCAATGTAAACCCCTCCGAACCTCACACAGATTTCATCCCCGATATTCGTCGCATAGGCTCCCGTAGCCATATTATTCCCCATGGCGAAATCACCTATGCCGGCAACTACCTCCTCACCCCTGCCCCGTTCGAGGGTCTCGCCTTCAACTACAGCCGCCGCGAGTCCGACCTCTCCTGCCTCTCTTCCAACGACATCAAACAGCTCCTTTCCGATGCCGGCCTCTCCAACTACAACATGACCCCCTCCGCCGCCAAGTCCATGACGGATTACATCCGTTCCCGCAACCAAGGCACTCCCCTTTGGCGCTGGTGTATCGCTCTGGCCCTGTTGGCTCTTTTGGCCGAAACTCTTCTCATCCGCCTCCCCCGTCGAAACAAGAAGGCTTAAAACCCATACCTCATCACGCATGTTAGTCATCAACAATATATCCAAGACCTACGGCACCTTCCACGCCCTCGACGACATCAACCTCCATGTGCGCCGGGGCACAGTGTTCGGCCTCCTTGGTCCCAACGGTGCCGGGAAAACCACCCTTATCCGCATCATCAACCACATCATTGCCCCGGACAGCGGCACACTCGTCTTTGACGGTCACCCCATGTCCTCCGCCGACGTTGTTCAAATAGGCTACCTGCCGGAGGAACGCGGCCTTTACAAGAAGATGCGCGTTGGCGAACAAGCCGTCTACTTAGCGCGGCTCAAAGGCCTCGACAAGGCCACCGCCGAGCAGCGGCTGCACCAGTGGTTCGACCGACTTGAAATCGACTCCTGGTGGAACCGCCGTGTCGAGGAGCTCTCTAAGGGCATGCAGCAAAAGGTCCAGTTTGTGGTCACCGTGCTCCACAACCCCCGCTTGCTTATCTTCGACGAGCCTTTCAGCGGTTTCGACCCCGTCAATGCCGACCTCCTGAAGCGCGAAATCCTGCACCTCAAAGAGCAGGGCTCCACCATCATATTCTCCACCCACAACATGCCCTCCGCTGAAGAGCTTTGCGACGACATAGCCCTCATCAACCATGCCCGTGTGGTACTCAGCGGTTCCCTTGCCGACATCAAGGCGCAGCACAGCAATGCCCCCCTCGACCGCATCTTCATCGACACCGTCCAACAATAACCCTCGTCCCTTCAAGCCATGAACAAGATACTCCTCGTCATACAGCGCGAATATCTCACCCGCGTCAAGAAACCCTCTTTCTGGGTGCTCACCATCGTTGTGCCAGTCCTTTTAGCCGTGGTCTACGCCATCCCCATTATCCTGGCTTCCCGCCCCCTTGAGCACGCACATGTCCTGGTGGTCGACGACACAGGCCTTTTCCAAGGGCAGTTCCGCTCTGGGCGCGACATCACCTATTACGAGGCCGGCAGCATCGACTATGCCCGTCGCCAGCTTCAACAACATGACAGCCTCAATGCCATCGTCTACATCCCTGCCCGCGAAACCACCCTGCCACGCGACGCCTACCTCTTCTACCGCTCCGACGCGCCCTCGCTCACCGTCCAGACCGATGCCCAAAACCAACTACAAGAGATTCTCCGCAACCGCATACTCCTCGACGTCCACGGCCTCACGCCGGACGATTATGCCCTCCTCACCTCCACCCACATCAGGCTCCGCACGCAGGACATAGAGACTGGCCGCGACGGTTTCCTGCAAGTCAAGATAGTTGTGGGCGCACTCCTGGCCATTCTGGTTTTCATGGCCGTCTTTATGTTCGGCTCGCAGGTGATGCGTGGCGTCATGGAAGAGAAGACCAGCCGCATTGTCGAAGTCATTGTGTGCAGCGTCAAGCCCTTCCAGCTCATGATGGGAAAGGTGGTAGGCATAGGGCTTGTAGGCCTTACACAGTTTGCCCTGTGGGTGCTGCTGGCCGGTGCGCTGGTCACGGGCGTGCAGCTCACCCATGCCGATCTCTTCGAGCAGGCCTCCTCCCGCCACAGCCAGACCGAGATAGCCTCCAAAGGCACTGAAGCCACCTACCAATACCAGACCGAACAAGAGCGTGCCGCGCAGTACCAAGCCGGCCAAGGCATTGACAACAGCATCCAGGACCTCATCGAAGGCCTCACGGGCATCAACTTTACCATGCTCATCCTCCTCTTCGTCTTCTATTTCGTGTTTGGCTACCTGCTCTACGCCTCCCTCTTTGCCGCGGCAGGCTCGCTGGTCGACAACGAGACCGACTCGCAACAATTCACCCTGCCCATCACCATCCCCCTGCTGCTCACCCTCCTGCTCCTCCCCTCCATGGTCGGCCAGCCCTCCGGCAGCCTCAGCACCTGGCTCTCCATCATCCCTTTCACCTCACCCGTAGCCATGCTACTGCGCATCCCCTTCGGAGTTCCCGTCTGGCAGGTGCTGCTCTCCATGCTGCTGCTCCTTGCCACCTTCCCCCTCTGCATCTGGGCTGCCGCCAAAGTGTACCGCTCCGCCATACTCCGCTACGGGCAGAAAGCCTCCTGGCGCGACGTATGGCGTTTCCTCCGCCCTGGCTCCAAAGCCTGAGCCTTCCCAACACCTACTGCCTACTGCCACACAATAAAATCTCTCCAGCCACGTTATCTAAGAAAAACAGAATGTCATGAAAACTCCACACGACGCCCGCTACATCAACCCCTACACCGATTTCGGGTTCAAGAAGCTCTTCGGCACCGAATTCAACAAAGAGCTCCTTGCCGACTTCCTCAACGCCCTGTTTGAGGGCGAACAGGTAATCACCGACATCCATTACCTCAACAGCGAGCACCTTGGAGCCAACCAGGAGTCGCGCCGTGCCATCTTCGACGTCTATTGCGAGAACACCAAAGGCGAGAAATTCATCGTCGAGATGCAGAACGTCTTCCAGCAGTTCTACAAAGACCGCAGCGTCTACTACGCCACCTTCCCCATCCAGGAGCAGGCCGACAAAGGCGACCAATGGGACTTCCGCCTCAACCGTGTCTACACCGTCGGCATTCTCAACTTCGTCTTCCCCGACGACGAATACAGTCCCGAATGCATGCACCACACCGTCAAACTGATGGACGTGGAGGACAAGCACGTCTTTTTCGACAAACTCACCTTCATCTACCTCGAAATGCCCAAGTTCAAGAAGAAGGTCAACGAACTTGTCACCCCCTTGGACAAATGGCTGTTTGTGCTCAGCAACCTTTCCAAGCTCATGGAGCGTCCGCCCGAATTGCAGGGCCGCATCTTCACACGCCTGTTCGAGCAGGCCGAAATCTCCCGTTTCACCCCCGAAGAGCAACGTGCCTACTTTGACAACTTCAAGGCCTGGAACGACATCAACAATGCCGTCCTCACCGCCCGCCGCGAAGGTCACGACGAAGGACGCGAGGAAGGACGCGAGGAAGGACGGGAACAGGGGCGCAACGAGAAAGCCCGCGAAATAGCTCAGAACCTGAAAAACGCCAACCTCCCTGTAGCCGACATCGCACAAGCCACAGGCCTCTCACCCAAAGAGATTGAGAACCTGTAACCGCCAACAATAACCCTAACAACCCCCTGCAACATGAAGAGACTTATTACCCCACTGCTGCTCACCGTCATTTTCATCCTCACTACAACCCTCACGCCTGCCACTGCACAGACCGACAACCGCACCTGGGACCAAGGCCCCCTCACTTGGGACGACTTCACCCTCATGCCCGCTGCCGGTGCCGAACCGTCATTGCTTCAATACGAACTCGGCTACGCTCCCGTGCACGACACCATTGACAACATCCTGTCTCACTACTACCTTGCCACCGCACGCATGCTTCCCGGCTCCTCTTGGGTCTCTGCCAACCACCGCACGCCGGAACTGTTGCGCTACCACCAAGTGGTTTTCGACATGCTCGAAGTGGAACGCCGCACCCTGCAACATGCACTCAATGCCGCCGACGAACCCCGCGCCTTCCAGAGCATGCTCTACGCCGCCAGCGACAGGCTCAACACCCGCATCGCCAGTTTCCGCAGCCGCACGCAGGACGGTGCCGACACCACCGACCTCGCCGCCTTCGAGCAACAGGTGCGCCACGAACTTGCCCTGCTCCCCGCCACCTACCAGCCCTCCTACACTCCCCACCCCTTCGGCTACAGCGCCTACTTCTCATTAGGCGCGGCATTCCCCTTCGGCACCATGGGACAAGACTTCACCCCCGGTTTCACCATCGGCTACGGGTTCGACTTCTCGTGGCGGCGCCATTTCTTCAATGCCGAAGCCTACATGGGCGGCCTTGATGCACGCAAGCAGTTAGCCTTCTATGGTACACACAACGTGCTCCCGGCGCCCTACAACTTTGTCAAAGGGCAGGCCTACAACCACACCGTCATCAACTTCGGCTATGGCTACCTGCTCCTCGACGACACCCGCATGCAGCTGGCTCCCATAGCCGCCCTCAGCCTCCACGAACTCAGCACCCTCCGCAACTATACCGACCACTTCACCTACACACGCCTCGAACCCGCCGTGGGCCTCATGTTCCGCTACCACTTCTGGCAGCAAAACTCGTTCCCTCACTATAGTGCCCTCTTTGGCAGCAAGCGCATCTCCGAGCGCAACCGCATATCCCTGCATAGCAAAGTGATGCTCTCATACTCTTCATTTCCACGCATCGAGGGCAGCCCCACAGGCCTCAACCTGCTGGCACAAGTGGGCATCGCCTTTGGCGGACGCTACCTGATTGCCGAATAATTCGCTCTTTCATCGCCTCATATACGCTCCTTCAACCCTCGTTCAATATTAGTTCAATATTGAATCAATATAGAACGATTATAGAACGAGGGGTGAAAGGACGTTGCTGTAGCGACCCCAGAGCTGGGTTGCAGCCGCTAAAGCAATTGTTATCAAGCCTCTTGACAACAAAATACTTAAAAAACAAGATTTTTTTTCATCCAATTCAAAAAAAAGTTGTATCTTTACAACCAGTAAAAAATGAAAGAAAAACGTTGGATATTAAGGAAAGATTATGACAAAGAGGTAGTTAAAAAACTTGCGGAAGCAATAGGCGTTGATGAAATTATCGCCACGTTACTTGTAGAACGTGGTGTTACTACATTCGAAGAGGCACGGTGTTTCTTCCGACCAAGCTTGGACCAGTTGCATGATCCTTTCCTCATGAAGGACATGGACCGCGCTATAGCTCGTATCAACGAGGCGGTCCGCCGACACGAGCGGATCCTCATCTATGGGGACTACGACGTGGACGGCACGTCGGCTGTTGCCTTGGTGTACTCCTACCTCAGTACATTCCACCGCAACATCGATTTCTATATTCCCGACCGCGACAGCGAGGGCTATGGCATCTCGTTCCAGGGCATAGACTATGCCCGCGAGACGGGCGTGCGGCTCATCATCGCCTTAGATTGTGGCATCAAAGCCATGGAGCAGGTTGAATATGCCAGTTCATTCGGCATCGACTTCATCATTGGCGACCACCACCTGCCCGACGGCGAGAACATTCCCGCGGCAGTGGCCGTGCTGGACCCCAAGCGCGTGGACTGCCCGTATCCCTACAAGGAACTGTCCGGCTGCGGCATAGGGTTCAAGATTGTCGAGGCTCATCAGGAGCAGCGCGTAGGCGTGCGCCTATGCGACCCGCCGGACCGTCTGGACGACACCCGCCGCGAAAAGCGCGATGCCCTGCAGTTGCGGCTGCTGAAATACTTGGACCTGGTGGCCGTGAGCATCGCGTCGGACATCGTGCCCATCATGGGCGAGAACCGCGTGCTGGCTGCCTACGGGTTGAAGGTCATCAACACCCATCCCCGCCCCGGCATCGAGGCCATACTCACCTACGGCCACATTGAGCGCCGCACCGACGAGGAACAGCGCCAACACCCGGAGGACAAGTCGTATTTCCGCAAAGAGCTGAACATCACAGACCTCGTCTTCTTGGTAGGTCCCCGTATCAATGCCGCCGGCCGTATTCGCAGTGCCTTCGACTCGGTACGGCTGCTGCTGAGCGACAACCCCGAACAGGCACACCTGCTGGCCGAGGAAATCAACCAGTACAACCTGCAACGCAAGGACTTGGACAGCTCCGCCACCGAGGAGGCGAAGCGCCGCATAGAGAGCAACCCCGTCATGCGGGGACGCAAAAGTATTGTTCTCTTCGACGAGAACTGGCACAAAGGCGTGGTGGGCATCGTGGCATCACGGTTGGTGGAGGCTTACTACAAGCCCACGGTCATCTTCACCCGCTCCACCGACGACCTCTTCACCGGGTCGGCCCGCAGCATCAAGGAATTCGATGTGCACGCCGCATTAGAGCAGTGCAGCGACCTGCTGGAACACTTCGGCGGTCACCGCTGCGCGGCAGGAGTCTCCGTTAAGCCTGAGAACCTCGACGCCTTCATCCTGCGCTTTGAGGAGGTGGTGAACCAAAACCTGCCCAAGGAGAGCATGGTGCCGGAGATTGAGATTGATGCCGAGATAGACTTCGGCCAACACATCACGCCCAAATTCCTGCGCATCCTGAAGCAGTTCGGGCCGTTCGGGCCGGAGAACAACGTGCCGGTGTTCATGTCGCACAGCCTTGTCGACACGGGCTACCCACGCATAGTGGGCACCAACCACCTTAAATTCAATGTCATCTCACTGCTTTCCCGCTCCAAAACCTTTCCCGCTATAGGTTTCCAGCTGGGACACTGCTACCCCCGCGTAAAGAAAGGCGACCCCTTCACCATCTGCTACACCCTCGAAGAGAACTACTGGAACGGCAAGACCGAGATACAAATCAACGTCAAAGACCTCCGCTTTGACGAAGACTGAAACGAAACAAGCATTGGATGGCCATGTATTCCAACCGAACCCATAGGCCATCATTATAAACCTAAATAAAAAACACAACTATGGCAGACGACAAGAAAATCATATTCTCCATGGTGGGCGTTGGCAAGCTGATACCGCCTTCCCGCCAGATATTGAAGGACATATACCTCTCTTTCTTTTACGGTGCCAAAATCGGCATCATCGGTCTCAACGGCTCCGGCAAGTCCTCCTTGCTCAAAATCATTGCGGGCGTGGACAAGGACTACCAGGGCGAGGTGGTCTTCGCTCCCGGCTACAGCGTGGGATACTTAGAACAGGAACCCAAACTGGACGACGGCAAGACGGTGAAGGAAGTGGTGCAGGAAGCCGTGCAGCCCGTGGTGGATGCACTGAAAGAGTACGAGGAGGTGAACAACGCCTTTGCCGACCCCGACGCCGATTTCGACAAGCTGTGCCAACGGCAGGGCGAGCTGACCGAACTGCTGGAACAATATGACGCCTGGAATCTGGACAGCCGACTGGAACGCGCCATGGATGCCCTGCGCTGCCCCGACGAGGACACCCCCGTCAAGAACCTCAGCGGCGGAGAGCGGAGGCGTGTGGCCCTGTGCCGTCTGCTGTTGCAGGAGCCGGACATCCTGCTGCTGGACGAGCCCACCAACCACCTCGACGCCGAGAGCATCGACTGGTTGGAACAGCATCTGCGCCAGTACAAAGGCACCGTCATCGCCGTGACGCACGACCGCTACTTCCTCGACAATGTGGCGGGCTGGATTCTGGAGTTAGACCGCGGCGAAGGTATCCCCTGGCAGGGCAACTACAGTAGCTGGTTGGACCAGAAGACGCAGCGTCTGGCCATGGAGGAGAAGCAGGAGAGCAAACGCCGCAAAACCCTGCAACGCGAGCTGGAGTGGGTGCGCATGGCCCCCAAGGCACGCCACGCCAAAGGCAAGGCCCGTCTCGCCGCCTACGACCGCATGATGAACGAGGACGTGAAAGAGAAGGAACAGAACCTCGAAATCTTCATCCCCAATGGTCCCCGATTAGGCAACAAGGTGCTGGAAGTCGAAGGGGTCAGCAAGGCCTACGGCGACAAGTTGCTGTATGAGAACCTCACCTTCAGCCTACCTCCTGCGGGCATTGTGGGCATCATCGGACCCAACGGCTGCGGCAAGACAACCCTCTTCCGACTGATTATGGGACTGGAACAGCCCGACACCGGCACCTTCACCGTGGGCGAGACAGTGAAGATAGGCTATGTGGACCAACAGCACGTGCAGATTGACCCCGAAAAGAGCGTCTACGACGTGGTGTCCGAAGGCAACGAGCTCATCCCCATGGGCGGACGGTTAGTCAACGCCCGCGCCTACCTGTCGCGCTTCAACTTCACCGGCACCGACCAAAGCAAGAAGGCCGGAGTGCTGAGCGGCGGCGAGCGCAACCGGCTGCATCTGGCTTTAACCTTGAAGAGCGAGGCCAACGTGCTGCTGCTCGACGAGCCCACCAACGACATCGACGTGAACACCATGCGCGCCTTGGAGGAGGGATTGGAGAACTTTGCCGGATGCGCCGTCGTTATCAGCCACGACCGCTGGTTCCTTGACCGCATTTGCACCCACATACTGGCCTTCGAAGGCGACTCGCAGGTCTACTTCTTCGAGGGCAGCTACAGTGAGTACGAGGAGAACCGTCGCAAACGCCTTGGCGACGACACGCCCCACCGTCTGCGCTACAAGAAACTGATGAAATAATACCGAATGTGTCAATGTGGGAATGTGTTAATTTGTGAATCTGATTTACGCATTCCCACATTAACGAATTAACACAGATATGCGACACTTTTTTGCTCTTAGTTTTTATTTGTTAACTCTTGCATTTGTTGCCTCAGGCCAAGAGACAGGAGTAAACTACGATGAGCATGGCCGTGTGGTCAGTTCGTCGCACGGTGTGGTGGACGCCAACGACCGCTTGGCAGTACTCATCACCTATACCTACGACAGCACCGGCGTGGTGGAGACCCGCGCCCTGCAAAGCTACGACAAGCAGCGTCGCCCCCTGCGCAAAGAGGTATACACAGTGGACGAATACCTCCTCTACACCGAAGAGAACACCTACGACCGCCACGGCAACCGCACCCGCTGCATTCAGACCACCTACGACGAAGACGGCAACCCCACACCGACCGTCTACAAATACCGCTACAGCAAACAACCCGACGGCACCTACAAGCTGATTTCCATGAGCATGAATGGCGAAGAAGTCTTCCACGACAACTAAATTGAATGTGTTATTGTGTAATAATTTGAATCACATGCCCATTGACCGCAACAAGATGCTCCGCTACCAGGTGCTCAACCGCTGTTTTCAGGATACCTCACGCCGCTATCGCGTAAAAGACCTGCTCGAATGCTGCAACCGCGAGATGCGGAAATATGACCTGAACCCCATCTCCGTTCGCACCATACAGAAAGATTTGCAAGACCTTCAGGCCGAACCCTACAACGTGCTATTCGACCCCGAAATGAAAGAGCAGTACTACTATCGTTACTGCGACACCTCCTATACTCTTGAACTGCTGAAGCTGACCGCGCCCGACCACGATGCCCTCACCCGAACCATCGACCTGCTTCGCGAACGCTACTGCACCCTTGACGAGCAGAACCCTCAGTGGCAGTGGATGCTCACCACCCTGCAAGCCATAGCCGACGGCCGTCCGCTCGACACCGCGCAGCCCTATGTCAGTTTCGAAAACAACAGTGCCTTTGCCGGGAACGCCCATTTCGCCACACTGCTCGAAAGCATCATCAACCGCCACCCTGTCATTGTCCGCTACAAACCCTACCAGCAGCCGGAGCCCGCTGAGTTGAAAATACACCCCTACTACCTCAAACAGTTCAACAGCCGCTGGTTTCTCTTTGCCGCCGCCGAAGGGCATGACACCATCATGAACCTTGCCCTCGACCGCATACTGACCATTCGCCAATGGCGGCACCCCTACCGAGAGCCGGAGGTCGACTTCCAGAGCTATTTTGCCGACATGATAGGAGTGAGCCGCAACGCCGACATGGCCGTTGAACAGATTGTACTGCTTGTGTCCAACCAGCGCTACCCCTATGTCGAGACCAAGCCCTTCAGCGAGCATCAGCGCATCCTCCACCACGACGGGCAATCCCACACCATCGCCTTCCCCATGCGGGTCAACAACGAGCTGGTGGCCGAAATACTCTCCTTCGGAGCCGACATCGAAGTGCTGCAGCCCCAACATCTCCGCCAACGCATAGCCGAAACCGTCGCCCAGATGCAGGCCCAGTATCAATAAAAAGTTGCTAATTAAATAATAATGCTATTATTTAACGGCCGTTAAAATAATGGCTGTTATTGAGATTCTACATCCGGCATAATAAAGCGTCACCCAGATAGGCCTTTCCATGGCTGATATGTGAGCGGGACTCCTTTCATCCTGAATCAGCCATTGGAAAAACTCCGTCGTAGCCCGTTGATTATATGCAACCGCGCTCTCAGAGGAACTGGTGGCATGTCTCAGTCGCTTTTTTCATACCGCACACACTCGTTATTTCAACAGATTTATTCTTTCTATTCTGCAATCTTTACTGTGTATTTTGTTTGTGTTGGACAAATAATAGAGAAAATAAATACAAGGTAAATACAAAATAAACAGCCGTGATGCAACAAATTGGAGACGGCCATAACCGAATGACCGATTTGGGTTCATGACAGTTTGATAGTGCACAGGCTGGTACAAATAAGGAAGTTTCGCAGCCGAAAAATGGGTCAAATAAGGAAGTTTTATATACTTTTTTTGTGCAGATAAGGAATTATTTCGTATCTTTGCAAAAAAATACCGTATGTCAGTTGAAGAATTAGCCCAAATAGTGGCCGGCCAACGAGAGGAAATCCTGTCAGAAGAATAGAACGACCACAGGGTGCAAAGGAACAACTTGATGAGATTAATGAAAACCAAAAGCACTGAAATAGAAAAAGAACCGCGCAAAAAGGTTGTACTTCGAGGGTGTTTTTTTGAGCAGCCGAGAACGAGACGTGGACAATCAACATATCATTGTTATGAGCAAGGACAACAAATTGAAAGGAACTGAGAGGAATGAAGAGGCACAAATAGATGCGCTTTTTAATCGGATATCGGATTTGATAGTACAAGCGCGACGTTATGTGAACACCTCTGTAAATGTGGCGGAAGTGAAGACACGTTTCGAAGTAGGGAGGTATATCTTCGAGAGTGAGCAACAGGGTACACGGGCAGAGTATGGAAAACAGGTCCTGAAAAACCTATCTGTCCGGCTGATTGAGCGATTCGGGAGCGGTTGGAGTTATGATATGCTTAAACGCTGTCGCTTTTTTTATCAAGCCTATGGTAATGCAGCATTTGGGGCAACAGCGTTGCCCCAATTTGAGAATAACGCAGATATTATTGATAAAGAGGATAATACAAATTGGGGCAACGCCGTTGCCACAATTCAACAGCCTCGTTTCACGTTGTCGTGGTCGCACTATTTGGTGTTGATGCGGATAGAGAATATAGAGGCTCGTAGTTTCTATGAAATTGAATGTGCCGAGCAACAATGGTCTGTCAAGCAACTCAAACGGCAGGTGGGCAGCAGCCTGTATGAGCGGCTGGCACTCAGTCGAGACAAAGAGGAGGTGATGCGTTTGGCCAGAGAGGGGCAGACGGTAGAAAAGCCGTCCGACATTATTAAGAATCCGCTGACGCTGGAGTTTCTTGGGCTGAAGCCCGATGTGTCGTATACAGAATCGAAGCTTGAGAATGCTATTATTGACAAAATGCAGCAGTTCTTATTGGAACTTGGGAAGGGCTTTTTGTTCGAGGCGCGCCAGAAACGGTTTACCTTCGATGAGCGGCATTTCTATGTAGACCTTGTATTCTACAACCGATTGCTGCAATGTTATGTGTTGATTGACTTGAAGACGGGTGACCTGACCCATCAGGACTTGGGTCAGATGCAGATGTATGTCAACTACTACGACCGCCATGTAAAGGAAGATTTTGAGAAGCCTACTATTGGGATATTACTCTGTGAAGAGAAAAGCGATGCCCTCGTAGAGTTGACGCTCCCCAAAGATGCCAATATCTATGCTTCGCAGTATTCGCTCTATCTGCCCGAAAAAGCCCTATTGCAAAGGAAGTTGAAAGAATGGATTGACGAGTTTAATGAAAACAGAATTGAGAATTGAAAACACTGAAAAATAGATAGAAAAACTACTGCGCAAAAAGATTGCACTCCGAGGGTGTAATTTTGCAGCCGAAATACACGGATTCCGTACAGAAAAACGAGAAAAAGTCGTTTGTCTGTACGGAATTTTCTATTATTACAAAGTGAAACGAATAAGGAGATAGCGCAAATGTTACACTTTTGAGATGTATCATAGTCGAGAAAAAAATGTAGGAAGTATCAAGGCTTTTCTTGTCGAGTCCAGGGCTGGTAGTTAATACCAAAATACCTACTCCAACTATGTAGGTAGTGTTTTTTTGTGCCAAATGGGAAATAATTAGTATCTTTGCAATCTATTTTAAAAAACAAATAAAATGGTTACCAAAGAGAATTTATTAAGTGCAATTGATGCTAGTCGAAACACATTGCAGACCGATAAACTTGACATGTCATTTGGTGAGATAATGAACATGTACGAAAGAGAAGAGATTATTATTAATCCGGATTTTCAACGGTTGTACCGATGGACAGAGTATCAAAAGACGAGATTTATTGAGTCAGTAATAATTGGAATCCCCATTCCTTCCATTTTTGTTGCAGAAGACGATGCTGGTAGGTGGGAGTTAGTTGATGGACTCCAGCGGCTTAGTACAATTTTTTCTTTTTTTGGTAATTTAAAAGGTGATGATGTTGTGAACAAATGGACCTTGGGTGCTGGTGATATGATTCAATCTCTTGATGGATATAATGTTGATACACTACCATTGAAAATACAATTAAATATAAAAAGAGCAGTATGCAGGGTTGAGATTATTAAGTGGAATAGTGAATACGACTTACGTTTCGAATTATTTAACCGTCTTAACACGGGTGGGTCACCTCTTTCGAATCAAGAAATTCGTAATTCACTATTTCGTTCAATCTCATCATCTTTTAATGACTTCTTAAAACAAATGTCAGCAAACAAAGATTTTATTAATAGTGTTCATGTGCCAGATGAGAAAGTGAAACAATTGTATTTAGAAGAGTTGGTACTTCGTTTTATGTCTTTATATCAAAATAGAAAGAACGTAAAAAAGAGTATTGCACAGCATATGACTGACTTTATGAAGGAGGCAGTATCCAATCCTTACTTCAATTATAAGAAATATCATGATGTATTTGGAAAGACTTTCGAGATTCTAAAGCCATTGGGCACTGGTGCATTTAATAGCAAGAATGGAACATTCTCCACTGCAATATATGATACAATGGTAATTGGAATTGCTGAAAATATCCACCTATATAGTAATGTAAAACCTAAGGTCCTAATTGATAAGTTGGCAGAAGTAAAAAGTGACAGGGTATATCAGGCCATGACTCGCTCTGGTGGTAATAATTCAGTTGAACGAGTGAAAAAACGTCTTGAATTTGCAAAAACGATATTTGGCACAATCTAGCTATGACTATTCAGGAAGAGATTTCTACAGATATTGATTGGCGTAATGGAGAGATGGCAGAGTTGAGGATTATTCTGCACAAAGCAAGACTGACCCCAGCCCAGCGTGATACTTACATACGTTATATTGTGCCTGCAATATATGCTTTATGGGAAGGCTTTATTAAGAATAGCATTAGACTTTACTCCAAGGAAATTAATAAGTCAAATGTTCCATTAACATCACTTCATGAAAATCTCTTGACTCACGCAATAACCTCAGACATCAAATTGTCACTTGATAAAGAAAGGATTCAGTTCGATAAGCAAAAAGATTTTTCTTTATATATTTGTGAATATATAGGAAAACCCTTTCCGACAACTAATAGATTACAGACAAAATCTAATGTTAATTACGACGTTCTATCTGATATACTTAATAGGTTTAATCTGGGAATGATAGTAGATAAGAAGGTGGAGCAGACACTAAACAAGTTATTGTTTTTTCGTAATTCCATCGCCCATGGTGACAATTCAATTCCTGTAACAGAAGAACATATTAATGAATTTGTTCAACTTATTCAAGATCTGATGCTTGAAGTATACAACAAGATAGATTTTGCAATTAATAATAAGACATATCTGAGAACAAAAGTATATACGTGTGAATAAGATGTTTTCAATACAAAGAGTCATTATTATTTGAGAGTTTTCATGGAGCACTCTATCAATAAGAAATTATATAGATACGTATTGTTGCTTATAAAGGCAATGCCAATTATTATGTCTGTGATAACACTTATAAATACAATATTCTCTTTTTGTGGTATTGACTTGATAATAATGTCGTATATTGGTGGGGTTTCATTAATGATTCTGTTGTTAATGTACCTAACTTCTTTTGTGTTTGGATTTGGTGCAAGACATAGGGTATACATATACTATTGTGTAGCTAATTGGATAATAAATATTATTGATGAATATATAGGTGTTCCTCTGAGTAACAGAAATATGTTATTGTTATATCTAATAATTGCAGGAATAGCATTGTTGTTATTGTTTTTTCTGAGGATTAAGGAAGGAAATTATCCAGCTAAGAATAATGACAAAAGGCAAGAAGTCAGTTATCACAAAATATTGTATAAATATGAGTTGTTAATGATAAAAACAATACCCATTTTAACGACAGGGATTTGTGTACTAAATACTACTCTTTCTTATTTTGGAATTGATTTAACAATATGGTCATGGATTGGAGGGCCGTCTCTATTAATGATATTATTTATGTATTTAACTTCTGTGGTATTTAGATTTTGCGCGTACCATAGAATCTTTATTCATTATATTGCGATAGTTTGGCTAATAAATGCTATCGATATGTACACTAGTCTCTTCTCGCTAGAGAATGTTAGAATTGCGATGTCATTATATGGTATTTTCACCGGATTAGTTATATTTGTTGCATCATATCTAAAACTCAAAAGTCTAAAAGTAAAACAATGAACTTTATAAAGGAACAATTCGCAAATTTATTAAGAAAGACTGCTGACAAAATTGAATCAGGCAATTGTGAGCTCAATGAGGAGCAAGCAATTGAAATTATGAAGATGATAGCACATCAGCCATTAAGCAAAGAACAGGCCGTTCTTTATCTTAATATGTCAACCAGTAAATTTGATGCATTAGTCAAGATGAACAAACTTCCTAAAGGGAGAAAAAGAATGGGTTTCAAAGAAAAGGTGTGGTATCAAGATGAACTTGACGAATATGTGCGTATTATAAATAACGAATAATTAGACGTTTGACTACAAAAATAATAATGTTAGGTAGATAATAATATCTGTGGTATCTTTGCAAAAAAAATTAAGATACCATGGATATTACAAAAACATCACAAAAGAATCTCTCACAACAGAAAGAGTTATCAGTTAAGAGTACACAATCGGAATGCTTAACAATTGTGTTGGATGCCGACCAGCAGAAGGCTTTTGACCTGATTGCTAACACTAACACTCCGTTGTTTATCACAGGTAAGGCAGGCACGGGTAAATCCACATTTATCAATACCATTCAGGAGAAGATAGACAAGAACTTCTTGGTACTAGCTCCAACAGGCATTGCCGCCATCAATGTGGGCGGGCAGACCATGCACTCCTTCTTCGGGTTCCCCTTTGAGGTGATTGGCCCCAACACGGAGCTGCGCGTGTCGGACGAGAAGATAGAGTTCCTAAAGAATGTGGACACAATTATCGTGGACGAGGTGTCGATGGTGCGGTGCGACTGGGTGGACGGCATGGACTGCTTTCTGCGGGCGGTGTTCCACACCCACATGCCTTTTGGCGGGTTGCAGGTGGTGTTTGTGGGCGACCTGTTCCAGCTGCCGCCAGTGGTGGGAGATCCGGCCGACGAGGACATGCTGAACCACCTGTGGGGACAGGGCACACCCTATTTCTACAAAGCTCATGTGCTGAAACGGATGAATATGCCCAAGATCGAGTTCCGCACGGTGTACCGCCAAAAGGAACGGGACTTTCTGGAGGTGTTGAACAGGCTGCGCTTCGGCGACTGCACCCAGCAGGATTTGGACCTGCTGAACAAGCAGGTTTGCCCCTTGGATGACGAGGACGACTATGCCATCACGCTGAGTGCCTACCGTCGCGTGGCCGATATGACCAATGAGCGGAAACTGGCTGAGTTGGACGGCGAGGAGTTCTGCTACCAGGGCATAGTGGACGGCAAGTTCAAGACGAAGGACTTCATTGTGCCGGAGCAGTTGAAACTGAAGGTGGGCGCACAGGTCATTTTCTGCCGCAATGTGTCGCACAACTGCGTCAATGGCACGATTGCCAAGGTGTCGGCTCTGGGCGAGGAGACCATCACCGTGGTGCTGAAGAACGGCGAAGAGATGAACGTGAGCCAGACGACGTGGGAGAGCGTGGAGCGGGTGTATGACCGCGAGACCAAGAAGATGAAGTCGAAGGTGGTGGGAACGTTCACCCAGTATCCGCTGAAGCTGGCTTGGGCCATCACCATCCACAAGTCGCAGGGGATGACCTTCGACCGGATGCACTTCGACCTTTCGCGCGGCACCTTTGCCCCGGGGCAGACTTACGTGGCCATCAGCCGCATGCGCTCGTTGGAGGGGCTGACATTGAGCAGACCCATCATGCCTTGCGACATCATCCAGAACCCCGAAATCAGGGCCTTTGCCAATTCCTACAACGACACGGAGATGATCGACGACGAGTTGCAGATAGGGCAGGATGTGTACCGATCCCTTGCCGCCAAGGACCATGACGGCGCGGTAGGCACCTGTTTGAAATACGTGGTGGAGAAGTGCCGCAGGGGCGACTACCGCAACGCAGCACTGCTGGCCAAGAAGATGTTCGACGTGATGCTGGACGACACATGCCTGATGGGCAGGACAAAGGAGGAGGCTCTGCTGAAGGATTGCAGCATGACGTGCAATTTCCTGAATGCCGTGTTGTGCCTCTATGGCGGGCGGTTTGCGGACGCCGTGGGGTTTGCCAATATGGTGCTGGACCGGAAGAACTGCTTGGAGGCCATGTTTGTCAAGGAGCGCGCACTCTATTGCCTGGAGCGCTACGATGAAGCCTATGACGTAGACTATCAGATTATGACGGTGACGCAGGAGTCGGACGACAAGAAGACCATCGACATGAAACAGTTGCTCTTGGAGGCCAAAATCAACGTGCAGTTAGGCAACTCGAATATGGCCATCTGCAAGCGGCTGATAAAGATATGCCCGGAGTGCCTGTCGGCCTACGTCATGCTGAGACGGGAGGCGCAGAAGAACGGCAAGGCCCTGCCGACCACCGAGGAGAGCGAGGCCGACGAGAATGAGAAGCTCGTGATGGCTTTCAACAACACGGCGCTCTCGGACGAGGATTTCGAAGGGATGCTGCGAACTGCTCCACGCGAGGGCAAGGCTTTTGCCCGGCTTGGGAGGAAGGTTGTCCGCATCTGAAGGCGGCAACCCCACTCCCACCGTCTACAAATACCGCTTCAGCAAACAACCCGACGGCTCATGGAAACCGACCTCCATGCGCATTAACGGCGACTGTCGCGACTGAATAGGAGCAACGGCAAACATTTCCAAGAAGAATAGAAACTGAGGCTCCTATCATTTGCATTATTTGTATTTTTTTGCATAAAAATATCCTCCGTAAGTCTCTATTCAAAAATATTTTGTATCTTTGTAATCGCCATTACGGTAATGGCTATTATTTAAAATGCTGATACAATGAAATTCTACGGTAGAGAGCATGAATCGGAAAGTCTGGAAAAAATATGGGGACAGTCCTTTCACACCGCAACGATGACGGTGATGATAGGTCGCCGACGTGTCGGTAAGACATCGTTAATAATAAACGCCCTTGGCAGTAAGCGCAACTTTGTTTACCTCTTTGCCAATCGTACCAGTGAGGGCGTGCTCAGCCAAATGTTTCAACAATCCATCGAGCGACAGACCGACATCCGCATTGTTGGGCACAATCTGAAACTTCACGAACTTATCGAGCAGCTGTTTCAATATGCAGAGAAAGAGCAGCTGACGTTAGTAATTGACGAGTTCCAAGAATTGGAATATGTCAGTTCCGATTTCTTTAGCCGGCTGCAATACTTGTGGGATATGTATCATCAGCGGTCTAAAATCAATTTCATTGTGTGCGGTTCCATATACTCAATGATGAAGCGTATTTTTGAGAATAGCAAAGAACCGTTGTTTGGACGCATGACTCACAAAATCATTCTTAAGTCATTCCGAACCAATACATTGAAACAAATACTTCAAGAGCACAATCCCCAGTATTCACCAGAGGACCTGCTATTTCTATACACTGTCACAGGTGGAGTGCCCATGTACGTAAGCCTTTTGATGGACCAAGCCGCTACGACTAAAGAACGTATGCTGAAGGCTATTTGCTCTGTCGGTTCCCGTTTCTTGAATGAAGCACCAGACATGTTGATTGGAGAATTTGGCAAGCAATACACCAATTATTTCGGTATACTTCAACTCATAGCCTCTGGCATGACTTCTCAAAAGGAAATCGACAGTGTGGTAGGGAAAAGTACCGGGCAATACATGCAGGTGCTTGAAAACGAGTATTCACTCATACAGCGCAACCTGCCGTATGGAAGCAAGCCAGGTTGCCGTAATGTGCGCTGGCGTCTGAACGACAACTTCCTTGCTTTTTGGTTCCGTTTTATTGCACCAAACAGCCAGATGCTGGCCATGGACAATATGAAGTTGCTTCAAGAGATAATCGAAGATGACTATACGCAATATAGCGGTTTAATGCTTGAAAAATACTTCCGCCAAAGGTATGCGGAGCAGGAGCGGGTGACTGAAGTTTCGTCTTGGTGGGACCGCAGTGGTGAAAACGAAATCGACCTGATAGCCGTATATGGTCTCGACCGGCAAGTGAGTGTCGCCGAAGTGAAGCGCAACCGCAGTAGAATCGACCTCCAGTTCCTCAACGAAAAGGTGAAACAAATCAAACCACTGTTTCCGCGATATAAAATACAAACATTAGGGCTGTCACTCGAAGATATGTAATACTTTGAGAATATGACAAGATCATTGTTATGCATCATCATGTTTGCCGTAATGGCGGCAACTGCAAAACAACAAAAAAGCTGACACCCAATCTGATGTCCGCCAAATCATTCAACATCTTCTGTTTTTTAGCAGACTGAATTATTTCAAAATATATAGTCTACAATTATTCATAAAACCCAATCGGTCATTAGAAAATTCATCTTTCAGGTTTGAGCAGTTGCCGAGCTGCTCGTCCCAAGAGGGCAAGGCCTTCGCCCGGTCAGGAAGAAAGATTGGCCGCCTCTGAAGCCGCCTCGCCTACCGATTGTTGCATTAACGCGATTGCATGAAAGTGTTGGCGCGGAGGGCGACATTGCGGCGGAGGGCGTCTCTATAGAGGGAGATTTCAAGGCTGTGGTAGTTGCCTTCGCGGCCTATGAGGGGGAGGATGTAGTTGGTGGGGGTGTAGCCCGACAGGTGCAGCAGCTTGGAGGCGGTGTCGAGGGCGACGGTGACGGTGTCCGAGGAGATGGGGCTTGCAAAGGTGGCCGGGGTGGCATCGGTGCACCAGTTGACGGGATTGATGGCGAAACGATTGCCATCGCTAATCATGGGAATGGCACAACTGTTGTCGCGGACGGTGTTGTAGCAGATGGTGACGCCGAGGTCGGCACTATCCTGTGCGGGACGGAGGCAGGGCGTGGCCACAAGGTCACTGTCGGTGACGCGCCAGCCAATGACGTAGGCAGCGATCATGCGGCTGTAGACGGAGGAGTCGATATGTTTAAGCAGGTCGACCACAGCCAACGCCCCCTGGCTGAAACCGGCGAGGATGAAGGGTCGCCCTTGGTTGAAACGATTGAGATAGTGGGCAAAGGCGCGATGCACGTCTCTCAGAGCCAACGGTGTGCGCACGGCCACAAGGCTGTCGGAGGTAAAGGCCTGGAGGGTGCACTGGCGGTAGTAGGGGGAGTAGTAGTTGAAGTTGCCGCAGAGGATTTTGTCAACGCCTTTCATCTCGCCGTGGAGGAGGGCACGGATGCTGTCGTTGTAGGTGTCGGCATAGTGGCAGGGAAGGCCGGCAAGGGTGTAGTCGCCCGTTTCGGTGGAGATGACGTAGAAGATGTCGACAGGCGCGGAGCGGTCGGTGATGTACCACTGCGTAGCATCGGTATAGACGGGCGGCGCAGGGACGGTGGCAAGGGGTCTGACGCTTTGCTCCCGACGGCAGGAGACAAGAAACAGGGTGGCGACAGCGAGTGCCAAGGCAACGGAAAGTTTTGTGTTTGTGTATTTTATAATCATAGTGACGATATTGTTTGTGTTGCAAAGATAGGATTTTAAATTTGATAATTGGATTTTAATAATCAAAAAGGGAATGCTCGCCCAGTGCCGACTCCCCTTTTCCCGTTGTCTGGCTGTTCCGTGCTTCGGTCGTTCTTTCAATCTTGTAGGAGGTGACTGGCTTCAGTTTCCCTCCAGAAAAAGGAGAAATGTATGGGATGTGACCTGTCAGATGATGGTAACGACTGGGCGAACATTGTTCCTATTTTCAATTTAAATTAGTTGAATCGTTTTTTTTTCGTATATTTGCAACGTGTATTGTCAAACGTATCTTTTTATACTGATATGAATTTTACTCACTTGCATGTTCACTCACACTATTCGATGCTTGACGGCATGTCGAAGATTGGCGACTTGATAAAGAAGGCCAAGAAGAACGGGATGTATGCCATGGCCTTGACGGATCACGGCAACATGTTCGGCATCAAGGACTTTGTAGACACCATCGAGAAGGAGAACGGCAAGGTGAAGGACCAGATAAAGGAGCAGGAGGCGGTGCTGAAGAACGACGGTGCCACACCGGAGGAGAAGCAGGAGGCGAAATACAAGATAGAGCAGCTGCGCGGTCAGCTGTTCAAACCCATCATCGGGACCGAGGCCTACTGCGCCCGCCGCACACTGTACGACAAGGACAAGGACGTGAAGGAGATCAACCCGGAGACGGGACGCGACCGCATAGTGGACAGCAGCGGCTACCACCTGATACTGCTGGCCAAGAACAAGCAGGGGTACCACTCGCTGTGCAAGCTGGCCTCCATAGCCTATACGGACGGTTTCTACAGCCGCCCGCGCATTGACCACAATGTGCTGGAGCAGTACCACGAGGGGCTGATAGTATGCTCGGCCTGTCTGGGCGGCGAGATTCCGCAGCTGATTATGAAAGGCGACATTGAGGGGGCCGAGAAGGCTGTGCTGTGGTTCAAGCGGGTGTTTGGCGACGACTACTACATCGAGCTGCAACGCCACAAGACGGACAAGCCCAACAGCAACCGCGATACTTTCCGCATGCAGGAGAAGGTGAACCCGGTGCTGATAGAGCTGGCGCGGAAGCACAACATAAAGCTGGTGGCCACGAACGATGTGCACTTTGTGGAGGAGGAACACGGCGAGGCGCACGACCACCTGATTTGCCTTGCCACACAGAAGGACTATGCCGACCCCGACCGCCTGCACTATACGAAACAGGAGTGGCTGAAGACCCCGGACGAGATGGCCGCCATCTTTGCCGACCTGCCCGAAGCCTTGGAGAACACCATGGAGGTGGCCGACAAGGTGGAGGTGTACAGCATCAACAGCGACCCCATCATGCCGATGTTCGACATCCCCGAAAGCTTTGGAAGCGAGGCCGAATACCGCAGCCGCATCACGGAGCAGGAGCTCTTTGACGAGTTTACCCAAAACGAGAAGCACGAGGTGGTGCTGAGCCAAGAGGCCGCGGAGAAGAAAATCAAGAAGCTGGGCGGATACAACAAGCTGTACCGCATAAAGTTCGAGGCCGACTACTTAGAGAAGCTGGTATGGGAAGGCGCCCACAAACGCTACGGCGAACAGCTGACGGACGAACAGCGGGAGCGCATAGTGTTTGAGCTGCACACCATCAAGACGATGGGATTCCCCGGCTACTTCCTCATTGTGGCCGACTACATACGCGGCGCGCGCGAGGAGCTGGGCGTGAGCGTGGGGCCCGGACGTGGCTCGGCGGCAGGAAGCGTAGTGGCGTACTGCCTGTGGATTACGGACATCGACCCGTTGAAATACGACCTGCTGTTTGAGCGCTTCCTCAATCCCGACCGCATCTCGCTGCCCGATATTGACGTGGACTTTGACGATGCCGGACGCGGGCGCGTGCTGGACTGGATTACGGAGAAGTACGGCAAGGAGAAGGTGGCCCACATCATCACCTACGGCACCATGGCCACCAAGTCCGCCATTGCCGACGTGGGGCGCGTGGAGAAGATAGAGCTCTCCACCGTCAACAAGCTGAAGGAATATATCCCGGAACGCTCCTTCCCCGACAACATCAAGGACGAGAAAGGCAAGTCGCCCAAGGTGAATCTGGTCAACTGCTACAAATACGTGCCTGAGCTGCGCCACATCATGGAGGACCCCGGCAACGACGAGCTGAAGAACATGCTGACCTATGCCGCCGAGTTGGAAGACACCAACCGCCAGGTGGGCATACATGCTTGCGGCGTCATCATCGGCGCGGACGACCTGACCAACATCGCACCCGTCTGCACCATATACGACAAGGAAAGCAAGCAGGATGTCCTGGTGACGCAGTATGACGGCCACGTGGTGGAAACCGTGGGGCTGATCAAGATGGACTTCTTAGGGCTGAAGAACCTCACCATCATCAAGAACGCCCTCAAGATGATAAAGAAGAACCACGACGTGGACATAGACATCGACCACCTGCCCATCGACGACGAGGCCACCTACAAACTCTTCTGCGAGGGCAACACCGTTGGCACCTTCCAGTTCGAGTCCGCCGGTATGCAGAAATACCTCCGGGAGCTGGAGCCCCACGTGTTTGAGGACCTCATCGCAATGAACGCCCTCTACCGTCCGGGTCCAATGGACTATATCCCCGACTTCATCGACCGCAAGCAGGGACGCAAACCCATCGAGTATGACATCCCCTGCATGGAGAAATACCTGAAGGACACCTACGGCATCACCGTCTACCAAGAGCAGGTGATGTTGCTGTCGCGCCAGTTGGCCGGATTCACCCGCGGCCAGAGCGACACCCTGCGCAAAGCCATGGGCAAAAAGCAGATTGAGAAGATGAACGAGCTGGAGGTGCTCTTCTACAAAGGCGGCGAGGCCAACGGCCACCCCAAGGACAAGCTGCACAAGATATGGGAAGACTGGAAGAAGTTTGCCTCCTATGCCTTCAACAAGTCGCACGCCACCTGCTACTCGTGGGTGGCCTACCAAACGGCCTACCTCAAAGCCCACTACCCCGCCGAGTATATGGCCGCCGTGATGACCAGCGGACAGAGCGACATAAAGCGCACCACGGAACTCATGGACGACTGCCGTCGCCACAGTCTTGAAATCCTGCCGCCCTCCATCAACGAGTCGGACATGGATTTCTCCGTCAACAGCAAGGGGCAGATACGTTTCGGGCTGCAAGCCATCAGCGGCATGGGCGAAGCGGCGGCCGACGCCATCATCTCCGAACGCGAGAAGAACGGCCCCTACACCGACATCTTCGACCTGCTGGAGCGTGTGGATCTGCGCTCCGTGAACCGCAAGAACATTGAAGTCCTCGTCAAGGCCGGAGCCCTCGACGGCATCGGGGAGATGCACCGCGCCCAATACTTCTACCGCGACGGCGGTCTGCCCACAGCCCCGACCTACATCGAGAAGCTGATGCGCTGGGGCCTTCACAACCGCCAGAATGCCGACAACGCCCAGATGTCCATCTTCGACATGAGCGACGAAATCAAGAAAGACTCCCATCCCGACATACCCCAGTGCGACGAGTGGAGCGTGGTGGAACGCTGCCGCGAGGAGTTCAGCGTCATTGGACTCTACCTCAGCGGCCACCCCCTTGACGACTACCGCTTTGAGATGGACAACTTCACCAACACCCAATGCTCGGAGCTGGCCGACCCGTCCAACCTCCTTGAAAAGGAGCTCCGCTTTGGCGGCATCGTCACCGACGCCAAGAGCGGCATCTCGCCCAAAAACGGCGACCCATACGGCATACTCACCGTCGAGGACTACAGCGGAGCCTACAACCTCCGTCTCTTCAAAGGCGAATATCTGAAATTCAAAAGTTTCTTCGAGAAAGACCAATTCATCTATATTCAGGGCACCTTCCGTCAATTTACGCGCCCCCTTGAGGACGGCACCATCTACCGATCCAAGCCCACTCTCAAAATCACCAGCATCATGCTACTGAGTGAGGTGCTGGACAGCAAAACCAAACTCATCCGATTTAACATTGCCCTCAACGATATTACCGAACCCTTCTGCCGCGAGCTGCAAGCCCTTGCCAAGAAACACAGCGGCAAGGTCCCCATGGAAGCCTTGGTCACCGACCCCGCCACCGGCCTGAGCCTCACCATGAAGACCCGCGACCTCCTTGTCAACCCACGCGACATGCTACAGGCACTCAACCAGATGCCATCCCTCACCAATATCAAACCCCTCGCCACAGCCTATTAACAACCCCTCGCCCTATGCAACTCTATACTCCAGTACCTGTAGAGCCTTCATCCTTGCGCATCAGCCATGGGACGCCCCTGCTAACCCTTGGCTCCTGCTTTGCCGACAACATAGGGCAAAAGCTGTCCGACGCTGGGCACAACATCCTCTGCAACCCCTTTGGCACACTCTACAACCCCCTCTCCATCGCCTTGGCTCTTGACCACGCCCTCGCCGACCGCGAAATCGACTCCACATGGCTTGTCCACAACCAAGGCCTCTGGCACTCATGGCTGCACCACACCCGCTTCTCCCACCCCGATGCCGACACCTGTCTGCAGGGCTGCAACCAGTCTATCCACCAAACCCATCGCTGGCTCCTTCAGCATCCAATAATCCTCATCACCTTCGGCACAGCCTTTGTCTACCAGCTTGCCGCAGGGCCATACCGAGGGCGTACCGTTGCCAACTGCCACAAACTGCCCCCGCAGCACTTTACACGCACCCCCCTCAGCATAACGCAGATTGTCGACACCTGGCAGCCCCTGCTTAACAGGCTCTGCGAACTGGATTGCACTCTAATATTCACCGTCAGCCCCATCCGCCACCTTGCCGACGGGCTGCACCAAAACCAACTCAGCAAAAGCACCCTCCTGCTGGCAGTGGATACCCTCCTTCAGCAAACGCCCTCTGCGCAATACTTCCCTGCCTACGAAATCCTTCTTGACCAGCTGCGCGACTACCGTTTCTATGCACGCGACATGTGCCACCCCTCCGACCTCGCAGTCGACATCATCTGGCAGCAATGGCAAGACACCTTCATGTCCCCATCCACACAACAACAAAATATCATCAACACCAAACATCATCTGCACGCCCAGCACCGCCCAATTGCCAATTGAGCCCTTTCTGAGCATAATTATTATAACCACAGAACACAAAATCAACATCTCATGAATAAACCCAACATAGCCCTTGTCATGGGCGGATACTCAGGCGAACACGACATCTCCATCCTCAGCGGATGCCAAGTCTACGAAAACCTTGACCACCAGAAATACAACATCTACAAAATCGTTGTCGAGCGCGAAGGCTGGTACTGCCTTGCCGACAATGGAGACCATATCCCCGTCAACCGCCACGACTTCACCATTCCGGGAGTGGACCGATTCCAACTTGCCTTCATCATCATCCACGGCAACCCCGGCGAGAACGGCATCCTGCAAGGCTACTTCGACATGCTCGGCATCCCCTACACCACCAGCGGCTATTACACCTCTGCCCTCACCTTCCACAAAGGCTACTGCAACCCCGTCGTCAAGAGCTTCGGCATCGTCAACGTAGCTCCCTCGGTGCTCATCTACGACATGAGCCAAGCCTCATTGGACAAGGTTGCTGCCGCCCGGATGCACTACCCCCTCTTTGTCAAACCCGCCGCCGGGGGCAGCAGCGTCGCCACCACAAAAGTCAAAACTCCCGCCGACCTCCTTCCCGCCATCCGGCAAGCCTTCACCGAAGACAGCCAGGTACTCGTTGAAGAATGCATCAATGGCCGCGAGTTCGACTGCGGCGTCCTGCGCACAAAAACCGACAAGTACGTCTTTCCCATCACCGAAATCATCCCCCTCGGCAACCACGAATTCTTCGACTACCAAGCCAAATACGAAGGGTTCAGCAACGAAGTGACCCCCGCCGAATGCCCCGAATCCATCGCGCGCCAAATACAGGAAACCTCATCGCAACTCTACGACCTGCTCAACTGCCGCGGCATCTGCCGTTTCGACTACATCTACGACACCTCCCGCAACCAACTCTACTTCCTCGAAGTCAACACCATTCCCGGACAAAGTGCCGAAAGCATCGTCCCCAAACAGGCGCGCGCCATGGGCATCAGCACCCGCCAACTCTACCAACTGGTAATAGAAAGCAGCCTGTAGCCCGCCACCATGAGGAAAAAACGGATAATCCCATTAACATGCCAACACACCAACATAGAACCGAACAGCACATGAACACATCACAGTCACCTCCGGGACGAAACAGCTTCCCGCTGATTCTGATTATTCTTTGCCTCCTCACCCCTGCCACACACCAAGCCCAACGCCCGTGCCAAGACACCTTAGTGCGCATCTTCGACACCATCTGCGAAGGCGACACCCTCCATTACCGCGGACGCATCCTTGACCATCCAGGACTATTCTTCGACACCATACCCCGCACGGACACCATTTGCGACAGCATTATCATCCTAAAACTCAGCGTGCTCACCTCCCCCGGAATCAACATCTACCCCATCAAGCACTGCACACCCATCATTGCTTACGACCTTCTGGGCGGATATCCACAGATCACCTACTACCGTTGGTCGTCCGAACCGTTTGACTCTACCCTCATAGGGCAAGAACACCTCAGCCGCGTGCGCGTCAACCCCCGTCAACCCACCACCTACACACTCCGGCTCGACTACCGCGAAGACCCTCCGCAATGCCCAGGCACCGCAACCATCGAAGTCATCCCCATCGAACCCGTTACCGCCGCAATGCATGTCACACCCGACGAGATAACCTACGACAACATGCACATCATTGCTGAAGACTTCAGCACCGGCACACGTGAAAACCACTGGGGCGGTTGGGCTGGACGGCACTGGTACATCAACGGAGAACGCCAACCACAAAACGGCGAATGGGTGGAATTCTACGGTGACCCCTCCTGGGGCGACACCGTACACCTCATGATGGAAGCTTACACACCCACCTGCCTTGACACCGCCTATCGAGACATACCCTTTCGTCGCGTGGCCATATACATTCCCAACGTCTTCACACCCGGAGCCGAAACCAACAACACCATACAACCCCTCACCACAGGAGTCACAGACTTCCAAATGTGGATTTACGACCGCCAAGGAACCCTCATTATCCACCTCGACGACCGCCAGCAAAGCTGGGACGGCACCGCCGCCAACGGCCACCCATGCCCCCAAGGCACTTACACATACTACTACCGCTACCGCGATGCCATCACACCCACAGGCGACAAGTCTGCCACGGGCACCATCACCCTACTCCGATAGACCTTCTCGCTAAACCCCTGCAACTTTAAGCCCATTCCTCCTTCCTACACACCGTCAACCTGCAAACAAGTACTATCAATTTAAACAGGCGAACCTCCAGCTTCCGCATGGAGGCCAAGCCCATATACCCTAAAGCATTTCGGGCAGAAAGAAAAGCCCATAAAAGACTGATTATAACCCAATTTAGAGAATCTATAAAAATAGCCCGTCAGAGCTTTCTTTCAATAGAAACACATTAGTTAGCAAAATTATTCTCCTGTAGAGGATTTCTCATAATCCATTTTAGAACTCACCTCCAATAAAAAGTTCCCATCAGATTAAAATCGACTTGAAACAAATCCTGATACAAAAAAGAGGATGCCACTAAGTGACACCCTCTTTTATTGTTGGATTGTAATACTTATTCAGCAACAAGAGCCAAACGGACAGAACTGCCCTGATGTTTGGGATACTGGTTGGTGGAAAGTATCTTAGTATTATTGAAGTAGGTAGCAGCAGCTTTGTCAGTGTTATTGCTGACATTAGACCAGTAGCAACCAACGGTCTCAACATCTACAGTAAGCTCACCTTCACGGACACCGGCAGCGGGCAGGAAGACTGCGCCATTAGCCTCCATAAGAGCCCATTCAGCATAGGAGTAGCTGTTGATTTCCCAAGTTCTATTAGCAACAGTAGAGGCACCAGGTGTGAACTGGAGACCAGCAGGCATTGTCCAATCATCGGGAAGGATAATCAAACCAGGGATACCATTGATGGTACCAATACCACGTTTTGCAGCAGCGTTAGGACGGCTGATAAAGAGATAACGGAGCTCGGAAACATTGAGGAGTCTCCACTGGTCAGCTTGGTTACCGCCATTAGCAATAGCATTGTAAACACCCCAATCGTAGTTAGTCCTGGAAATGCCTCTGTTGTAACCGAAACCATACTGGGTGTTGTCGATGCTGGTCATATAGGGGAGTTTGCCATCAAAACCGCTGGCACCCCAACCAAAGAGGTCGATAGTGGAGTTAGCGGTGGGGTTGGCATTAGCGGTTCCAAGATAGTCATACTGATGCTCAGCGAACTGCCAAGTACCGGTAGTTCCAACATACTGGAGGTTACCTTTTGCAAAATAGATTTGCTTGCTTGCGCTGATGGAGAAAAGACCGTTAATGGCACCAGCAGGAACATTAGTGGGTTCAGCGGGAACGAAGTTGAGGGCGTTCTCACCCAGAGAAATCTGAGAAACCTGGCTGCGATAGATGTTCAAACCAATAAAGTTGCTGTTAGTGCTCTTGGTGCAAACACTACCATCCTCAGCAGTGATAGTGATAGTCAGCGAGGTGTACGTGTTGTGAGGCAGGTACATGTAGAAATCGTGACCATTGGAGATGTCCTGAGCAGTAGCGCAAACCAAAGAAGCGGTGTTGGAGCCACCAGAAACGAGGTTGATGGTGGGGGCATCACCGTTCATGATGATGGTGTACTGACCGTTGACAGCAGCATTGGTGGTAACGTCAATGCGGGAAACACTGACACCATTCTTCTGGAGAGAGAGCTTCAAGGCACCACAGAGGTTCTTGAAAGAAAGATTCTCATCGTTGGAAACGGCATACATGGGGAAACCAGTCAGCGAGCCATCCTCGGAGTTCTGGACAGCGGGGAGAGCAACAGTGGTGGAAGCCACAGCTATGCTGGCGGGGAAGATAGCAGTATAAGGAGCATCACCAGCATTACCACTCACGAGAGAGAAAGTGGCAGAAGTGGCTTCGACTGCGGGCTGGGCAGCGTAGATAGCACATCCTGCAGTGCCATAAACAGCAACCTGATCGCCAGAGACCCATTCGACACCTTCACCATTCAAAACAGTCTTACCATCCTGAAAGGTGCAAGGCTCCTGAACAGCGTTGAACTTTGCAACGCCCTCATCCTTTTGGCAAGAAGTCACTGCCAAGGCGAGACCCATAAGGGAGAAAAGGGAAATAAGAGTTCTTTTCATTTTTTGTGTGTGTTTTTGATGTTTTTTAAGGGTTAATAATTAATCGAAGTCGCTACCATCGTGAGATTCACCGCTGGAAACCAGATTCTCATTGGAGCCAGTGGGGAGCAGTTCGCCACTTGCCTGAAAACCTTTTTCTACACGAGCGTTCAGCACTTCAACCATTGGAGCATAATACTCCTTTTTCAAATTTTCTTTCATGATTTTTTGATTAAAATTTAACGTTAATATTATTCAGTTTTTTTCTTTCAATCGGTGTATGATAAAGCCTGTTTTTTAATCTACCGCCCCCTCAAAAAACATTTTTTTGCGGTTTTTCGGTCGATTTTCCCATTCTTTGTTTTGTCCTTACTACGTTCGTATACCTTTTTGCAATTATTTATTATACATTCAATTACACATACAATACCTCAAAAAATACAGCCTAAAAAGACTAATATTTCTCGAACTATTTCAAATGCAAAGATACACATTTTTTTTGATATGGAAATTTTTTTTGAAAAAAACAGAGAAAAGGACACCTTACACGCCAAAGTCGTCTGAAATATAGCGGCCCATGCAACACGAAAACGAGAAACAAAAAGAAGACCCAATCTACGATTGAGTCTTCTTTCATGGTGCCCGGAACAGGAACGCCTTAATAGTTCCTTACTATGTTCAATTATCTATAATTGTGTCTCTTGCAGTTGTTTGTATATTCAAATAACACAACAAAATCCGACAAAACATCGAAAAAGTGGCCAAAAGGTGGCCAAGGAAAGTGAATCAAACAAAATCCTCATTTGGCATAATATCCACCTGTCTTCTTAGAATCTCGATGCTCAATCAAACCTTCTTTTATAAGGATAGCTATATGTCTGTCGATTGTAGGAATACTCTTTCTTGATATATCTGCAATGTCTTTACCTTGAATTCCGGGATTGGAACTAATTATATTGTATGTTGTCATTACACTATCATTTAATCTATCATTTAATCCATCATTTAATCCATCATTTATCGTATCACTTGCATGTCTATTCCTATTATTAGGCACCGGGAGCACCAATTCAACCTCATCAATCTCAAATTTGTTTTTCAATTCAGGCTCACCCCAGTGGGCATCTTTCCAAGCGGATATGATGGTGGGGAAACCTGACCCGACATTCTCACCATATCCAATCATTCGGAGCATATTCTGGATTTTGGGGTTACGAGCCATCGAGTTGCCGCCTTCGTATATCATCTCGACAGGTAGTTTAAGTAGTCCAGGATTACGGAAACACAACTTGTCATTGTGCTTTTCAACCCGGAGTATTCCAGCATCCATCAACAAGTCGGAATGTATAATGGCATTTGTGAAGGCCTCTCTGACGGCCTTGTGCTGTGGGGTGTCATCCACACGTTGGACACCTTCCATACGGAACGGTCTTGGAAGGTCTGCCGTGACTTTGGGCAGCACTCTGCTGAAGAACTGGTAGAGGTTGTTTGGCGTATAGGTCAAATTGCAGGATGATTTTTTGTACTTTGTCTCAATAGGTCAAATTGCAGGATGGCCGATTGAAAAAAGTTTTGTATCTTTGCCGCGCAGTCTGAAGCATAGCGGGGCTCTGCTGGGGAGCAACCC
>JAFVCA010000028.1 GCA_017479705.1 Bacteroidales bacterium
AGGCATCAACAACAAAATCAAAACTCTTAAACGCATGGCCTACGGTTTCCGTGACGACCGCTACTTTACTCTCCGTCTTCTCGCTCTGCATGACTTCAAATTCTCTTAAACCCACCTAAGCAATTTTATGTTGAACCAAATAAATAATAGTATCACAATGGAAAGGAACAACCAAAATGAGTCATTACAGCACCAAATGTTTTTGAAAACGGCTAAAATGAATCATTACAACGCCAATTGATTTTGGAGATGGCTGAAATGGGTCATTACAACGCCAAGCAGATTTGGAAACGGCTGAAATGGGTCATATAACCCCCAAGCAAATTTGGAAACGGCAAAAATGAGCCATTACAACGCCAAGCAGTTTTGGAAATGGCCGAAATGAGTCATTACGACCCCGTGCAGGTTTTGAAACGCAAAATAATCACCAAAAAAAGATAAAGACTATGGACGCAACGAAATTCAATGAAAAAGCTTTGAGCAATTTCCCAGTGGCTTACTATTTCAGCGCGGTGCAGGCTTTCGACAAGAGAATCCTGGCCGCGGAGTGCGCTTTGGACCGCTTCGTGCGGATGCGCGACGAGTACGACCGGCTTTTCAAAGCATTCGACGAGGCATATAAACGGACGCAGAAGAGCGAATTGACGGAGAAAATCCGTCTGCTGGATGCCGAGCGCGACGGCTATGCGTATGTGATTCAGCGTGTGGCAGAACTTTGGGGCGAGAAGCTGACGGACGAGAGCCTTGCCGCCCACGGCAAACGTGTGGCGCAGGTGTTCGTAGACTATAAGTTCCGCAACCGCGAGGCGCTGGTGGCTGAGAACGCGAAGATTCACAATATGGAGCAGAAGCTGGCAGAGCGCGAGCTGGTGGCCGACCTGCAGATGATGGGCCTGACGGAGCTGAACCGCCGCCTACTGAACCGCACGGAGCAGATTGAGCAGACGATGGGCAAGCGCAACGAGGAGAAGAGCGACGTGGTGGTGGGCGAGCTGAAGGCGGCGCGCGAAAAGCTGGACGGCCACTACCGCGCTTTCATCACCTACCTCAACGCGGTGCAGGAGCTGCAGCCCGAGGAGAGCCTGTCGAAGGCGGCGCAGTACTACAACGCCGACCTGGCGAAAATCGACCTGCAATACCAGCAGAGCCGCAAAAAAGGCGGCAAGGACGAGCTGCTGGCCGGGGAGGAGAACTGACCGCCACTGGAGATACAACGGGCGAGGCCCGCGACGGAACGTCGCGGGCCTCGCCCGTTTACGTGAATTGCCACGAATTGACCATTAGTTGCTGTTGCGAAAAGAATTAATGGATGATTATATGGCAATCAGTGTTTCCAACAGCCCTGCGGCAATCAGATGGTTTTCCAGCACTGGGGGTCGGGGGCGAGCCAGGAACGATGGTAGCCGTAGGCCACGGCGGGGCAGCCGCGGCAGAAGCGCAGCAGCTCGCAGCGCGAGCATTTCTCCATCCGCTCGTGCTGGCGGTAGCGGTCCATCTCCGGGCCGTTCCAGATGTCGTACATATTCTGTTCCACCTTGCCGACATAGCTCTCCATCCGGCGGCAGGCCATCAGGTGCCCCTCAGCCGAGATGGTGAAGTGGCAGTGGGCGAAGTTGCAGCCGTCGTAGATGGTGTCGGCCTCCAGGTGGTCGGGGATGCGGTAGATGCCACGCTCGTGGAGGTAGAGCGTCCACAGGTGGTCCTTGAGGTTGAAGTAAGTGCCGCTGTCGCGGTGCTGCTCGAACTTGCGCCAGCAGCGGTCCAGCAGGTTGCGGTAGGCCAAGGGCTCAATGTGCCAGCCGCGGTCGGGCTGTGCCTTGTCCTGCACCGTGGGGCAGTAGCGACCGAAAGCGAAGATGTCGGCCTTGTGCGCCACCACGACATCAATCAGGTCGGGGATTTCGTCGATGTTCACACCGCTCACGGTGGTCATCACGGCGCAGTCCATCCCCGCGCGGCGTATGGTGGCGATGGCCTCCAGCGTGGCGTCGAACGAGCCGGGCTTGCGGAAGGCGTCGTGCGTCGTGCGCAGACCGTCGAGCGACAGCTGGTATTTGCGGCAGCCCAGAGCCTTCAGGCGGGCGCACACCTCGTCGTCAAGGTGGAATGGGTTGCCCATCAGGCAGAAAGCAATGCCGCGGCGGTGCACCTCCTCCAGCAGGTCCCAGAAACGGCCGTGCAGGATGGGGTCGCCGCCAGTGATGTAGAGGTATGGCAGACGGTGCATCCGGCCTGCCATATCCTCGATATTCGCCAGCACACGCATCATCTTCTCCCACGGCATTTCCACCAGCTGCGGATGGCCTTCGGAAAAAATGTAACAATGCTTGCAACGTTGGTCGCAAGCATCGGTGATGTGCCATTGGAATGCGAAGTAGTCCATTTACTTCTTGTCTCCGGCACCGCAGGCTCTACCGCAAGCGGCGGGTTTCTCCTCGGCGGGCTTGTCTCCGGCACCGCAGACGCTGCCGCAAGGGGTGGCAACAGTCTTGATCATTCCTTGTGCCGTGTGGGCAATGTTCCAAGCTGTACGTTTCATAACATTAATTGTATTTGATTATTATTACGGTGCAAAGATATGAAATATTCTCCAAACGACAGACTGCTTTCCAAATAATATGTCACTTTCCTTTGGGTATGTAATGGGAGAAAACGCGGTTTTCAAAGTAGACATTTTAATAATTATTATGAATGTTTCCAACGCTTCTATAGCCGAAATCGCCCTGTTGGAGACACAATTAGTTGGTCACCTCCGCACCGTCCACGATGATGTATTCGCGGGTATACCTTGCTCGAAGAAAAGGACGCGGTCGGTCTGGCTACCTTCGCGCACCAGCAGGTCGCCCCGCTTCACCTCGCGCTCGGCAAAAAAACTTTTCCACCTCCGAAGCCAAGTGGTGGTCATGGTGCAGCTCCTGAATGAGAAAAACATTTAGTTTCATGATGCAAAGTTAATTTTTTTCGTAATGCGTGAAACCTCCGCAGGTATTAGAATGCGTGAATGCGTTTGAGAATGTGTTAATGCGTGAATGCGTTAATGTGTTAGTGTTTGTATACGCAAATTTCAATTTTCAATTTAATCGGTGCGCCGCTTTCAATTTTCCGCTGGTGAGCTGGCTGTGGCGTTTGCTCTTGATGAGGTAGTCTATGACTTGGTCCACCCACTGGTTGCGGGCTTGCGAAAGGAGGGTGTAGGCCTCGAGCAGCTCGGTCATACTGGTCATGCCTGCATCGAAATGGTTCTTGACTTCGACAAGGTTGTCCGCAGCCTGTTCCATGCCTAAACGGCGGACGGCAATGAGGGCGTAGGCCTCGGAGGTCTGGTTCCATGATTGGAGGGTTTGGAGGGTGAGCTTCTGCTGCATGTCGGCACGGGTGTTTTCGGCCTTCTGACGTTGGAGTTCGTTTTTGCGGATGTCGTGGGTGCTCTGCCACCAGGCGGTAAGGGGGACGCTGAGGGTGGCAAAGATGAGCCCGTTGGGACGCATGGGGGTGTGGGCAATGTTGTTGTAGCCGTAGGTGGCACCCACGGCAAGGGTGGGCAGGGCCTGGCCTACGGTCATGAGTTTCTGCAAGCGGGCGGCCTCGACACTCAGATGGAGGAGGCGGCTCTCCGGCCTACCCTCGGCATCGACGGACGGCGAACCACTGCTGGTATTTAATGTGGCAGTAGGGAGAGCAATGGGGGTGTCGAAAGGAAGGGTGTCGAAGCGGAAGGGTGCTGCGGTGTCCGGCACGCAGATATATTGCCTCAATGCCCAGGTGGCAAGGGCTATACCATTGTCCAGCTGGAGGGCGGAGACGGAGGTTTCGTTCTGCTTGATTTGTACTTTGAGGAGGTCGTTCCGGCCGGTCAATCCCGCGGCAACGGCAACGGCGACATCGCGTTCCAAGGTGTCGAGCATGCGTTGCAGATAGTGGAGGGTGCGCTGTTTCTCGTAGAGTGAGACTATCTGCCAGTATAGGGTGTAGGCATGGAGTTCCACTTGGTCGCGCGCAAGGTCGAGTTGCAGGGCAGCAGCTTCGACACCCACGGCGGCCAGTCTGTTGCCATTGACAATGCGGCCTCCGGCAAAGAGGGGCTGAGTGAGAGTAAGGTTGGCAAAGACCCCGTGGTCAAGCATCTGCAACTGGGCATCGACGGAGAGTCGGTCAGTGAACTGGCTGACCAGCTCGGAGGCATTGACATCATAGCCCAGAAGGGCGAGGAGCTGCTGAAGGAGCCGCTCGGTCTCCTCGGCAGTGATGGGATGCCCGTCAAAAGCAGCCGAGAGGGAGAGGCTCTCCCTGTTCTCGGAAGCGGAGAGGTCAATGAGCGGGTGCTGCGCCTTGAAATAGCCCGCCTGAAGAGCGATGGAGGGGAAGAACTGGGTGAAGGCGGCACGGCGCGTCTCGCGGGCAGCGGAGAGGTCGAGAGCAGCATTCTTGACAGCCACCTGGTTGCGCAGAGCCATGGCCACACAGCTGTCGGGGCTGAGGGGGACAGGCGACGGGCCGGGCTGCGCCCAGAGGGGCGCGGAAAGGACGAGGAACAATATTATGGACAGGGGTTTCATTGTCATGTGTGTGAATGTGGGAATGTTTGAATATGTTTGGGAATGTGTTAATGCTTGAATGTGTTAATGTGTTAGTGCTTGAATACGCAAATTTCAATTTTCAATTTTCAATTTCCCTGAGTCTTGTTTCAATTTTCAATTTATCCGAGCGTCTGTCGAACAACTTCCAGTATGCCACGGGGAGCACGGTGACGATAAGGGCGATGGCCAAGAGGGTGCCGAAACAGATGACTATGCCCATGGGCATCCAGAGCGTGCTGCGATGGATGATCATGGGTATGACACCGACGGCTGTTGTCGCAGAGGTAAGGAAGATGGGCCTCATGCGGCGGCGACCCGCTTCAAAAGCCACCTGCTTGAGGGGAAGGCCTTCGGCGCGGAGCTCTTCGGCATAGTCGAACATGACAATGGTGTTACGGACATTGATGCCGATGAGGCTGACGATGCCGATGATGGCGGTGAGGCTGACATCGGCCTTGAAAATCCACAGCCCCACAAAGCCGCCCAACAGGCAGAGACTGGTGCCGCAAAGGGAGAGGAGCGTGAGACGTATCTTCTTGAAGTTGAAAAGGAGGAAGAAAAAGACTATGGCGACGGCGGCAATAAGGCCTACGATGATGCCGTGCATGTTGTCCTCGTTGACGGCGTCGAGGCCGCCGTAGGACATGGAGACTCCCTCCGGCAACATCTCGGAGAATTCCCCTTCAAGCCATGGCTTGAGTTTCTTGACCACGGTGGGCTGGCTGCGGCCAAAGCGCAGGTCGGCACCCACGGTGGCACAAGGGATGCCACCCCAATGGGCAATCTGGGCGGGCTGCCAGTCGGGCTGAATGGTGGCCACCTGGCGCAAGGGTACCCACACTCCGGGGATGGCTGTGGGGACAAGGGCGTTCTGCAGCTGCTCGAAATCGACAGGCAGCGAACCATCGCTGGGTGGCGCACCGCCGTCGGAAAGGCGGAGGACGACCCGCAGGGGATAATCCTGTTCCCAAAGGGTCGTGACCGGGAGGCCGCCGAAGAGGGTGGCCAGATTGGCCGAGAGGACTGCCTTGGTGACCCCCAGGCGCGAAGCCTCGTCCTGCTTGAGGTCTATGCGGACCACCGGCAGACTGCCATCCATATCATTATGTACCCATACAAGGTCGTCGCCATGCATCTGCATGAAATGCTTCAACGTGTCAGCATATTGCCCCAGCAGGGTGCGGTCCTCGCTGTAAAGCCTCACCTCGACGGGGTTCTTTACACCTTGGTAGTCCAACTGCTTGACGCGGATGGTGGCATTGGGATAGGCGTCGACATAGGTGTCCTTATACCGCTCAACGACCCGCTCGGTGACGGCATAACCCTTGGTGCGCACTATCATCTGGGCATAGTTCTTGGCGGGCATGTTGGGGGAATAGGCAGCCATGAATCGCGGCGAGCTGCTGCCCACAAAAGTGGTGACGCTCAACACATCCTCATCGCCCCGCAGCACCTGCTCGAAATCTCTGCACACCTGCGCCGTCTGCGGGAGCGACGCCCCTGCGGGCAAATGAACCTCCACGGCAAAACTGTCGCGTTCCGCCTTGGGCATAAGCTGCAAAGGGAGATTGAAAAACAGCAGCACCGCCAATCCAACTGAAAGGAGACCGGCGCCGATGGTGGGCCAGGGATGGCGGAAGCAGAGCCGCAACAGGCGCTCGTAGCCCGTCTCCAAGAGGTAGAAGAAACGGTTTTGGACCCTCGTCACCATATTCTGGCGGCGTTGCCCCGGCTTAATCATCCGCTGCTCAAGCCAGGGTGTCAGCAGCATGGCCAACGCCAACGAGACGCCCAACGAGATGCTGATGGTGGTAGGGAAGAACTTGACGAAATCGGCCAAAGGCCCCACCATGGTGAACAGGAAAGGGAAGAAAATGGCACAGATGGAGATGGTGGCCACAATGAGCGAAGGGAAAAAAGTCTTGGCGCTGTGCACCGCGGCCGCCCACGGGCGTTCGCCGCGGCGCAAGTTGTCCATATAGCCGTCAATCATCACAATGCTGTCGTCCACAATCATGCCCAGCGTGACGATAAGAGCCGCCAGCGTGACAGTGTTCATCTCATAGCCGATGATGTACATCACGGAGATAGTGATGGCCGTGGTGAGGGGAATTTCGATGGCGGGGATGAGCGCCGAAGTGATGGGGAAAAGCAGCAGCATGACGGCAATGACCACAACGATGGCCGTCAGCAGGTCCTTGAGGAACGACCAGATGCTGTCGTCCACCACCCGGGGGAGGTCGGTGATGCGGGTGAGCGAAACCCCGTCGGGCAGCAGGCGGCGGAAGTCCTGCAAAACCACATCCACATCCTCACCGAACTTGACAATATTGTTTCCCGGTCTCATCTCAATGCTCAGCACCAAAGCCTCATGGCCATCGTGAGTGATATAGCTTGTGGGAGAGGCGTAGTTGCGCTCTATGCGCGCTACATCCTGCAAACGGACAGCCTCCCCTCCCGGTGACCAACATATCACCTGCTCGCCCAGCTCCCGTTCCGAATGGTAGGGGGAGGCCACATGCAGGGGCACCGTCTCACCCCCTCCCGCAAGGGTGCCGCCCATGCTCAGCAGCCCCTGGCTGAAGAGCTGCGCCGTGAGGAGCTGATAGCTAATGCCGTAAGAGGCAAGCCTCTCTTTGTCGATATACACATCCAGCTCCTCCTGCCGTCCGCCGAAAGACCTGACATTGCCCACGGCCGGCACCCTGCGCAGCCGCCCCTTGAGGAGGCCCATGTAGCGTTCCATCTCGCGGTAAGTCTTGTCGCGTGCGTCGAGCGTCACCAACATCGACGACGTGTTGCCGAAATCGTCCACCACCACCACCGCCGCCACGCCGGGCGGCAACTGGCTCTTGAAATCCTTCAACCCATGGCGTATCTTCGACCACACCTCCGCCTGATTCATCACGCTGTTGTCCAACTCCACGTATATATACACCACACCCTCCTGCGTGTAGCTATGGGTGCGGCTCTTGCTCACCTCCTGAAAGGTGAACAGGTAATCCTCCAAAGGCGTGGTGACCTGCTGCTCCACCTCCTCACACCCCGCGCCAGGGTAGACCGCCGCAACAATCCCCTGACGGATGACAAACTCGGGGAACTCCTGCTTGTTCATCCTGTCAAGACCATAGATGCCCAAGACCACCAGCAATGCGACTATCAGGAAGATAATCTTGGGATTGGCCATCACGGTCTCTATGATTCCTCTTCGTTGCTTCATGGCTATTGGGAGTTACCGTTTTGACTGCGGACTCACCTCCATGCCCTCGGACACTTTCAGCATACCGTCCACAATAACGGTGTCGTTTTCGCAAAGGCCCTCATTGATTAGTACTCCTGTGCGCGTCAAATCCGCCACGCGGACAGGCTGTCTGTGGGCTTTGCCCTGCCTGACGAGCCAGAGGTAGCGGCTGCCGTCGTTGGCCATCTGCACGGCACGTCCTGGCAACTCGTAACCCTCGCCCATCTCTTCGGCGGGGAGCCGACAGGTGCATACCATGCCTGGCAAGAGGCCTTGGGGTTTCCGCAATAACCGGATACGGAAACTATAGCTGTGTGCAACCACATCGGCGGTAACGTCACGCTCCGCCACAATCCCGGGCAGAGCCATCCCGACGGAATCCTGCAAGGCTGCGACATCCACTACCACCCGCGTGCCGACACGGAGACGGTTCACATCCACCTCAGGCACACCGATGCGGACATAGAGGGCTGAGAGGTTCACAATATTCATCAGGGGCATGCCCGGCGCGACGTGCGACCCCGCTTCCGCCACTATTCCCTCCACCGTCCCGCCCACCGGGGCATAAAGGCTGCAATCCTCCAAACGGCGTTTGGCAATCTGGTATGCACCCTGTGCCTGACTGTAGCGCGTCTGCACCTCCACCCATTTGATTTCTGGCAGACTGCCTTTTTCATACACCTGCTTGGCGCGGTTGTATCCATCCCGGGCCTGGTCAAGGGTGGCTGCGGCCACGTCGCATGCATTGGCCGCGTCGCGGCTGTCGATGGTGGCCAGCAGGTGACCCGCCTCAACCTGCTGCCCGTTCCTTACATGGATGGCTGCCACCCTTCCCCCTATGCCGAAGCCCACAGGCGTGGAGGAGGCCTCCTCCACGGTGCCCACATAGCTGCGATGGCTGTGCGCCGTTCCGCCCCGGACGGCCATCACACCGACCGACACGGGGTCACGCTCCCCCTCCTGCGGCTGCGCCTGGCATCCGGCAATCAGCAGCAAGGCCGACAACAGCAGGGCATTCCCCACCTCTTTGGCATACCGACCCATCACAGCTGGCGCATTTCCTGTTTCAGAAATTCGAGAGCCGGAGCTGTGGGCTGTTTGCCCTCGGCCACCGTGGCGAAGATGATACCCGCCAAACGGGCAGGGTCGGCATCGGCCGGCACAGTGATGGCAGCCGAATTGATGACACCCACCATCTCATCCTTGGCCTTGCGGATGAGGTTCCAAGCCTCGGACGAGATGTAGACCTGCTGGCTGAGGTTGTGTTCCCACTCGTCGCGGATGGTCTTGGTCATCACGCCCTGCAACAGCTTAGTGTCCATGCCTGGCTGGTAGCAGCGGAGCACGAGGCTCTCCGGCGAGATGCGCTCTAAGAAGAGAGCCATGCGCTCGTATGCCTGCAACCTGATGGGGGTGACCAGCTTCACCGCCTCGCGGTGCTCTTCCACGCGCATTTGCAGCATTTCCAGCTTCTGCTGATTGTCAAAATACCGCTTCGTGATGCGGAAAAAGATGTACCCGGCCAAAGCCAGCGTGGCCAAAACAGCCACCAAGGCACTAAGGAAAGCAATGAGAAATATCTTCATAAAGTGAAAATTGAAAACAATACAAACAATTAAAAATTAAAACGCGACTCACACATTCAAACATTCCCACATTCAAAATTGATTCACGAACTATTTTTTACATATAATCTTCATATAATTGACTATTAATTAATGGATAATTCATGGTAATTCGTGTAGAAAATATGCATATTAATTCAGGTTGTTTACTTATTCTGATGAATTGGATTTAATCCAGTTTCAGGACGGCGAGGAAGGCGCTTTGGGGCACTTCGACGTTGCCGACCTGGCGCATGCGTTTCTTGCCTTCTTTCTGTTTCTCCAGCAGTTTGCGCTTGCGGGTGATGTCGCCGCCGTAGCATTTGGCAGTGACGTCCTTGCGCACCTGGCGCACTGTCTCGCGGGCGATGATTTTGCTGCCGATGGCGGCCTGTATGGCTACGTCGAACTGCTGCCGGGGTATGAGTTCTTTCAACTTCTCGCACATGCGGCGGCCTATGGGGTAGGCGTTGTCGACATAAGTGAGGGTGGAGAGGGCATCCACGGGGTCGCCGTTGAGCAGGATCTCGAGTTTCACCAGCTTGGAGGGTTGGAATCCGTTTATGTAGTAGTCGAACGAGGCGTAGCCTTTGGAGATGCTCTTGAGCTTGTCGTAGAAGTCGAACACTACTTCGCCTAACGGCAGGTCGAAGGTTATCTCTATGCGGTCGGTGGTCAGATAGGTTTGGTTTTTGAGTATGCCGCGCTTGTCCATGCAGAGCTTGATAACCGACCCGATAAAGTCGGCCTTGGTAATTATCTGGGCGTGGATATACGGTTCATACACCTCGGCAATATTGTTGGGCTCAGGCATGCCGGAGGGGTTATACACATCCTTCTCCTCGCCGTTGGTCAGTTTCACCTTGTACTGCACATTGGGCACCGTGGTGATAACGTCCATGTTGAACTCGCGTTCGAGGCGTTCCTGCACGATTTCCATGTGCAGAAGCCCCAGGAAGCCGCAGCGGAATCCGAAGCCGAGGGCTAAGGAGCTTTCGGGTTCGAAGGTGAGGGAGGCATCGTTGAGCTGCAATTTCTCCAACGAGGCGCGCAACTCCTCATAGTCGTCGGTGTCGACGGGATAAACGCCGGCAAACACCATAGGCTTGACGGCCTCAAAGCCCTCAATGGCCTTTTCGCAGGGCCGCTGCACATGGGTGATGGTGTCGCCCACGCGCACCTCTTTGGAGGTCTTGATGCCGCTGATGATGTACCCCACGTCGCCAGCGCGCAGCTCTTTGCGGGGTTCCATGTTGAGGCGCAGCACTCCAATCTCGTCGGCATGGTAGTCCTTTTCGGTGCTGACAAACATCACATGGTCGTTGGTACGCAGGGTGCCGTTGACGATGCGGAAGTAGCTGATGATGCCGCGGAAGGGATTAAACACCGAATCGAACACCAAGGCCTGCAGCGGGGCCTCCGGGTCGCCCTGCGGGGCGGGGAAACGGTCGACAATGGCCCGCAGCACCTCCGGCACACCCATACCCGTCTTGGCGCTACAGGAGAGGATTTCCTCGCGCTTGCAACCCAGCAGGTCGATAATCTCGTCGGCCACCTCCTCGGGCATGGCGCTGTCGAGGTCAATCTTATTCATGACGGGGATAATCTCCAGGTCGTTTTCCAACGCCAGGTAGAGGTTGGAGATGGTCTGAGCCTGGATGCCCTGGGTGGCATCCACCACCAGCAGGGCGCCCTCGCAGGCGGCGATGGAGCGGCTCACCTCATAGCTGAAGTCCACATGGCCGGGTGTGTCAATCAAATTCAGCACAAAGTCCCGGCCCGCGTTAGCGCCGTCGCCGTCGTAGCGGTAGTTCATCTGGATGGCGTGGCTCTTGATGGTGATGCCGCGCTCCTTCTCCAAATCCATGTCGTCCAGCACCTGGTCCTGCATCTCGCGCTGCGAAACGGTGGCGGTATACTCCAGCAAGCGGTCAGCCAGCGTGCTCTTGCCGTGGTCGATATGGGCTATAATACAAAAATTGCGTATGTTGTTCATCGTGTAGTAAGTGTCGTTCAATTACTTGCCGCCTACAAGTCGCCCTGCCGACAGCATAAAATCAAAAATGCAAATATACACTTTTTTTTTGAGAAATTGAAAATTATGCGATTTATAATGATGGTTTGATAGCATCCCGACAGGAACGAGACCTTGCATAACACGGTACAAGAGGACGGAGTCTTCACAGTGCCGTGACAAGACAACCAATAGACCAGCGTCCCGACAGGTACGCGACACAAAACGAATAAAATAAATTCACCTAAAGTGTCTGTGATGGCTCTTCGACCCTTCTTCAATCCCCCTTCACAGGCTCTTCTATTTCATGGCACTTATCTCAGTCAATACAGCATCCCGAACATCCATAGCGGAATGCGGTTGCGGCTGCCAATCTCAATACAGTCAATGGCAAGAAAACTATCCTCCACATCCTTTATCTGCTCAAAGGTCTTGTTCTTGCCCCCCACCTCAAACAGATATTTGTTGTCAACAAGGAAATCCCCTTGCTTGGGATAACACACCTCATGGTTGCACAACATTTGATTTAAAAAGAATGTCTCTCGGAGAGTGCCTGTATTAACTTGTGTGGTCAGAGCATACATCAAGTTTGTATTGTTTAGATATATTTTCTCAGGTCTCGACATCTTATTGATGCTCTTTGCATCGTCGCCAAGCAAATTCACCAGCCCGCTCCGCTGTAGTGCATAAAGCATCTTCAGTCCTTGGTTTCTGTCCGTGTCCAGTTCTCGAAACAGCTGGCTCATATTCAACTTCTGTGGGACGGACTCAGCCAATATCATCAACATTTTACGAATCTTTCTGATAGTGGAAAGCGTCACCTCCTCAACCGCAGGATAGTCCCCTTCCAGTATCTGGTTCACCACACTTGTCAACCGCTGTTCGTAGCTCTTGCGTGCCTCTTTGTAGAACGGATAGTACCCCGCCATGCAGTATCTCTCAAAGGCAGGTATTACCTTGATATTCGATGTTAGCTCCATGGCAATTGCGGTATGATTCATCACCAGCTCCTCAAGTGTAAGCGGCTTCAAATTATACAACCCTTCATACAGCAGGTACTCCCTAAACGACATACCCTGCAAAGTGTACGTCCGCAACCTGCGCGACAAGTCGGCTTGTGCGTTATCGATTTTCAGCATCGACGAGCCGCTAAAGACAATATTCATGTCGGAATACTCGTCATAGATATTCTTTATCAAACGCTGCCAAAGAGGAAAATAATGAACCTCATCAAGAAAGAGGTATTTCCCGCCATGTGTGTAAAAATACTCCACAAGGTCTCTTACATCGTGAGTGGTAAACCATAAGTCGTCTAACGACACATAGAGCACACTCTGTTTGTCTGATATCTCCTCTTTGATATGTTGAAACATCAAAGTAGTCTTGCCACTACCTTTCGGCCCCTTTATCCCGATAAGACGGTTTGTCCAGTCAATCTCATTATAAAGATAGCGGTGAAAGGATGTAGGAGCCGTGCCTATCCGCCTATTGCTAATGCGTTCCAACTGGCTGAAATCAAATTGGTCTATCATGATAATTATTTTTTAGCAGCAATAACGAATAATATCTGAAAATATTGTTTTAGCGGCAAAAATAATGTTTACAAACACTAAATTATATTCAAAATCAATGTTTGGAAACACTGTTTTTAGCATCTTTTTCGCTTTTGCAAAAGTGAATTTTACATCTTTTTTCACTTCTCAAAAAGCGAATGCCACTTGTCGGCAATCGCCTTTTGCATGAGGCATTCAGTGAAAGAGTAGAAAACTGGCGATTCGTCCCGACAGGAACGAGACCTTGCATAACACGGTACAAGAGGACAAAGTCCTCGCAGTTCCGTGATAAGACTGTCTGAGAGCCAGCGTCCCGACAGGGATGCGACCTTGCATAACACGGTACAAGAGGACGAAGTCCTCGCAGTGCCGTGAGGAGACCGTCTGAGAGCCAGCGTCCCGACAGGGACGCGACCTTGCATAACACGGTACAAGAGGACGAAGTCCTCGCAGTGCCGTGAGGAGACCGTCGATGAGCCAGCGTCCCGTCAGGGACGAGACCTTGCATAACACGGTACAAGAGGACGAAGTCCTCGCAGTGCCGTGAGGAGACCGTCGATGAGCCAGCGTCCCGACAGGGACGCGACCTTGCATAACACGGTACAAGAAGACGGAGTCCTCGCAGTGCCGTGATAGACCGGCGTCCCGACAGGGACGCGACACAAAACGAATAAACCTACCTAAAGAGAGTGTGATGGTTCTTCGATCCTTCTTCGGTCTCTCGGCGAGGTCGGCCTATCCATCAGGTGGATTATGCCTGATATGACCCCAATCAGTATGCAGAAAAAAGGAAGTGCCACTTCGGGTTTTCAACGAATAGCCGAAGTGGCGCTTTGAGATTTATTTGTTTTCATGAATGGCTTTGCTTTAGTGCGTGTACCATGTGATTATGCTATTATCGAGGCCTGTTCCACTTTGCAATTCGGTCTGTATAACTGTAGGACAAGTGATAGCGCAGGCACCAGAGATAGAAGCGAGACCTGAACACATTTGGTATTTCCCAGTTTGCCCATTATGATTAGAAAGAGCATTCATGTCAAAGTCATTAAGATTGAGACTTGTTAGTCTGCTACAATTACAGAACATGTACCGCATATCATTCACATTGGATGTGTTGAAGTTGGAGAGATTGAGGCTTGTTAGACCACTGCAACCAATGAACATATTTGACATATTCGTGACACTGGATGTGTTAAAGTTGGAGAAGTTGAGGCTGGTTAGGCTGCTGCAACCAACGAACATCCTATTCATATTTGTAACATTGGAAGTGTTGAGGTAAGAGAGATTGAGGCTGGTTAGGCTTCTACAATTAAAGAACATTGATCTCATATCCGTGACATTGAAAGTGCTGAAATTGGAGATATTGAGGCTGGTCAGGCTGCTGCAACCAACGAACATATTTGACATATCCGTGACATTGGAAGTGTTGAAGTTGGAGAGGTTGAGGCTGGTCAGATCTCTGCACTCCCAGAACATCCCAGACATATTAGTGACATTAGAGGTGTTGAAGTTGTTCCCAAAATCAATACTGGTGAGTGCTTGGCCGTCAAACATGTTGCCACTGTTAGTATTGGCGTTAATTCTATTGGATGAAGTAGAAACCACCCAGGTGGTGCCGTTCATATTGCCATAAATTGGATATTGAGATGTGGCTATGGAAAGGGTTGTACCCGATGTAACATAGGCATTATTGTATTCAAAACGTATCGCTGTGGCATTCTGGGGAATGGCTGCATTGAATGTTGGTCCATCAACAAGTTCAGCAGCGATGATTTGGGCCAATTCATCCACATTGACGGTAACGGTAGTAATAGTGTTGTGAGCTAGAGTGGCATCCTCGATGGGAATAGACTTATAACCCGTGGGAGTCGTGACAGTAACGGTTACGTCGCTTGGGGTGGAGAATTCAGATACTATCACATCAAAATATTCTGTTGCCAAAGGCTCAACTGTTTTCATCGGGTTGTTGTCTGTCTTGCAAAGGCTAACCGAATGAGAACCTGTTGAAGAGGGGATAGTGATAGCATCCGTGCTTTCGCCAGTGATAGTGGCGGTACCTGTACCGCTGAGAATAGCGCTTTCAGCAGTGATGGTGATGCTTGTAACAGGTAGTTGGGCATTGATGGCGTTGCTGACATACACCCTCACCACAGAGCAAAGGTTGTGAAACTGTAGAGTGCTACCCCTGTTGATAAAGGCACCCATGGGGACATCCACCCGCTGATGGGTGCCCACCATTTCAAACACCTGTGTTGCAGGCAGGGTAACAGCCACAGAGCTACTGCTGTTGATATTGTCATTGCTATTGGTGAGAATACCGGCAGGAAAGATGGCGCGGTAACCCGAAGTACTGTTTGCCACATTAGGTATCTGTGCGGAATTCTCCATTGCCGTCTGCAACGAGTAATCGGCATCGTTGATTCTTATCTGGTCACCATTATGCCAATAGGGTGTGTGGTCGTTGATATAGACCTTTGAGTCGTTGCTGACTTTCTGGATGACCGCGTTGAGGGTGACGACATCCTTGTCTTTCTGACAGCTGACGGCACTGAGAGCCAGCAAGGCTGCAAAGAACGAAAAAATGACATATTGCTTCTTCATAGTATGAGTATTCAATGTTTGATAATTTGATAAATTGTTTAATTCCATGAACCTGTGCCGAAGACATCGGTACCCTGAGAGGAACCGCTGTTCCATCCGGCATCTCCGAAACGGTTGGCTTCTGTATTTGATGTCGGTCCATCCCATGTGTCACTATCGAAGAGGGGCAGTTCGAATCCATCCGTCCGAACCGACATCTGTAACCCCTCTTCCACCACAAAGGATACCAATGTAACCTTAGGCGGGTCATAATTGAGTTTGTATTTCTTTTCCATAGGCAAGAATTGTATAATGTTGTTCTGTTTAGTGTTTTCGTATTGTACGGGCATAAGAAAATCGTGGAACTTTTCTTACGACTTCTTAGGTGTTCCACGACCCGTACAATCAATAAGTAAAGCCCACGATTTCTCGTGAGCGTTTACCGCTTTATCTGATTGTACTTGATATGTGGAACTTCAAGAAGTCAGCAGAAGCGAAAACGCTTTATTCTATGTTATTTATCTACATTATTCTTCTTTCGATATGTTGTCTTTTTAGTTGTTATCATTTCCTATTTCTGGGTATTCATTTATCTTTGTATCAGATACACGTATTTCAGTATGCATGTTTTAACTCTTCTCGAACATGGTCGAAAAGATTATTAAGCCAATTTGCAACTTGAGATTCATCTGTGAAATCATTTACCATATTATCTCTGTTTCCGCTATGCCAATTCCCTGACATTGCAAAATGCATTTTAGGAAGATTCACTTTACGTTCCTCGTTTTCAAGCTCTGCAAAAGGACTGTCTTCATCAACACCAGCCTCCTCTTTCAAGGATTCAAAACCATCTTCTATAGTAGAAGTAATATGCCAATGAGGTTGTGGGTGGCTTTTCTGATTGTAATTATCCCACTCTGCTCGGAACAACTGATTCAGTATTCCATCATTTTCTTGAAAAAACGACACACTTATAAATGGTATCTCTGAGATGCCGTCATTATCTATTTTAATCTGAATATTAACATAGTACCAAAAGATATCAAACCAATGCGTCGCCTTTACATAACTTTGTATAGTGTCTGGACGATTTAGAGCCTCACGTGTACCTTGGCTAGTTATAACATCTCCAACCCGGTCAAAACAAGCGAAATCAATGGTGTCTAGTTGCTTTGCCACGAGATAATTAAGCACATATTGCAATCTCTCTGATAGCCGTTTATTATTTTTCTTCGCCATAACCCGGATAGAAATTGTCCACCAAATGACCAAATTTTTCTTTTGTTATCGGTATACCTTTCGAGTACATTTCCGCCAATTCTACAAGCTTTTGATAAGCGCATGTTGTTCGGATGCCAGAGTTTTCAGTTACATCAATAATGGGAATATCTTTAATATTTCTATTTCCTAGATCATATCCTTTCATCAATGTTCGTGCAAAAATGGATAGGAGATGTTCAAAAGTTGAACTACTAAAATATGCCAAATAGAAGTAGTAGTCAGATTTAACAACATTCTCCGATTTGAATATAAAGGCATTTCCATCTTTAATGACAAACTCTGACGAGGCAATGGCAAAAGAAGAAGAATCCCCAAAACGTTTGGAACACAAACGCATAGCGGGTTCATATTGCCATGTGCGCGATCTTGTTGGCTCCCACCAATTCTTTATACCACTTCTATTTAACAGTTCGGTTTTGTGTGGTGCTAACCAACAATATGTCCATTCATATTGGCGTAGCTGGTCTTCATTTTCAATGATAAGTCCTCTCTTATTGTAAGGATACCAAATATAGTTACCTCTTTTAATCTGACCATCTTCAATTGTAAAAGATGATGCTATATTGCGAAATAACTTTCTCTCCTTCTTTGGAATATCCTCGTATTGAATATCACTGACTTCAAAGATATCACGAATACCTGTTATAATTCCTTGTTTTACATCAAATACTTCGGAAAGATGTTTCAAGTCACCAGTTCCAACTCGTATTTTCAATTGTTGAACTAATCTGTCGTCTTTCATTGGAATTGTGTTCCATGTTTCACCAACGACAGGGAAACGTGATGGAGTATATATATTATAATCAGCTTTGATGCGGCTTGTCAAATTATCATACTGCATCTTTCTAAGGCCACGAATCGCATTAAAAGGAGCCCCCTCTTGATTCTTACACCACACCGTTAATGGTATGCTGAATGTGGGGTCCCGACGTTTTGCTATCACAATACTTGCATCAGTCAAAGCATCACTAAATGCAAAATTTCCCAATTTGGCAATAATATCCAAATCAAACATTGATCTTATTGACTCACGTAACGATTGATATTGTTCCAACAATAAGAGAGAAGAAGGCAATACTGCGCCAAGTACACCATTAACATTCAGAGACTTTATCGCCTTATATAAAAATGCAGCAGCCATATTGGGCCGTTTCTTCATATTAAGTTCCTTTAAAGTTTCCCTAACAGCATCCTTGGTTATGGAATCTTTAATTAATTCCATTGCTATATATGGGGGATTCATCAAAAGCAAATCACATTTGGGCCAATCTGTTACAACAGAGTCACGAACATCCACTTGATAAGTCATGTGTTGCTCATCCCATTGCCTTCTCTGTTCATAAGACAGCAAAAATTTTGTCGTACTTACTGCCATATCAGAATTGTCATAAGCAAAGACCTCAATTTTCCCAAGAAAATTCTGCTCTTTCAGTTGCTTAAGCGCCTCTTGTAAAAAAGCGCCAGATCCACAAGCCGGATCAAAAATTCTAATTACCTCCTGTTCCTTATTAATTTGTTTTAAACTGTTTTCTACGATACTCCTAACCAGATACCTTGGTGTATAGTGAAGGCTTGAATAATTGCTGGTGTCTGACAATGTCAATTCTGCGGAAATACCGCCAAACAAATCCCATTGTGGATTGAATGACAGTGCTGTCCTATGTGCCATCTCGAATAGTCTTCCAGAACCATGTCTAAGAATGAAGTCCAGATTTGGTTTGATTTGTAGTGCACCTTTACGTATGGAATCTACCAATCTATCAAAACCATTGGGTAAAACAATATCTATGACGTTCCATCTTTTGCACACATCTGCATCTATATTATTTTCCTCAATAGAAACAAGTAATTTAAATAAAAGATTCATTGCCACAATTGGCTGTTTCGTTTCCTGAGTCAGGTTTCGCAGTTGTGCAAAAAGGCCAAGAAGAAATGGAGTTACATCATCTGAAGAATTAATACTAGTTGAGTTAATGATTTTTAAAAATTGATGGAACTTTTGCTCTACAAGTGCGAGTTTCATTGTGTCGCATCGACGATTCTTCCAATTATATACGCTAACATTCTCACCCTGCACACGAATATAGTTTTTTACGTCCGACGACCAAGCGTAGGAATTATAATCACTTTCTGTGCAATCTTCAATATCAAGGTCAAGACAGAACTCATAGTAGCCACCATCTAGCATAATATAACGCTCTCCCATATTGTGCGGAGCCAAATGCATGGGTAATAAGCCACTGTCAATAGCCCAATCTTTTTTTTCCAGCAATTTTGTTGGCATATATCATCTTTTTTTTACCATTGATATTTCATTTTTTTAAAAGGAGATAACGCAATAAACTATTTATTATTGTTCACTCATACAATTTACACACCTTTCTCATCATTCATTTCTATTTTTTCACGCTGCAAAGATACGAATCTTTTCTTATTCATCAAACAATCTTTAGTGGTCAGCCCTCCGTTCGATTCTCCCAATGCGGCGGGCTGCCTCCAAGATTTTGCGTATCTAACGTTGCAACAGCTCCTTGGATGGCAACTCAGTCATCTTAATTCTTGTACGGTGTTATGAAAAGTCTCACCTCTCCAAGGTGATTTATAGAAGTTTTCTTAATATAAGCTGCCGCTCATAGTTCATAACGGCTTGCCAGCTCTTGTTTGTAGTCGAAGTCCTCTGGTGCAGTCGCTATGCCGCGGAGACGTTGCCAACGACCTTTCATTAACTCATACAAATATGCCGGGCTTTGTACGTATAATTCGTTCTCTTCATCTTGCAGGGCTTCCATCAGCGGGGATGTATAGACTTTCTCCATTGCCTGCTCGATGCCGCAACCGGTGTCCTCCATTACATATTTCACCAGCTCGCTCAAGACATAATCTGTCAAGTACGTTGCTATCTGATGATGGTTAGGCTGGTTCATACTGTTTCGGCATTAATCTTATGAAGGTAAACGAGGGCTTTCTCCGTCCCAAAATAATACTGCTGGTCAAGATATTTGTCTTGCAACAACTGGGCAGCTTGTTCTGGAGAATATATGCCTTCATGATAATTGGTCAACTGCAGCACAACACCGTCGTTGGCTATGGGTCCTATTACAATATCGTATTTGTGTATAGGTGCGGAGTTTTTTCGGTCTCGGTTTGCGTCAACAAATAAGAACCATTCTACCGAAGCTTTCTCTGGAAATCGTTTAATCTTCAAATCAGAGCGAAATGCTAACTCATCTAGTTCATAGGTGATAAGTGTAGCTGTTCTACCGAAAAGCCTTGCACGTTTTTGTGCCATACGAACGGCAGTAACTCTGTCAGGGGTTGCATAGAAACCTTTGCCAAAATCTTTGTATCGTAATCCTTGGCTAAGGTCAATCGTTTCAATATCGATATTTGTGCCGTGATATAGTTTCATGCGAGCGTACCTCCATTCTTTTGACAATAAACAATCAGGTCGTCGACGGTCTCGTCCATCGACTGCAAGTGTTCCACATCGTAGAACTCTATCAAGAACGCCAACCCCTTATGCTCGTGCAGATAATTGAACGCCGCCTGTCGCGTCATCGCGAAGCGTTCTCCAAAAGCATGCACCGCAGCTGTAAGGAATGGTATCTCATACTTGCTCATAGTTGTTCTGTTTCGTTATACTCTCTCCAAATCTCTTCTGCCAGATACTTGTCACTGCGACAATGTAAATCACTTTATCATGTTAACCGTATAGGAACTATCCAACACTCCTTTCTCTTTCATATACTCAGTCAAATCCTCCATGAGATAGCGGGAGCTAAAGGTATGTAGCACATCATAGGAGGGGACGATATACCCATATAGAATACCCGAACTTTTCAATCGTCGATAGACCTCTTGTTGCGGCAGCTTAAGTGCTGCGGACAACTTGGCAATGCAGTATGTGACAAATTCCAGCGTTTTCCTATCCATGGTCTCTATTCTATTTCGTTGTAGCCATCAGTCATCGGCAGACACATTTAGAAACACGCCCTGCAAGGCCGCATCCCCTGACCCATTGTAATATGTTCTACCCCGTATCATGACTTTTTCTGTTATACAATTTCAATTTGCAAAAATACAACTTTTTTCCGACTTAAAGGGAAAAAACTTGCCTCCGAACAGAAATAAGAAACCATCTATTCTTTATTTTGGCCGAAACCTCTTAACTTACGTGGCAGTTGTGCGTGTTTCTCAACTGATCTGTGGCATCATATATGAATGCTTGATTGTTTGATTGTCTGGTTGTTTGAGTATTTTGACCGTGCCAGTGACTCAAGCATTCACACATTCACACATTCTTTTACGAGTCCCCCTCTCTAGCTAGGCGTTGGAGTTCCATCTTGCCGAAGCGGAGGGTGACGGAGAGGCTAATGAAGCGGCTGTCGGTGTGTGAAGTGCTGTAGTCGAGGAGGTAGGGGTTGGTGTTCCACGACTGGGAGCGGTTCCAGTTGAAGAGGTCGGTGACGTTGAGCACCACCGAAAGACGTTTCTCCCAGAAGTCAGCGCTGAGGCCCATATCAATGGTGTAGCCGCTCTGACGTTCGACGAAGAGGGCTTGTGTGGGCGACGAGTAGTTGCCCGAGATGTTCAGCCGCACCCGACCCGCGATGTTTGCCCAGCAGTTGAGACGGAAGCTGTAGGAGGTCATGGCACTGCTGTAGTGTCCCGCCTTGGGGTGGTCTACCTCGTAGCCCGAGCGGTAGAGGTTGGCATAGAGGCGGATGTTGAGCCACGCCGCGGGGCGGTAGGTGAGGTTGCCTTCGACACCGGCCCGGTAGCTGCTGCCCACGTTGTAGGGGGTGCTGTAGGAGATGAGGCGTCCGAGATAGGGGTCTATTTCGCTGGCTGCCTCGCGGCAGTAGTTGATGTCGTTGGAGGAGAGGCGGGCGTAACTCTCTATGCCCACCGAGCCGTGGGAGGCGAAATAGCGGTTCCAGCTGATATCGAGGCTGTGGGTGTGACCAGCCTTGAGGTCGGGGTTGCCCACCTTGTAGGTGTCTTCGTCGTAGCGGCGGGCGGTGGAGAGGTTTTCGGCCGTAGGCATGGAGGTGGCGAGGGAGTAGGCGAAGCGGAAATAGTGCATGCTCTTGGTGCGATAGGTGAGGCGTAGGGAGGGCTTGAGATAGAAATAGGCGAAAGTGGTGTCGTCGGGGAAGAAGGCGTAGAGCGAATAACGGCATTGGTTCCAATATCCACGCAACCCCAGGGTCATGGTGAAGGCCTTCCACTTGTGCCGCCAACTGGCAGAGGCAGAGGTCTGCATAGTGCGGTTAGTCTTATCGAAACGGCGCAGTAGGTCGAGACTGTCGTATGTCATTGTGGTAGAGCTGAAGAAGCTGGGTGACGAATAGTCGCTCGCCTGCGAGGGGACAAGCGAGAGCCCCAACGTCAGTTCGTCGTCGAGGGTGAGCGGGCGGTTGTAGTCGGCACTGAGGGTGAGGCTGTTGTTGGTCATGCCGCCGAGGTAGGTTTTGTCGAAGTCGGCCAGTTCCTGTGGCAGTATGCCTTCAAGCAGGGTGTAGTCGCGCCGTAGGGTGCGCTCACTGTGGCTATAACCACCATTTCCGTAGAGGGTTAGGGATAGGTTGTGCCCTTCGTTGTCGAACCTGTGTTTCCAATTCAGATTGGCCATACCAGTCAGTCTGAAGGACTTGCTCTCCTGGCTGTTTGAAAAAGTGTAGTGCAACATCTGTGGGAAGTAATACCATTGGTCGGTAGTGGAAAGCGTTTTATTAATGGCAGGGAAAGCCACTGCCAAGCCGAAAAGGGAGAGGTCGTTCAGGGAGTCGATTTGATAGCTGAGGCTGACGGCCATGGTGCCGATGTAACGATTGTTACTGTTTTCTGTGGCAGTGGTGGTAGAGGCCGTAGTGTCGAATCCTTCAGTGCCATCCTGACGGAATAGCGAGCTGGACTGCTCCGTCTTGTGGGTGGGTGTGCTGTTTACGCCCAAGTAGAGGTTGGCATAGAACTTTTCGTTCTTGACGACATAGCTTGCCCACGGGCTGAGCGATGGGCGGTTGCTGCCGCCGAGGCCAAAAGAGAGGAAATGGCTGTTGCGAATCTTGGCACTGGTGACGATGTTGATGATGTGGCACCCTTCCTGGACCATGTATTTGGCGGAGGGGTTCTTGATGACCTCGATGCGGTCGATGGCGTCGGCGGGCAGCGACTCGAGATAGACTTTCAGCGTGTTGCCATCCATGTGGGTGGGGTAGCCGTTAATCCATACCTCTATGTTGGTGGAGCCGCGCATGGTGATGTTGCCTTCGATGTCCACCTCCACGCTGGGGGCATTCTGCAGGGCGTCGAGAGCAGTAAGACCTCGGACGGTCTCGTCTTCTGCCACATTGTAGCTTACCACCTCGCCTTCCATGCTGTAGATGGGTCTTGGGGCGCGGACGGAGATGGCCTTGAGGGTTTTGACCCGCTGCTGGAGCAGAAGGCTGTCCTGCCGCAGCGAGTCTTGGTGTGACATCACATGGGTGCTGTCGGCCTTAGAGGTGTCAGTCTTGGGTGCCTGCTCGGCCACAGCGGCCCGAATGGCATCCATCATTTCAGGGGGAATCTGCGCCATCCCCTTGGCGATAGGGCATAGTATGAGCCCTATGAGGAAAACAACTTTCTTCATAACGTGTTTTGAATGTGTGAATGTGTTAATGTGTTAATGCGTTAGTGCTTGAATACGCAAATTTCAATTTTCACTTTTCAATTTTCAATTTTCAATTTACAATTTTCAATTTTCAATTAATCAGATACCGCCCTCTTTACCGTGGTTTTCAGCACATACCTCATGGACTGCGCATACACCTCGTCGGTAGGGCAATGGAACACGAGCGCGGTCTTTGTGTCTTCAGAGAGATAGATGAGATACAGCCCCTTGTCGCCGGGGAGGGGGTCAGCGGCGCGACAGTAGATATGCAGCATCTTCACTTGCTTTGACGAGGCTGTCAGGCTGTCATTTTCAAGGCTCACCTCCAAATCCATATTCTTCATCTGGCCCAAGAAGGCTGTGGCTATAGACCCTTTGAGTGTGGAAACATGTCTGAACTCAGGGATACTGTCGAGCTCAGACATAAAATCGCGTATCCGCTTATTCCCAATGCGTGGCATGCTCTTCGTCTGAGGGCAATTAACGATGGTGTCGCCGGTCCTCTCTGACTTAGGCCCGCTATAAGGCAATGTCTTCAGGCTCTTCTTCAAATGGTGGAACGCGGAGGAATCACTTGCCTCCAGCATGGTGATGGTCACCTTCAGACCATTCCCTATAGGATAGTTCTCGATGCAGGAGGCATTGATGCCCGTGCGGCCCACATAGATTTTGTAGAGCGAGGTCTGCGCCACCGCACGGCTGCCGCAAGCACCCGACATTAACAGCAAGGCTGCCCATAGAAGATATGTCTTGACGTGTTTCATATTACTGCAATGTTTCGATTATATGTTTCATTCTGTCCAACACCTCGTCGGCGTTGCAATTGTTATCGCAATAGACCCTCACCCCATCAGACGTCTCTGAGTAGGCATAATCCGTGCGTGACGCCACAAGCTGGGGGGCTGCCGTGTGCCGTACTTCCTCCAACTGCTGCCACACGGACTGCGGGACATCGGCATGTGCCACTTCCGGCATCCGCGGCTCTTGCCGCAAAGGCAACAGCAACACACCTGCCATTATCACCGCCGCCACCGCCGCGGCATACCGCCACAGCGGACGTGAACCCCAGCCCAAAAGCGGCACCGGTCTCTCATCCGGAGTGCAGCCGCTTTCCAGTCGCCGTCGGCCTGTTTGGTGAATCTGCTCTATCAGTTGGTCAATATCTTTCATGATTGCATTATGCTTTTAACGATAAATCCTTTAGTTTTTTCTTTATTCTCGACATGCGGGTTTGCACAAGGGTCTCGCTGATGCCCAACATCTCCCCTATCTCCGCCTGTTTCCAGCCGTCCAGGTAGAGCCGCAACAGCTGCTGGTCCTTGACGGGCAACTGGCGGATCAACTCGTGGAGGTACGTCAACTCTTCGTGTGAAACAACGTCGTCCGGCACTTCCAACCCCTCGATGGGCATCGTCTCCACCTGTCGTTTGCGGTGTCGCAGCCACGATATGCCCGTGTTCACCGCCACACGCCACACCCATGTCACCGGCTTGGCTGCGGGACGGTAGCGGCTCCATCCTATCCAGAGGTTCATGACAATATCCTGGCGCAAGTCCTCGCGGTCTTCTGCCGTGTGGCAGAACGACCGGCACACACGGTTTATCGCCCCTGCATGCTCCTCGACCAATGCCAAAAATGGATGTTGCTTCATACCCTCATTAAACGTCAAAAATCGAAAAAAATCACACCAGGCTACATTTTTTAGGGAATTTTGATGTCGTGGATTGCAGACTGTGTTACTCCGCTGCAATGCAACAACCTGAAACAGCTGACACCATAGCATCCCCAAAACTTCACATCTCAGCCCATGCGGAGGATACCTATCTCACATCTTTCTTCGCCATTCATCGTGCATTTCGCATTCATTTATTCAACATTTCCTGTTCCTTAGGAGGAATAAGTGCAGGCCACCTGTCGTGGAACGATGGATGAAGAAAGGGACATTGAACGTCGTCGGTTCAATGTCCCTTGGCTGGGGGAGGTGCCCACCCCTGACGGATGCTACCCTGTGCAGGGATTATTCGACATGGTTCAATCCAGATTCCACAGATTGCTCCAGCCAGTGGTGTCGTATACATGGAATTGGATGTCCAAGTGGTGCGTGATGCCGGGGGGGATGCTGTCCAGCCCCAATTGGCTGAGATAGTGTCGCGTGCCATCAGTGTGAAGCTGAAGCTGGTCCTCGGCCAGATAGGGCGGACGGAGGCCGTAGTGGGCGCGTGCCTCGACCCATTCCCACACAGCGTTGGCATGCTCACGGGCACGCTGGACAAAGAGGTCGTGCGTCCGCACATCGCCGCCGTCAACAGCGTTGAGGATGTCCGGCCGCAAATACCAATAGAAAGAACCCCCTATGTAGCCGTCCGGGTGGCGGCTGTACATTTCCTGTTCGAACCGAACCATCTGGTTCTGCATCCACTGCTGCCGCCGTGAAAAGAGCGAACAATGGAGTGTCCACAGCGTGTCGTTCAGGCCGAAGGTCTGCAAGACGAAAATCCCTGTGTCGTCCTGGCGCAGATATGTCACCCTGCGGTATCCACCGGCAATGGTGTCGCTTGTCAATGCATAGTTGTAATTCCCTGCATATTGCTCTACTGCGGCATGCCATCGCGGCGACTCGCGCAGCTGCCACAGGGGCAGCAGACTGTTGTATAAACTGGATGATTTGGCGGTCTCCGGGAAAACCTCCTCCTTGGTGCACGATACGGACAGCATCGCTACACAAAAGGCGAAAGCAAATGCCCATAGGGAAAACGGTTTCTTCATGTTATTCTGCATTTTTTATAATAAGACGCAGACAGGTGGAAAATCTTACGCTGTTTAAGAAAGTTTAACAATTTTTCGATCGGGGCGGCCTCCTATATTATCATCCCGAACTGGCCGTGAAGCCCGGCACAAAGAAGGCAAGTGGTTGATATGATTCAGATCGCGTTTATTCTACCCCTAATGATGGGCATTAGAAAAAATGGCGCACAGGGGATTGTCTTCTTGTTGCTTGGATGGTTTTGCCTGTTTCTACGGAGCGGCCGGGGAATGTTTGAGTTCCATGCTGACGACCGATTGGGGGGTATGGCGGCCGAGCACGTTTTGAGATAGCAATACCCTGCATGGGTTCGCATGCAGGGTATTGCAGTAATGTGTACAAAACGAGGAGGTTCCTATTTGAGGAACTTGAAGTTTTTGCCGAGGTACTGGGCTTGGTCGCCAAGACCTTCTTCGATGCGCATAAGCTGGTTGTATTTGCAGATGCGGTCGGTACGGCTGGCGGAGCCGGTCTTGATGAGGCCGGTGTTGAGAGCAACGACGAGGTCGGCAATGGTGGTGTCCTCGGTCTCGCCGGAGCGGTGGGAGATGATGGAGGTGTAGCCGTTGCGGGTGGCAAGGCTGACGGCGTCGATGGTCTCGGAGAGGGTGCCGATCTGGTTGAGCTTGACGAGGATGGAGTTGGCCACTTTGCGGTCAAGACCCATCTGCAGACGCTCGACGTTGGTGACAAAGAGGTCGTCGCCGACAAGCTGGCAACGGTCGCCGATAGTGTCGGTGAGGAGTTTCCAGCCGTCCCAGTCGTCTTCGGCCATGCCGTCCTCGATGGAGATAACGGGGTACTGTTCTACCCAGCGTTTCCAGAAGTCGACCATCTCGGCAGCGTTGTATTTCTCGCCCGTGGACCAGCGCATCTCGTAGAGGCCTGTTTCGGTGTTGTAGTACTCGGAGGCGGCGGCATCGAGGCCGATGAAGACGTCCTCGCCGGGGCGGTAGCCGGCCTTCTCAATGGCCTGGCAGACCACCTGGATGGCTTCGTCGTTGGAGGCCAGGTTGGGGGCAAAGCCGCCTTCGTCGCCCACGTTGGTGGACATGTTGCGGGACTTGAGGACGGTGCGGAGGTTGTGGAACACTTCGGCACCCATGCGGAGAGCCTCGGTGAAGGTGGGAGCACCGACGGGCATGATCATGAACTCCTGGAAGTCGATGCTGTTGTCGGCATGGGAACCACCGTTGAGAATGTTCATCATGGGGACGGGAAGCATGTAGCCGCCGCAGCCGCCGAGGTAACGGTAGAGCTGCTGGCCGGACTCCATGGCTGCGGCCTTGGCGCAGGCGAGGGAGACACCGAGGATGGCGTTGGCTCCGAGACGGCTCTTGTTGGGGGTGCCGTCAAGTTCTATCATCTTCTGGTCAATGGCACGCTGCTCTTCGACATACATGCCGCGGAGCTCGTCGTTGAGGACGTTGTTGACGTTGTTGACCGCCTGAAGGACGCCTTTGCCTAAGTAGACGGACTTGTCGCCGTCGCGGAGTTCGCAGGCCTCGTGAACGCCCGTGGAGGCTCCGGAGGGGACTGCGGCGCGGCCCATGGCACCTTGTTCGGTAAATACTTCGACTTCGACTGTGGGGTTGCCGCGAGAGTCGAGAATCTGGCGGCCCCGGATTGCTATAATCTGTGACATAGATTTATGTGTGTTTGGTATAAAATGATTTGTCTGTATTGTTGGTTCCAGCCGATGCCTGGCCCCACGCTTTGATGGCGGTGGCAGCGGGCTGAAAAAAAGGAATGCAGAGAGTGTTGACACCCCGCATTCCTTTGTTGTAGTGTTACCCTGAGAATTTTATTCGGCCTTGGGGGTTTCTTCGACTGCGGGAGTTTCTGCAGCAACAGGAGCCTCGGCAGTTTCAGCCTTCTTGGCGCGGCTACGACGGGTGGTCTTAGCTTTCTTCTCGGCGATGGGTTTAAGCATATTCTCGTTGTAGTCGACGAGTTCGATGATGGCCATAGCAGAGTTGTCACCATGACGGATGCCGGTCTTCAGGATGCGGGTATAGCCGCCGGGGCGGTTGGCGACCTTCTGCGAGATTTCGCGGAAGAGTTCGTTGACGGCCTCTTTGCTGTGGAGGTAGCTGAAGACAACACGGCGGTTGTTGGTGGTGTCCTCTTTGGAGCGATTGATGAGGGGCTCGACATATACTCGGAGTGCTTTGGCTTTGGCCAGCGTGGTCTCAATTCTCTTCTCAAGGATGAGAGAGGTGGCCATGTTGGAGAGCATAGCAACGCGATGTGCGTGGGTTCTTGACAGATGATTTATTTTACAACCGTGTCTCATTTCTATTTATTCTTTATCTAATTTAAACTTACTAATATTCATACCGAATTCGAGGTTCTTAGAAGCAACAAGGTTCTCAAGCTCGGTGAGCGATTTCTTGCCGAAGTTTCTGAACTTCAGAAGGTCGGCCTTATTGAAAGAGACCAAATCGCCAAGGGTCTCGACCTCGGCAGCCTTAAGGCAGTTGAGCGCACGGACGGAGAGGTCCATGTCGACCAACTTGGTCTTGAGGAGCTGACGGGTATAGACGGTGCTTTCGTCGAACTCTTCCTGCACGGGCTTGGGTTCGGCTTCGAGCGTGATGCGCTCGTCGCTGAAGAGCATGAAGTGCTGGATGAGGATGGTGGCAGCTTCTTTCAAAGCCTCTTTCGGATGGATGGAGCCGTCGGTCTGGATGTCGAAGGTCAGTTTTTCGTAGTCCGTACGCTGTTCAACGCGATAGTCGGAGACTTCGTACTTGACGTTTTTGATAGGCGTATGGATAGAGTCGACAGCGATAACACCGATTGGGTCGCCCGGCTTCTTGTTCTCGTCGGCGGGGACGTAGCCGCGGCCTTTCTCGATGGTGAGTTCTACCTTGAGTTCGGTGGTAGTCTCCATGTGGCAGATTTCAAGTTCGGGGTTGAGAACTTGGAAGCCATTGAGATGGCTGTTGAGGTCGCCAGCCTTGAAGACAGGCTGTCCGACAACAACAAAAGAGACCTTCTCCGTCTCAAACTCTTCGATTTGGCGACGAAAACGGATTTGCTTCAGCTTAAGGATGATGTCGGTCATGTCCTCGACCACACCGGGGAGGGAGGAGAATTCATGGTCGACACCTTCAATGCGTACAGAGGTGATTGCAAAACCTTCGAGGGAAGAGAGCAATACACGGCGCAGCGCATTGCCGATGGTGATGCCGTAGCCGGGTTCCAGGGGACGGAATTCGAAAACGCCACGGAAATCGTCGGCCTCGAGCATGACCACCTTGTCGGGTTTCTGGAAAGATAATATTGCCATTTTAATTGCTTTCTTGATAATTTGTTTCACTGACCCTGACTCTTATGTACTGGCTGCAAAGAAGGGCAGACAGTAGCAAGCCTTGGGCTACGAAAACGCTACTACTTGGAGTAGAGTTCGACAATGAGCTGTTCGTTGATGTTCTCCGGGATTTCGGTGCGCTCGGGGTAGTTGATGAACTTACCGGAGAGTGTGGCACCATCCCACTCCAGCCAAGCATAGTTGTTGGCACGGGAGGCGAGATTGTCGGAGATAATCTCCAAGGACTTGGAACGCTCACGGACGGAAATGACATCACCCACTTTCAATTCGTAGGAGGGGATGTTGACTACGTTGCCATTGACAGCGATGTGACGATGGGACACGAGCTGGCGGGCTTGTGCACGGCTGCAGGCGATGCCGAGACGATAGACAACATTGTCCAGACGGGATTCAATGAGTTTCATGAGCTCTTCACCAGTAATACCGCCACGACGGGAGGCTTCGGCGTAGAGTTTGCGGAACTGGCGTTCGAGAATGCCGTAGGTATATTTGGCTTTCTGCTTCTCCTGAAGCTGGATGCCATACTCCGAGACTTTACCGCGGCGGCGGTTCTGGCCGTGCATGCCCGGAGCGTAAGGTTTCTTTTCGTAGTTCTTATCGGGACCGTAAATAGGTTCGTGGAACTTTCTTGCTATTTTGGTTTTTGGACCTGTATATCTTGCCATTGTTTACTGTTTTGAAAATTGTTACAGACTGCGAACAGAGGGTGGAGACACGGGGTGCTGCCCTCCGTTCAAATCGAATTAGACGCGACGGCGTTTGGGGGGACGGCAACCATTGTGGGGCAGCGGGGTGACGTCGACGATTTCGGTCACTTCAATGCCACAGCCATTGATAGCACGGATAGCAGACTCGCGCCCTGAACCAGGTCCTTTTACAAAGACTTTGACTTTTCTTAGGCCCAAATCATAAGCAACTTTACCGCAATCTTCCGCAGCCATCTGAGCGGCATACGGAGTGTTTTTCTTCGATCCGCGGAAGCCCATTTTTCCAGCAGACGACCAAGAAATCACTTGACCGGCATTATTAGTCAACGAAATAATTACGTTGTTGAAAGAAGCAAAGATGCATGCTCTTCCAAGAGGTTCAACTTTTACGACTCTCTTTTTGGTCGGTTTAGAAGTTTTTGCCATAATTTTTTAATTGTGCTTGATTCTACTTTGTTTACCTTCTGCTCCTTGTTCAAATATAGTCCGCAGAGGGTTGCTACACTTTATTTATTATTTGGTAGCTTTCTTTTTGTTAGCGATTGTTTTCTTCTTACCCTTACGTGTACGGGCGTTGTTCTTGGTGCTCTGACCACGCAGAGGGAGACCGAGACGGTGACGGATGCCGCGATAGCAGCCAATGTCCATCAGTCGTTTGATGTTCATTTGAACTTCGGAACGGAGCGCACCTTCGACTTTGTACTCGTCATTGATGATGGTACGGAGGGTGTTCTGTTCATCGTCGGTCCAGTCTTGCACTTTCTTGTTCTCGTCGATACCGGCTTTTGCCAGAATCTCGGAAGCAAGGCTTCTACCAATACCGTAGATATAGGTGAGACCTATAACTCCTCTTTTGTTTTTGGGTAAGTCAATACCTGCAATTCTTGCCATAAATTCTTTTTATTCTTTTTGTTAGTTAATCATCCTTGTCTTTGTTTGAACTTAGGATTCTTCTTGTTGATTACATAGACGACCCCGTGACGGCGAACAACCTTGCATTCAGGGGATCTTTTCTTTACAGAAACTCTTACTTTCATTTTTTATTGTATTAATCGATTAATTCTAATATCAGTTTCACTGAGCGGTGTGTGCGACAACAATTATTTGTGACGATAGGTGATGCGGCCTTTGGTAAGATCATAAGGCGACATTTCGATGGAGACTTTGTCTCCAGGGAGAATCTTGATGTAGTGCATGCGCATCTTGCCGGAAATGTGGGCAATGATTTGGTGCCCATTTTCCAATTCGACGCGGAACATGGCATTGCCTAAAGATTCGGTCACTGTTCCGTCAAGTTGTATGGATGATTGTTTAGCCATTTATTATTTCTACTTATCGTAACTATAATTATTGTTGTTCAATGAAATCGAATGTAGAGAGAATGTCGGGTCCGTTTACGCCAATGGCGACTGTGTGCTCAAAGTGGGCTGCGGGCTTGCCATCTTTGGTGCGGCAGGTCCAGCCATCTTCACGAGAGAAGACAACATTCTTGGAACCCATGCAGACCATTGGCTCGACAGCAATGACCATGCCTTCTTTGAGCAATGGGCCAGTGCCGGGGACACCATAGTTGGGGACATTGGGGCTTTCGTGCATTTTGAAACCTACGCCATGACCACAGAGCTCACGAACGACAGAGTAGCCATTCTTTTCACAATGTTGCTGGACGGCATGGCCTATATCACCGACACGGTTGCCGGCTTTGCACTTTTCGAGACCGATATAGAGTGCCTCTTTGGTCACTTTCAACAGACGCTGAAGTTCGGGAGTGCACTCGCCACAGGTGAAAGTATAGGCAGAATCAGAGACGTAACCATTCAACTCGATGACACAATCAAGGGAGACGTTGTCGCCTTCTTTGATGAAGAATTTGTCGGAAGGGATGCCGTGCACGACGACATCGTTGACAGAGATGCAAAATGCGGCAGGGAAACCTTCATAGCCCTTGCAAAGGGGGATGCCCCCATTGTCACGGATATACTGCTCACCTATGTTGTCAAGGAAAGCAGTTGTAACACCAGGCTGAATATGACGGCCCACCTCGGCAAGAGTCTTGCCGAGGAGACGGGCACTATCACGTATCAGTTCTATTTCTTCTTTTGTCTTGAGGAGTATCATTACGCAATGATTGAGTTATTTATGCCTGTACTGACATAGAGGTACGACCTTTGATGCGGCCAGTCTTGGTGAGACCATCATAGTGGCGCATGAGCAGATGGCTTTCAATCTGCTGCAGAGTATCGAGGATAACACCGACCAGAATGAGCAGCGAGGTGCCGCCATAGAACTGGGCGAACTGGGTATTGACACCAAAGAGACGGATGATAGCAGGAAGAATAGCAACGATGGCCAGGAAGATGGAACCGGGAAGGGTAATCTTGGAGAGGATGCCCTCAAGGTATTCGGCAGTCTTTTTGCCGGGTTTGACACCGGGGATGAAACCACCGTTCTTTTTCATATCTTCAGCCATCTGGTTAGGATTGATAGCAATTGCCGTGTAGAAGTAGGTGAACAGGACAACTAAGATGAAGAACACCACATTGTACCAGAAACCATTGAAATCGGTAAAAGCCATCCAGAACTTGGAATCGGAGTTGCCAGTGAAACCCATGAAAGTAATGGGGATGAACATGATTGCCTGAGCAAAAATGATAGGCATAACACCTGCAGCATTGACTTTGATGGGGATGTACTGACGGACTCCACCGTATTGACGGTTGCCGACAATGCGCTTGGCATACTGCACGGGGATTCGGCGGGTACCCTGAACCAGCAGGATGACGAGCAGAATGACGGCGAGCAGGGCGACAATCTCAATCAAGAACATCACAAGACCACCACCAGCATCGGTGAGACGTGAAACGAATTCACCAAAGAGGGCAAAAGGCAGACGAGCGATGATACCAATCATGATCAACAGAGAGATACCGTTGCCTACACCTTTTTCGGTGATACGCTCACCCAACCACATGACAAAGAGAGTACCGGCAATCAAGATAATGATGCTGGATGCCCAGAATGTCCAAGTGGGGGAGCTGCCGTCGAAAGGATAAATGGCGGTCGAGGAGGCACCAAGCTGATACATCATGTTGGTGATGTAAGCGGGGGCTTGGAAACCAGTAATGGCAACCGTGAGCAGACGGGTAATCTGATTCATCTTTCTGCGGCCGTTTTCACCGTCGTGCTGCATCTTCTGGAAATAGGGGACAACCATGACAAACAACTGTATCACGATGGATGCAGTGATGTAGGGCATGATACCCAAAGCGAAGATGGAGGCATTGGAGAATGCACCACCAGAGAACATGTTCAACAGACCCATCAGACCATCAGAACCCTGATTCTGCAGATTCTGCAACTGCGTAGGATCGACACCAGGCAGGGCGACATAGCAACCAATGCGGTAAACAAGCACTAAACCCAAGGTGTAAAGGATTCGTTTCCGCAGGTCTTCAATCGACCAGATGTTTTTGAGTGTCTGTATTAATCTCTTCATTATATTGTTTAATTTTAAGTTTTGAAGTTGATGGAGTCATGAAGTTGATGAAGTTTTGCTACTACAACATTAACTACATCAACTCCATAAACTTTATTCTATAACTGTGGCAACGCCACCCTTGGTCTCGATAGCCTGTTTGGCAGTAGCCGAGAAAGCGTGGGCTGTTACGTTGATGGCCTTGCTCAATTCTCCACGGCCAAGGATTTTGATGCGATCCTTGCCAGAGATGAGGCCGTTCTGCTTGAAAACATCAACGTTGAAGTCGGTAATATTCTTGGCCTCGGCAAGAGCATTGAGGGTATCAATGTTGATACCAACATACTCGATGCGGTTGATGTTCTTGAAGCCGAACTTGGGAAGGCGACGATAGATGGGCATCTGACCACCTTCGAAACCAACCTTCTGGTGATAGCCAGAACGAGCCTTGGCACCCTTGTTACCACGGGTGGAAGTGCCACCTTTACCAGAGCCGGCACCACGACCGACACGTTTGGAATGATGGATGGAACCTTTTGCGGGTTGGAGATTATTTAAGTTCATAATATTCTTTTTTGTAGTTTTGAAGCCACCAACTCAAGTCGCAGACCCCAGCAGGTGGCTGCATTTCAACATTAATTATATTTCTTCAACAGTGATTAAGTGTTTCACCTTCTCAATCATACCAAGAATCTGGGGGGTTGCGACCACCGTGCGTTCGTGGTTGATTTTTCTGAGACCCAAAGCAGCCATTGTTTTCTTCTGACGTGCGGGATGTCCGATGGTGCTTCTAACCTGCTTAATCTTTAAAGTCTTTTCTGCCATGATTCTGTTCTCCTATGATTAACCATTAAACACTTTGTCGAGAGTGATACCACGGAGCTCGGCAACCATGTAAGGATCTTTCATTTGCAACAGTGCGTTGATGGTAGCCTTGACAACACTATGGGGGTTGGAAGAGCCTTTGCACTTAGCAAGCACGTCCTTCACACCAACGCTCTCCAAAACGGCACGCATAGCACCACCGGCGATAACACCAGTACCAGGGGCGGCGGGTTTGAGGAACACGCGAGCACCGCTGTACTTGCCGCACTGCTCGTGAGGGATGGTGCCTTTCAGGACAGGAACCTTGATGAGGTTCTTCTTAGCATCGTCAACACCCTTCTGGATGGCAGCTTGAACTTCCTTAGCCTTGCCCAGACCGTATCCAACAACACCGTTTTCGTTGCCGATAACGACGATGGCCGCAAAGGTGAATGTTCTACCACCCTTGGTGACCTTGGTTACACGATTGATTGCAACAAGACGATCTTTAAACTCGATTTCGCTCGATTTTACTCTTTTAACGTTTACTTCTGCCATGACTTTAGAATTTTAAACCACCTTCTCTGGCACCATCGGCCAACGATTTAACACGACCGTGGTAGAGATAACCGTTGCGGTCAAACACCACAGCATTGATACCAGCAGCGACGGCGCGCTCGGCCAAGAGTTTACCAATCTTGGCGGCCATTTCGCTTTTTGTGCCACTCTTTTCAACACCTTTCTCGCGAGAGGAAGCTGCGGCCAGTGTCACACCTTTTACATCGTCAATAACCTGTGCATAAATTTCCTTATTGCTTCTGAACACAGACAGACGCGGCATCTCAGCAGTACCGCTTATCTTATGACGAATGCGGAATTTAATTTTTGTTCTTCTTATATCTTTTCTTGTAGCCATAATTGTTTTTCTTTGGCGTTCTAATGATTATTACTTAGCAGCAGCCTTACCAGCTTTCTTTCTAATCTCTTCGCCCTGGAAACGGATACCCTTGCCCTTATAAGGTTCAGGTTTGCGCAGAGAACGGATTTTGGCAGCGGCCTGACCTAAAATCTGCTTGTCGCAGCAGGTCATGGTGATGATAGGATTCTTACCTTTCTCGGTGACAGTCTCGACATGGATTTCGGGAGCCAACTCAAAGAAAATCTTGTGGCTGTAGCCCAAATCCATCTCCATGACATTGCCAGTAGCCTGCACTTTGTAGCCGACTCCGATGACTTCCTGTACACATTTGAAACCTTCAGAGACACCTTTCACCATGTTGGCGACTAAAGCACGGTAAAGACCGTGCATAGCCTTATGCTCTTTGCTGTCGGAGGGACGCTCGAAATGGAGAACACCATCCTCAAGTTTGACATTAATGGCAGGGTCGACCTTCTGAGTCAACTCACCCTTGGGGCCTTTGACGGTAATAACGTTGTCGGAAGAAACTTTCACTTCAACACCTGCGGGCAGGCTGATGGGCATTTTACCTATTCTTGACATTTCTTAACTCCTCTCTTTTGATTAGCTAATATAACAAATCACTTCTCCGCCTACATTAAGCGTACGGGCTTCCTTGTCGGTCATAAGACCTTTGGACGTGGAGATGATAGCGATGCCAAGACCGTTGAGAACACGGGGCATTTCATCAACAGAGACATAGCGGCGCAGACCGGGAGAGCTGACGCGCTTTAGCTCGGAGATGGCGGAAATCTTAGTCACAGGATGATATTTCAGAGCAATCTTGATGCTCTGGTTGTGCTGTCCCTCATTCTCGAATTTGTAGTTCAGGATATAACCTTTCTCAAACAAGATCTTGGTGATCTCTTTTTTCAATTTAGATGCAGGAATTTCAACAATCCGATGCTTAGCAGCAATAGCGTTGCGCATACGGGTCAAGTAATCTGCAATAGGATCTGTTACCATGTTATTATTCTTGATTTTAAGTTTTGTAGTATTGGTCTTTTGCCAACTTGCAAAGCTACCAATGATTACTGATTAATTATTACCAACTTGACTTTTTAACACCCGGAATCAGTCCACTGACTGCCATCTCGCGGAAGTTGATACGCGAAATGCCGAACTGACGCATGTAACCCTTAGGACGTCCAGTGAGCTGGCAACGGTTGTGCATGCGGATGGGGCAAGCATTCTTAGGAAGCTTCTGAAGAGCGATGACAGCCTTCTCGACCTCCTCGGGCTCACCCGTGCGGACGATTTCCTTCAGAGCAGCACGCTTGGCAGCATAACGGGCCACCATCTTGGCTCTCTTGCGTTCTCTTGCTTTGATTGATTCTTTTGCCATTATCTTTTATTTTTGTTGATTCTTAAAAGGTATGCCAAACAGTTTGAGCAGGGACATAGCCTCTTTGTCGGTGTTGGCAGAGGTCACGAAAGTGATATCCATACCCTGAATGCGATCGATTTTGTCAATGTCAATCTCAGGGAAGATAATCTGCTCAGAGATGCCGAAGGTGTAGTTACCCTTACCGTCAAAGCCCTTGTCATTGATACCGCGGAAATCACGGATACGCGGGATTGAGGCAGTGATAAGGCGCTCAAGGAACTCATACATGCGTTCGCCACGGAGGGTCACACGGACACCGATAGGCATACCGCGACGCAGTTTGAAGTTCGAAATATCTTTGCGTGACTTGGTGGCAACGGCTTTCTGTCCGGCAATAAGAGTCATCTCTTCAATACCCTTGTCGATAACTTTTTTATCAGCGATAGCAGCCTTGCCAAGACCTTGGTTCAAAGTAATTTTCTTCAGACGGGGAGCCTGCATGACAGTTTTATAGTCATACTCTTTCATCAGCGCGGGCAGAATCTCCTCCTTGTATTTGGTCTTTAATGTAGGAATGTATGCCATTATTTAATCTCCTCCCCTGATTTTTTTGAATAACGAACGAGTTTACCTGTCTTTTCGCTGATTCTACGGCCAATGCGGGTGGGAGTTTTACCATCCATGACCATAAGGTTAGACAGATGGATAGGTGCTTCCTGCTCAATGATACCACCCTGAGTGTTCTTGGCACTGGGTTTGGTATGTTTCTTGACAAGGTTACGACCTTCCACGATGGCGCGATTCTTTTCGGGATAGACCTTCAGGACCTTGCCGGTCTTGCCTTTATCTTCGCCGGCAATCACCATAACGGTATCCCCTTTTTTTACGTGCAATTTCATTTCTTTCTCTTCTTTTTAATGTTTACAATACTTCGGGAGCCAATGAAACAATCTTCGTGAACTGTTTGTCGCGGAGTTCGCGTGCGACGGGTCCGAAGATACGGGTGCCGCGAAGCTCATCGTTGGCGGTGAGCAAGACACATGCGTTGTCGTCGAAGCGGATGTAGCTACCATCATTACGGCGAATCTCTTTCTTGGTGCGGACAACCACAGCCTTAGAAACGGCTCCTTTTTTAATGTTGCCGGAAGGAATGGCATCTTTGATGGCCACCACAATAGTGTCGCCAATAGTGGCATAGCGCTTCTTGGTGCCACCGAGGACGCGAATACAGAGAGCACTCTTGGCTCCACTGTTATCGGCAACGGTCATTCTGGTTTCTTGTTGTATCATTTCTTTTCAATCTTTTTGTCTTGGACGTTGTGACAATTACTTAGCTTTCTCGACGATTTCAACGAGGCGCCAGCACTTATTCTTGCTCAGCGGGCGGGTTTCCATGATACGGACGGTGTCGCCAATGTTGCACTCGTTCTTCTCGTCATGAGCCATGAATTTGGTGGACTTTTTAACGAACTTGCCATACAGGGGATGCTTGACCTTACGCTCGACCTTGATGACAATAGTCTTGTCCATCTTGTTGCTCACCACAACACCAACTCTTTCTTTTCTTAAATTTCTTTCCATATCTACTGTTAGTTCTGCTTCTGCTCAGCAATCTCGCGGGCGCGAAGTTCAGTGAGACAGCGGGCAATGGTTTTTCTACTTTCTTTTATTTTGTTAGGATTCTCCAAGGGCGAAACAGCATGGGTCATCAGCATCTTCTGATACATGGAACGCTCGGTATCCAGTTTTTCCTTTAACTCGGCAGTCGTGAGTTCTTTTAAAACAATTTCGTTTTTCATGACTGTATCTTCTTTTATTCTTCGATATAATCTCTTTTAACAACAAACTTGGTCGAGATAGGGAGCTTTTGGGCTGCAAGACGGAGAGCCTCCTTTGCAATGTCCATGGGGACACCCTCGCACTCGAACAAGATGGTGCCGGGCATAACACGAGCCACAAAGTACTCGGGAGCACCCTTACCTTTACCCATACGGACCTCATTAGGTTTCTTGGTGATGGGCTTGTCCGGGAAAATACGAATCCATATCTGACCTTCACGTTTCATGTGACGTGTTACAGCTTGACGTGCAGCCTCTATTTGACGGCCTGTGATGAAACAGGTCTCCAGGGACTTGATACCAAAGGTACCGAAAGCCAACTCGTGACCACGGAAAGCATTGCCTTTAATTTTACCCTTCTGCTGCTTTCTATATCTTGTTTTCTTAGGTTGTAACATTTTCTCTTATTGTTTAGCGTTGAGTGTTTAGCGTTTTTCTATAACTCCAACCACTAACCTATTTATTTACTGTTGTTATTTCTGTTATTGCCCGAACGACGACGGGGTGAACCATTGCCAGAACGACGCTCGCCACCCATTGCAGGACGGTGATCCTTCTGCTGGCCGCCAACGGTCGAAGGAACCAATTCACGCTTGCCATAGACAACTCCACGGCAGATATAGACCTTCACACCGATACGGCCATAAGTGGTATGAGCCTCGGCATGAGCGTAGTCGATGTCAGCACGGAGAGTGTGGAGAGGGGTACGGCCCTCTTTGTAGTGCTCGCTACGAGCGATTTCAGCGCCACCGATACGGCCAGCGATAGAAACCTTAATACCCTCGGCACCAGAACGCATCGTGGACACAATGGCGTTCTTGATGGCGCGGCGATACTGCACGCGACCCTCAATCTGCTTAGCGATATTCTGGGCAACAAGGACAGCATCAAGTTCGGGGCGCTTCACCTCCGAAATATTAATCTGGACATCCTTGCCAGTGAGTTTTTTCAATTCTTCTTTCAGTTTGTCGACCTCACTGCCGGCCTTTCCGATAATCAGACCCGGACGAGCGGTGTTGATAGTCACGGTAAGGAGCTTGAGGGTTCTCTCGATATAAATCTTCGAGACGCTGGCCTTGGCGAGACGGGCATTGAGATATTTACGGATTTTGTCGTCCTCAACGAGCTTCTGCTCGAATCTGCGGCCGCCAAACCAGTTAGAATCCCATCCGCGGATAATGCCTAAACGATTTCCAATTGGGTTAGTTTTTTGTCCCATTGTTGACTTTCTTCTTATTTAATTACTATTTGTTTTCTTCTTCAGCTTTAGGAGCCACGGGAGCCTCTTCAACACGGCTGCCGAGAATGACAGTGATGTGGTTGCTACGTTTGCGGATTCTGTATCCACGGCCTTGGGGAGCGGTACGCATACGTTTCATCGTGCGGCCCTCATCAACCATAATCTGTTTCACATAGAGTTGACTGTCCTCCAAACGCTTGCCCTCATTCTTGGCCTGCCAGTTAGCAACAGCGCTAAGCACCAGCTTGTACATCTTGGGGGCTGACTCTCTGGGGCTGTACTTCAAAATGCCCAGAGCTTTATCTACATCAACGCCGCGAATCATGTCAGCGACGAGACGGGTCTTGCGCGGCGAAGTGGGATTGTTCATCAACTTTGCCACGTAGAGGGTCTTATTGGCTTCTTTGCGTGCATCTGCACTATTCTTTTTTCTACGTCCCATTTCTTATTTATCTTTCTATTTGGACTTATTATTTCTTAGCTTTGTCTTTAGATCCGGCATGGCCGCGGAAGATGCGGGTGGGAGCGAACTCGCCCAGCTTGTGTCCTACCATATTCTCGGTGACATACACAGGGATGAACTTGTTCCCATTGTGCACAGCGATAGTCTGTCCCACGAAATCAGGAGAAATCATAGAGGAGCGGCTCCAAGTCTTGATGGTGACCTTCTTGTTTGACTGCTGGGCATCAATGACTCTCTTCTCCAGTTTATGGAAGATATACGGACCTTTCTTTAATGAACGACTCATTTTCTTCTTCTTTTAATGGTTACTTCTTTCTTCTTTCGACAATGTACTTGCTCGACTGTTTCTTCGGAGCGCGTGTCTTGTAGCCCTTAGCCGGGATACCCTTACGGCTGCGAGGATGTCCGCCGCTCTGACGGCCCTCACCACCGCCCATCGGGTGGTCAACAGGGTTCATGACAACACCGCGGTTGCGCGGACGGCGACCCAGCCAACGGTTGCGGCCAGCCTTACCTCCAACCTCAAGGTTGTGCTCAGGATTCGAGACAATACCCACAGTGGCGCGGCAAGCCTGAAGAATCATGCGCATCTCACCACTCGGCATCTTGATGATTGCATACTTGTCGTCGCGGGACATCAGCTGAGCATAAGCACCAGCGCTGCGCACCATCTTGGCGCCCTGACCGGGACGAAGCTCAATGTTGTGAATCAGCGTGCCGAAAGGGATCTCGGACAGCAAAAGCGTGTTACCCACTTCGGGTGCCACACCCTTACCAGACATAACGGTCTGACCCACTTTCAAGCCCTGGGGAGCGAGGATGTAACGCTTCTCACCGTCGGCATAGAACACCAGTGCGATACGGGAGCTGCGGTTGGGGTCATACTCAATAGTCTTTACAACAGCAGGAACACCGTCCTTGTCTCTCTTGAAATCAACAAAGCGATACAACTGCTTATGACCACCACCCAAATAGCGCATGGTCATTTTACCTTGGTTATTGCGGCCACCGCTCTTGGAGTAGCCACACACCAAACTCTTTTCCGGCTTGCTGGTTGTAATGTCGTCATTGGTGACAACAATCTTGTGACGCTGACCGGGGGTTGTCGGTTTAATTTTCTTTAAAGCCATTTCTTTTCTTTTTAGTCGCTTATCAGTGGACTATTACTATTATTTATTATTGTTGTTTTTAATATTGCCGAAGGCTTGGAAAGGATTTCCGCGCCTTCTGCCATTGTTTTTTAAATATTTGCGTAGAAGTCGATGCTGTCACCTTCGGCCAGAGTCACTATAGCTTTCTTGAAAGCGTTGGTGCGACCCACAAGATAGCCGGCCTTAGTGTAGCGAGCCTTCACCTTGCCTGAATAGTTCATGGTGTTCACGTCAAGAACTTTTACACCATAGAACTGCTCAACAGCATTCTTAATCTCAATCTTATTGGCACGCTTGTCGACAACAAAGCCATAACGATTCAGCACCTTCGGGGCGGGCTTGTTCTTGTCGCGCTGAATGCGGTTCAGCTTGGGAGAAGCGGCTGCCTCGGTGATTCTCGTCATCTTTTCGCTTATCAGAGGTTTTACTATGATATTCATCGTTAAACTTTCTTAATTCGATTTACTAACTACTTTATTTTGTTGCCAAAACGCGGCTAATTTCGCCGAATGAGCCTTCAGTGATGAGGATATTGGTTGCATTCATAATGTCGTAAGTATTTAACTGCGACACGCTTACAACCTTTACCTTCTGGAGGTTTCGAGCAGACAAAGATACGAAATTATTTTGATTCTCAACAACAATTAATGATTTTTTATCAGCCAATTTAAGATTGTTGAGTATCTCAATCATCTTTTTTGTCTTGGGAGCCTCGATGTTGATGTTATCGACAACGGTCATTGCGTTCTCGGCAACCTTAGCGCTGAGAGCGGAACGGCGAGCCAGACGCTTCACTTTAATGTTCAGCTTAAAGCGGTAGTTACGGGGCTGGGGTCCAAAGATACGGCCACCACCCACGAAAACGGGGCTCTTCAAATCGCCGGAACGTGCACCGCCGGTACCCTTCTGACGTTTCAGTTTACGGGTGCTATGGGCGTTTTCGCTGCGCTCCTTGGCCTTATGGGTGCCCTGGCGGTTGTCTGCCAAATACTGTTTGCAATCGAGATAGATTGCATGCTGGTTGGGCTCAATAGCGAAGATAGAATCGTCGAGGGTGATGGTTCTACCGGTTTCGCTTCCGTTGATGTTATAAACTTTTAACTCCATCTTTCAAGTTTTATTATTGATCCTTTGGGTCCCGGTACAGAACCTTTCACTAACATTAAATTCTTTTCGGGGATAATCTTGACAACCTGAAGATTCTGAATCTTCACCTTGTGGTTACCCGTCTGACCAGCCATACGCATGCCTTTGAAGATGCGCGAGGGATAGGAACTTGCGCCGATTGAACCGGGGGCACGCAGGCGGTCGTGCTGGCCGTGAGTCAAGTCACCGACACCGCCAAAACCGTGTCTCTTGACAACGCCCTGGAAACCCTTACCTTTCGAGGTTCCCACAACGTCGACAAACTCGCCTTCCTGGAAGACTTCTACTGTCAAAACTTCACCATATTTCTTCTTGTGGCCTTCCTCAAAGCGGCTGAACTCTGCGAGATAGCGTTTGGGAGTAGTATTGGCCTTTGCAAAATGGCCTCTCATAGGCTTGGTGACGCGGCTTTCCTTCTGCTCACCAAAAGCCAACTGGATGGCCTCATAACCATCTTTCTCGATGGTTCTCACTTGTGTTACCACACAAGGACCAGCTTCAATAACTGTGCACGGAATTTGCTTTCCGTCGGCATCAAAAAGACTGGTCATTCCAATTTTTTTACCAATTAATCCTGACATTGTTTTTACTTTGGATTGTTTTGATTGTTAGTTTTCAGCTTATTCTCGTCATCGGTCGATGACTACGCACATTGGCTGAGTTTAATTTCACACTTTGATTTCCACTTCAACACCACTGGGCAGTTCCAGCTTCATCAGCGCATCGATGGTCTTGGCACGGTCGTTGATGTCAATGTCCATAAGACGCTTGTAGGTGCTCAGTTCAAACTGCTCGCGGCTCTTCTTGTTGACGAAAGTAGAGCGGTTGACAGTGAAAATCTTTTTGTTTGTCGGCAGCGGAATGGGGCCATTCACAACTGCGCCCGTCATTTTGACGGTCTTAACGATCTTCTCGGCGGACTTGTCGACGAGATTGTGGTCGTAAGATTTCAGTTTGATTCTAATTCTTTGACTCACGGTTGATGAATTTATTAATTATTATATTTATTCTTTAGTATGTTCTCCTGCTGGTCACGGCTCACCTCGGCATAGTGCGAGAACTCCATCGTCGAGTTGGCACGTCCCGAAGTGATGGTGCGCAGCGATGTCACGTAGCCGAACATCTGCTCCAGCGGCACCTTGGCATGGATGGCCTGTACGCCCACCTTGGCCACGATGTTCTCCAGCATACCGCGGCGGCGGTTCAGGTCGCCCGTCACATCGCCCACGTATGCATCCGGGGTCAGCACCTCAAGCTTCATGATAGGCTCAAGCAGTACAGGCGAAGCCTTGCGGCAAGCCTCCTTGAAACCAATCTTGGCGCAAACCTCAAACGACAACTGGTCGCTGTCCACGGGATGGAACGAACCGTCCAGCACCGTGACCTTCATGCTGTCCATCGGATAGCCAGCCAAAACGCCGTTCTGCATGGCCTCCTTGAAACCCTTCTCGATAGCAGGGATATATTCTTTAGGAATGTTGCCACCCTTCACCTCGTTGACAAACTGCAGACCCGTCACGCCCTCGTCGGCAGGACCGATTTCGAACAGGATGTCAGCAAACTTACCCTTGCCACCCGTCTGCTTCTTGTAAATCTCGTGGTGCTGGACCGTGGCAGTGATAGCCTCCTTGTAGGCGACCTGCGGACGGCCCTGGTTCACCTCGACCGAGAACTCGCGGCGCAGACGGTCCAAGATGATGTCCAAATGCAGCTCGCCCATGCCACTGATGATGGTCTGGCCCGACACTTCGTCGCTCTTGACGCGGAATGTGGGGTCCTCCTCCACCAGCTTGGTCAGTGCGTTGGTCAGCTTGTCCATGTCGCCCTGCGTCAGTGGCTCGACGGCGATGCTGATTACGGGTTCCGGGAACTTCATCGATTCAAGGATGATCGGATGTTTCTCATCGCACAGGGTGTGACCCGTCTTGATGTCCTTGAAACCGACAGCGGCTCCGATGTCACCGGCCTCGATACGGTCCAGCGGGTTCTGCTTGTTGGAGTGCATCTGCATGATACGGCTGATGCGCTCCTTCTTGCCAGTGTTGGCATTGTAGACATACGAACCCGACTCTAACGAACCGCTGTAGACACGGAAGAAACAAAGACGGCCCACATAAGGGTCTGTGGCAATCTTGAAAGCCAAAGCCGAGAAGGGAGCTTTCACGTCGATGGGGCGCATCTCCGGCTGCTCGGTCTTGGGGTTGATGCCGTCCACCTCTTTCATGTCAAGAGGGCTGGGCAGGAAGGCAGCCACAGCGTCAAGCAGTGTCTGCACACCCTTGTTCTTGAAGGCCGACCCGCACATCACAGGCACAATCTTCTTGGCCAGAGTGGCCTTGCGGATTTCGGCGATAATCTCTTCGGCAGTGATAGAATCGGGGTCGTCAAAGAACTTCTCCAGCAGAGCCTCGTTCTCCTCGGCCACGCCTTCGACAAGTTTCTGACGGTACTCGGCGGCTATCTCTTTCAGGTCGGCAGGCATAGGAATCTCCTCGAAACGCTGACCGTTCGACGATTCATCCCACACCAATGCCCTGTTTGCAATCAGGTCCACAACACCCTTGTACAAATCCTCCTGTCCGATGGGAATCTCGATGGGGATAGGGTTGGCGCCCAAGCGCTCCTTAATCTGGTTCACCACACCGAAGAAGTCGGCACCTGCACGGTCCATCTTGTTGACGAAAGCAATGCGGGGCACGCCATACTTGTCGGCCTGGCGCCACACCGTCTCCGACTGGGGTTCCACGCCGCCCACCGCGCAGAAAATGGCGATGGCGCCGTCGAGCACGCGCAGCGAGCGCTCCACCTCGACCGTGAAATCCACGTGACCCGGAGTGTCAATGATGTTGTACTTGTAGCGCTGGTCATGCCAGTCCCAATATACAGTTGTAGCGGCGGAGGTGATAGTGATACCACGTTCCTGCTCCTGGACCATCCAGTCCATTGTGGCGGACCCCTCGTGCGTCTCTCCCAGCTTGTAGTTCTTGCCGGTGTAGAAAAGTATGCGCTCGGTCGTCGTCGTCTTGCCGGCGTCGATATGGGCCATGATGCCAATATTCCTTGTATATTTTAGGTCTGACATGTAATTTAGATTTTGCTTGGGCTCTTAATATTCCTTTTGGAAAGAATCTTATAGAATTTCGTAATTAATAATTAGAAACGGAAGTGCGAGAAAGCCTTGTTGGCCTCTGCCATGCGGTGGATATCCTCTTTACGTTTGAAGGCGGCACCCTCTTCCTTGTAGGCAGCCTGAATCTCAGCGGCCAGTTTCAGGGCCATGGTCTTCTCACTGCGCTTGCGGCTGAAGCTGATAAGGTTCTTCATGCCGATGGACTGCTTGCGCTCGGGGCGGATTTCGGTAGGCACCTGGAAAGTGGCGCCACCGATGCGGCGGCTCTTCACCTCGACAGAAGGAGTGATGTTGGCCAGAGCCTTTTTCCACACTTCGATACCGTCTTCCTTGGTGCGGTCGGCCACAACGTCGATTGCCTCATAGAAAATCTTGTAGGCGATGGTCTTCTTGCCGCCCAACATCAGGTTGTTGACAAACTTGGTAACGAGCACGTCGTTATATTTGGGATCCGGGAGGATGATACGTTTTCTGGGTTTAGCTTTTCTCATTTCTCTTTTGCATTAACGAACTGTCTGCGCAGTTCCTTATTCATTTTATATCCTTATAATCTTGCTTATTACTTCGAAGCCTGTTTCGGGCGCTTAGCACCGTATTTGGAACGACGCTGGCGACGGCCGTCAACTCCGCTGGTATCCAATGCACCACGGATGATATGATAACGCACGCCGGGAAGGTCCTTTACACGGCCACCACGGATCATGACAATGGAGTGCTCCTGCAGGTTGTGACCCTCGCCGGGGATGTAGGCGTTGACCTCTTTCTGGTTGGTGAGGCGCACACGGGCAACTTTACGCATTGCCGAGTTAGGTTTTTTCGGGGTGGTGGTGTACACACGGGTGCAGACGCCGCGACGCTGGGGGCAGCTGTCCAAGGCGGGAGATTTCGACTTATACTCCATCTGCTGGCGTCCTTTGCGAACTAATTGCTGAATTGTTGGCATTTTGTCTTTTGATGTTATATATTTAATTATTAATGTTTTCCGTCAATTTCAAGGGGCATAAATTACCCTTGAAATGGAATGCAAAATTACAACTATTTTTTCACCCCACAAAATAACAACGTGATTACCCGGCGTTAAATAATCTTAAAATTCTTTGGGAGAACTATATTTCAGCGTTTTACAAAAACAAATCGGTACATTTTTATTGTCTCTGACCACAAGTTATCAACAGCCCCTGCCCCGCCCCCTTCAAAACGCCCGTCGGCGTGCGTCCGGGCGCAGGGGCGCGGCACAATCAGCGCGCCGCAGAACCTCCGCCACAGGCACATTGATTCTGTTTTGCCACTACTTTATTTCTACTTAGTTTCTATTTCGATTCTGCGCAAGCGTAGAAACAGAGAATATGAAGGAGTCATCAGTGGAAGAGCGGTCGGCGGGAGGGCAATGGGGAGGGGCCGCCAGCTGGCCCGCGACGGTCAGTCGCTGTAATGGTACTGCCCCTTGCCGCGGGTGGCGCGGCCAAACTGGACGGCGTTTTGCGGGCAGTAGTGGTAACAGGCCTCACAATGTGTGCAGTGGCCATTCCAGCGGGGTCTGCCGCCGACAAGGGCGATATTCCGCAGGGGGCAGACCTCCACGCATCGGCCGCATGAGACACAGGCATCCGTGGCGTGGAAGGCTTTGTCGCTCAAACTCTGGTTAAAGCCTGCGCCGATGGCGTAGGTCTTTGTCCGGGGGAAAACGCCGCGCTTCAGTTCCACCCCTTTGCGTCGCTCCCGGATGGAGCGGGCCAACAGCGGCAACGCTTCCTCGGCTCGGACCAGCTTGCGCTGTGCCACCTCGGGAGGGTCTATATTCATGAACGACATGTTGACATACGTGTTGGGCATTGCCACCCCGAAGGCGGCGTCCAGCCGCAGTCCCTTTGCGGCCAAGACTTTGTCCAACATACGGTCGGCCATTCCGGCATCGTCGCCGTAGGTCGTCACCATATAGATATAACCCGGCGCCCCCGCCAGGCGGAGCCGCTCCACAAAGTCCAGCACCAGCCGCGGCGGCTGCCAAGAATAGATCGGGAAGACGAAACCGAGGCTCTCGCCCTCGGCCAGTGCATAATCGTAGTCCTCCCGGCGGGCAGCCTGAGGGATGAAGACCAGCTTTTGCCCAAGGCGGGCAGCAAGCTGCTCGGCCACATGGCGGCTATTGCCGCAACCTGAATAGTAAAAAATCATAATGCACTTGTTTTTACAATAATAACTATGCTGGCCTATGCCGCATTCACAATGCAAAGATACAACATATTTTGCACACCTAAGAAAAAAAGATACACGCGCGACCACCACTTTCACCAACCCGCGACGTGGAGGTGGAAAAAAGGAGCAAAGGTGAGAAAGAGGCAGGAGCCAGCGGCCGGCATCCGGACAGAATGCGTTATTATCGGATTAGGGGTTGTGCTACAGGGTTTTGAGGGTAAAAGAATGGGGGTTGTTGATAACTCATTTCGTGTTATTAGGAAAGTTATGTGTACTTTAGCAGCCTGAAAAAAAAATGCGTCAACGCAGTAATCATTTGTTATTGTCAAACTTATAAATTTTTGCCCCTATGCAGTCCGACATGTTTTTGGATTTTGGTAATGATAATCAACACATTAGACCGAAGACGTATACGCAATATGCGCCAGACGAGATCATGAAATCATCCATCGAATACTTTGGTGGAGACGAACTTGCGGCCAATGTGTGGATGAACAAATACGCCTTGCGCGACGACAACAAAATCTACGAACTGAACCCGGACATGATGCACCACCGCCTGGCCTCGGAGTTTGCCCGCATAGAGCGCAACTACCCCAACCCGATGGAGGAGGAGACAATATATGAATTACTGAAAGATTTCCGCTACGTCATACCGCAGGGCAGCCCCATGTCGGGCATCGGCAACGACTTCCAGGTGGTGTCGCTGTCCAACTGCTTTGTGATTGGCAACAGCGGTGCCAGCGACTCGTATGGCGGCATCATGAAGATAGACCAGGAGCAGGTGCAGCTGATGAAGCGGCGTGGCGGCGTGGGGCACGACCTGACGCACATACGCCCGGCGGGCAGCCCCGTGAAGAACAGCGCGCTGACATCGACGGGCATAGTGCCCTTCATGGAACGCTACAGCAACACCACACGCGAGGTGGCTCAAGGCGGCCGCCGCGGGGCACTGATGTTGAGCATCAGCATCAAGCATCCCAACGCCGAGCAGTTTATTGATGCCAAGCTGGAGCAGGGCAAGATTACGGGAGCCAATGTGAGTGTGAAGATTACGGACGAGTTTATGCGGTGCGTGCGCGACGGGAAACCTTTTGTGCAGCAGTACCCGGTGGACTCGCCCAACCCCATGGTGCGGCAGGAGATCGACGCCCGCGCCCTGTGGAAGAAGATTATCCACAACGCCTGGGCCTCGGCCGAGCCCGGCGTGCTGTTCTGGGACACCATCCTGCGCGAGAGCGTGCCGGACTGCTATGCCGACTTTGGCTACCGCACCGTCTCCACCAACCCCTGCGGCGAAATTCCGCTGTGCCCCTACGACAGCTGCCGACTGATAGCCGTGAACCTGTACAGCTATGTCGACAACCCCTTCACGCCCGAAGCCACCTTCAACTTCGACAAGTTCCGCGACCATATTGCCAAGGCTCAACGCCTGATGGACGACTTGATTGACCTTGAGCTGGAGAAGGTGAACAAGATACTGGCCAAGATTGACAGCGACCCCGAAGGGGACGACATCAAGAGCGTGGAGCGCAACCTGTGGCTGAACATCAAGATGAAATGCCTTGAGGGCCGCCGCACGGGATTAGGCATCACCGCCGAGGGCGACATGCTGGCCGCCATGGGACTGCGCTACGGCACGGACGAGGCGACGGACTTTGCGGTGAAGGTGCAGCGCACGCTGGCCTGCGCAGCCTACGGTTCGTCGGTCACTATGGCCAAGGAGCGCGGCAGCTTCCCCCTGTACGATGCCAACCGCGAAAAGCTGAATCCCTTCATCCAACGGCTGGCAGAGGCCGACCCGAAACTGTACACCGAGATGGTGCAGAACGGCCGGCGCAACATCGCCCTGCTGACCATTGCGCCCACAGGCACGGTGAGCATCTGCACGCAGACCACTTCGGGCATCGAGCCGGTCTTCCTGGTAAGCTACAAGCGCCGCAAGAAGATTAACCCCAACGACAAAGACACATCGAAGCACAAAATAGTCAAGGACGAGAACGGCGACTACTTTGAGGAGTACAATGTGCTGCATCCCAAGTTCATCGACTGGCTGAAGCTGAAGGGCTACAACCAAGAACAGATAGAGAACATGGACGACAAGGAGATTGACCGCCTCATAGCCACCTCGCCCTACCACAAAGCCACCTCGGCCGACATCGACTGGGTGAACAAAGTGAAGATGCAGGGTGCCATCCAGAAATGGGTGGACCACTCCATCAGCGTCACCGTCAACATCCCGAAGGAGACCACGGAGGAAATAGTAAGCACAATCTATCGGACGGCGTGGGAGTCGGGCTGCAAGGGATGTACCATCTATCGCGACGGCTCCCGCCACGGCGTGCTGGTGTCGAAGAGCGAGAACAAGAACTGCAATGAGTTCATTGAGAACAAGGCACCCAAACGCCCCAAAAAGCTGGAGGCCGAGGTGGTGCGCTTCAAAAACGAGAAGGAGGACTGGATTGCTGTGGTGGGTATGTACGAACACCGCCCCTACGAGATTTTCACTGGCCGCGCGGAGAGTTTCGTTCTGCCCAAATGGGTTGAGAAAGGCTGGGTAATCCGCGTCAAGGAACCCGGACAGGAGCACGCGCGCTACGACTTCCAGTACTTGGACCAAGACGGCTACCACGTCACCATGGAGGGTTTGTCCCGCATGTTCAAGAAGGAGTACTGGAACTATGCCAAGCTCATCAGCGGCATCCTGCGCCACGGCATGCCGATACCCAATGTGGTGGACCTGATTGGCAAACTGAACTTCGACGTGGACAGCATCACCACATGGTCCAACGGCGTGGCCCGAGCCCTGAAACGCTATATCAAGGATGGCACCGAGACGGGAGAGACCTGCCCGGACTGCGGCTCGAAAATCATCTACACCAACGGATGCAAGAGTTGCCCGAACTGCGGCTGGTCCAAGTGCAGCTAATCTCTGCCCCCCCAAAAGGTGCCAAGAGGCGCCCTTAGGGAAGAGCGAAAGCCCTGCAAGGCAACATAGAGAGCATCTTTGGCAGAGCCCGTCAGGCAAGCGACGGCGAACAGAGCGACAAAGTGCTCATTATTGGAAAACAATACTTTATTGACATTTTTGATATCACCGGAGAAGCCTCTCGAATGGGAGGCTTTCTTTTTTCAGCAAAATGCAAACTGCATATATAAAAAAAAAGTTGTATTTTTGCACAGCAATTTATATATAAAAAAAGTATCCATGCAATATATAAACAGACATCTTCCCGTAAGAATAATCATGTTGCTGATAGCCCTGTTGCCAAGTTTGATGGTGGGTCAACAAGTAGTGGTAATGCCCCACCGAGGGACTGACTCGCTGACTATCAACAGGCAGAACTGCTACACTATCCTCGACCCCGGCGGATACTCGAACTACGTGAACAATGAGGACTCCTGGCTGTATATCCACTCCACATCGGGCAACTTCATCCTGCAGATGAACTATCAGACCAGTGCCAACAACGATTGCAGCGACTACTTTGACGTCTACTACACCACCGACAGCAATGGCATCTACTCGCGTTACTGCAATACGGGGACAACCACCTGGCGCTCACAGTATGAGGGCACGCTGATTCATTTCCGCTCAAACGCCTACGCCTCCTTTCAGGGCTTGGAAATACAGATTCTTTTCCCCAACACCATCTACAACTGGGCCTCGCAGGTGGTGGACGACAGCACCGTCACCCTGACATGGGAGGACCGACTGACGGACGCCACGGAGTGGACCATCACCTATTTCTGCGACGAGGACTCGTTGCAGACCGTCACCAGCAACACCCGCTCCGTCACCATCACGGGGCTGAGAAACAACACCTACTATGGCTACTACATCGAGAGCAACGCCACGGCCTGTATGGAGACCGTTCGGAAATACTTCATCGTCGGCCATCCGGACAACATGCTCTACACCGAACCGAGCGGCAGCAACTTCATCTTGACAAGCGGCACCTGCTACACCCTCAACGGCACCTCAGGTCCTGCCAACAACCACCTGTCCTCAGGGTGGGTAAACACAACCATCACCACGCAGGACAGCACCGGCTTCTACGCCGACGGATGGTCCTCCAACTACTACTTCAGTGCCAGCTGGAACACGGGCTACGGGTTTGGGAGCGAAATCTCCTACTGGGACCAGAACACACAGCACCGCCGCAAATTCTACTTCCCCAATGGCAGAGCCACCTTCAGGCATACCGGCAACACCAAGTTCCTCTACAACACCACATGGGAAAACAACCATGTGGTCGTCCCCACCGTCACCGGCACCACAGCCACCACAGCCACCCTGCAATGGACGGACACCTCGGCCTCAACCCAATGGACAGTCCGCTATTCCAGCACCGACGGCAACTGGCATAGCCGCACCGTTGCAGCACCCAGCGTGACGCTCACCGGCCTTGAACCCGGAACGCAGTATATCTACACCATCGAGGGCAACATCGTCCAACCCTGCATGGTCCCCTACCGCCACTCCTTCATTACCACCGGCATGACCGACACCCTCGTCATGCCCTACCGCAAGGTGGACACCACCGTGCTGATGCCTGGCAACTGCTACACCGTTGTCGATGCCGGCGGAGACGGTGGCTATTTCCACTCCGACTATTCTATCTACACCCTCCGCACTGCCAACGGCGAAGGTTTCCGCCTGAAGGGGTGGTACAGCATTACCCCTCCGGACCGCCTTTGCATATACTACGAGGGCGAATGGCACAACTACAACAACAGCAACAGCAACTTTGAAATCTATTGTGCCGACGGCACCTGTACCCTTGGCTTCACATCCGACCCCGACGAGAATGGCCTGGGCTTTGCCTTCAACATCATACAGATGGACACCGCCATCACCAACCTCCAAGCCACAGCCGTGGCCGCCTCCACCGCCACCCTGTCGTGGAACGATCCTATGTCTACCTCCGACGGCTGGCAAGTCCACTACGGCTATGCCGAGGACAACTTTGCCACCGTCTTCTCCGCCACACCCTCCGTCACGCTGACGGGACTTTTGCCTGGCACGCAATACCTCTACTACGTCACCCGGCAGGGAGCCTCCTCCACATGCCAGTTCCCCGACCGCAGGGCCTTCATCACCCAAGGCGGCGACAGCAACACCGTCATCATGCCCTACCGCGGCGTGGACACCCTCCGTGTCGTCCCCGGCCAGTGCTACACCATTCTCGATGCCGGCGGCGTGGAGAACAATTACTTCAACTACGACACCAGCCAACTCATCATCGTCTCCACCGACGGGAGCGATTTCTTCCTCACTGGCGAGTTCGACTACGAGAGTCTGACCGACCTCCAGCGAAACAGCTACGACGCCACCGACAAACTGTGCGTTGGCTTTAATCGCACCAATAGCAACATCTTCAACAGCTGTTTCGACGGCAGCTGGACATGGTACAATGGCAACCGCTTCCGTGTCCAAAGCCAAAACGGTTTCATCCGTCTGCGCTGGTGCACCAACGAGCAGACCTTCCGCAATGGATTCCATCTCCACATTGACCAGGACACCCTCCCCATCGAGAATGTGCAGGTCTCCCACGTCAAGAGCACTACTGCCGACATCCAATGGACCGACAACGGCAACTACTCCGGCCCGTGGCACATCAGCTACACCTCCGGCGACACCTGGACAACCATCCAGAGCGCCACCAACCACACCACCCTCACGGGTCTCCAACCCTCCACCAACTATCGTTTCCGCATCAGCCGCACAGCCTCTGCTCAATCCTGCAACCTGCAAACCTACAACTTCGCCACACTCAATACCAACGACATTGTCATGAACTCCCACTCGCGGGACACCGTGTGGATTACCCCCGGCGAGTGCTACACCGTCTATGACCCCGGCGGAATCGGCGACTACTACTCCAGCGACACCTCCATCCTCGTCATCCGTTCCACCACAGGGCTGGGGTTCCGCCTTTTCGGAAACATCGATGTCAGTGACCTTATCTCCTTCCACAGCGACGGCTCCAGCAGCTACCCCCACTGGGGATACTTCGATAATTACTACCCCGACGGCATTGCCCACATCACCCTCACCACCAACGAAGCCCTCAACAGCTCCGGCTTTGCCTTAAAGATCTCCTTCTACCCCACCCTCCACTCCCTCGACACCCTTTGGCAAACGGACACCTCCATGGCCATCACCTGGCAGGACACCTCCGTCGCCAACCAATGGACCGTTACCTATGGTCTCCACATGGACTCCCTCCGCACCATCACCACCTCCACCCCGCAAGCCACCCTCACCGGTCTGCACCGCAACGCACAGTGTTATATTGACATTGAAAGCAACTTCAGCTCCACCCCCTGCGTCATTCCCTCCGTCTACGGCATCCGCATGCCCCATGACCCCAACATCTGGATTACGCAATACCATAACACCCTTCTCGGCATCATTGGCCGCCACTCCAATGTCGAAGGTAATTTTGACCACATCCCCTCATCCGAGTGCGTCCACATCTACGACAATGGCGGCTTCAACCCTCCCTTCCCGGACTGCACCATGGACCACGACTTCAACACCTCCGACGGCCGGGGCTTCTCCATCAACGGCAACTACAACCTTGGCAACAGCTACCTCCACCTCAACACCGGTCGCACCGCTGCCGACTATGGCGGCATTGGCAACACCTTTGTCTCCTCCCCCACCGGCTACCTCTGCATCGAAGCCTACACCCTTTCCGACATCCACGGCAATGGCGAAGGGTTTGACCTGGAAGTGCTGATGAACTATGCCATCCATCAAATCACGCCCTCCGCCGTCACCTGTTCCACCGCCACGCTTACCTGGGTCGACACCTCCGACGCTACCCGCTGGTGGATAGCCTACGGCCCCGACGAGCGCATGCTCGACACCGTCACCACCACCACCCGCTCCTACAACTTCACCGGCCTCACACCCGACCGCCAGTACGTCTGCTACCTCTGGAGCAACGAGAGCGTAGTGAGCTGCAACGCACCCGTCAAATCCAGCTTCATCACCACCTGCGACTCCTCCATCATCATCATGCCCTACAACGCCGACACCTCCCGCACCCTCGACATCAACCAGTGCTACACGCTCCTCGACATCGGCGGTCCGCACAATTACCACTACAACGGCAACCAAACCCTCCACCTCCACTCCAACACCGGCGACCCCTTCGTCCTCCGTGGCAACATCCACGTCCATGGCCCCGACAACATCACCATCTACGACGAGGGCTCCTGGACCTGGTACTACTCCAACTGGAGCGGCGACAACGACAACGTCGAAATCCATTCCAACACAGGCAACCTCTGCATCCAGTTCACCAGCAACGGCGATACCCTCAACAACTCAGGCTTCCAATTCCAAGTCTTCTTCAACACCATCGGTAACATCCGTACCGACCTCATGACCGACACCACCTGCCGCATCCGCTGGGATGACAACAGCTCCGCCAACCACTGGACCCTCTGGTACGGTCCCGACCGTGACCACATGGACTCCATCTCCACAGACAACCGTACCGTACACCTCAACAACCTCATCGACGGCACCCTATACCAACTCTACATCACCAACAACGCCATCGAGTGCATCGACACCACCTGGTTCCAATTCTGTGCCGGAGGCGACAAATGCATCGACTTTGCCAACCTCTACTCCTGCCACACCCGCTGCCGCTACGGCGACGTCGACTCCCCCGACAGCTACGCCGGCGTCATCGACTACGGCCCCGAAAACATCTACTCCCGCCACACCGTCATGACCGACACCTCCTTCCGCGACCCCCGCACCGGCAACCAACTCCGCGCCATCCCCGAAAACTACGACTACTCCGTCCGCTTAGGCAACTGGAACTACGGCGGCGAGGCCGAAAGCATCACCTATGAGTACCTCGTCGACACCGTCAACGCCGACATCCTCCTCCTCCGCTACGCCGCCGTCCTCGAAAACCCCAACCACCAGCCTGACGACCAGCCCCGCTTCCGCTTCTCCATCGTCAACGAACACGACACCCCCATCCTCCCCGAATGCTACTCCGCCGACTTCGTCTCCTCCGACTCCCTCAACTGGAACACCTACCAATACGACACCTCCACCGTCCTCTGGAAAGACTGGACCGCCGTAGGCATCGACCTCGAACCCTTCCAGGGACAACGCATCTACGTCAAACTCACCACCTACGACTGCGCCCAGACAGGTCATTTTGGCTACGCCTATTTCACCCTCTCCTGCGACCAGAAATACATCAAGGCCGGCTCCTGCGGCCAGGTGCAGACCAACACCTTCACCGTCCCCGAAGGCTTCCGCTACCGCTGGTACAACGTCGACAGTGTCAGCGTCATCCTCGACTCCACCCGCACCTTCACCACCTCACAACCCGGCACCTATATCTGCCGCGCCTCCTTCGTCGGCAATGCCGAGTCCAACTGCTACTTCGAGAAAACTGCCATCGTCGGCGACATCTACCCCTCCCCCAACTTCTCCTACCGCTTTATCGACACCACCGACTGCCGCGTCACCGTCCAATTCTACAACCTCAGCCGCGTTGCCACCGACCCCGAACTCACCCAGTTCACCTCCATGGAGTGCGACTCCTACCTCTGGGACTTCGGCGACGGCGACAGCAGCTACCTCCGCCACCCCACCCACATCTTCGAGCCCGGCTACCACTACGTCCGCCTCCGTGCCTCCCTGGCCTACGGCTCCTGCTACAACGACACCGTCGTCCGCATCCTCGTCCCCTCGCCCTGCATCCACTACGACACCCTCCGCACCGCCATCTGCCAGGGTGACACCTTCCGCCTCGGCAACTCCACTTTCACCCAAAACGGCGTCTACATCATCCGCCAAACCCCTGCCCCGGACAGCATCATCGAAACCCTCCTCTTCCTCACCGTCCACCCCTCCTACCTCTTCACCATCACCGACACCCTCTGCACCAACCAATCCTACAACCGCTACGGCATCACCGTCCCCGCGGGCACCGACCCCTACACCACCACCCCCTATCAGAGCGACTACACCACCATCCATGGCTGCGACAGCCTCTACCGCCTCACCCTCGTCACCATGCCCCATTTCGAGACCCACTCCGATACCGACGCCTGCGACGACCGCGGCTACCAACTCTACAACCGCGTCGTCTACCAAAGCGGAACCTACACCGACAGCCTCCTCACCCACGCCGGATGCGACAGCGTAGTCCACATCAACCTCACCATACACCACGCCTTCCATGACTACACCGTCGACACCGTCTGCGACGGTGCCGCCTACCGTTTCCACGACACCCTCCTCACCTCCTCCGGCAGCCACTCCGTCACCTACCGCAACGCCTCCGGCTGCGACAGTGCCTACCACATCAACCTCACCCTCCACCCCCGCTACGACTTCTACGACTCTGTCACCCTCTGCCCCCGCCAGCCCTTCTACCTCCACGGCCAAGCCTACTATGCCCCCTCCATCGTCACCGACTCCTTCCTCACCCTCCAAGGCTGCGACAGCCTCTACCATACCAAACTCAAACTCAGCAACCCCGACTTCCACGCCCGCTGGGAAATCTCCGACGACTCCCTCCATTGGGTCTCCCTTGCCGACACCCTCTGGGAAGGCTGCAACCCCTACACCCTCTACTTCCGCAACCGCTCCAACCTCGCCACCTCCGCCATCTGGCACTTCGGCGACAGCACCACCCGCGCTCAAGGCGCTGGCCCCTACGACAACACACACACCCTCATCCACACCTACAAGACTGGCTCCTACTCCTTCCTCCTCGCCGTCACCGACGAGACCGGCTGCACCGACACCCTCTTCAACCCCTCCGGCGTCCACGTCATCCCCTCACCCACCGCCTCCTTCTACTGGGACACCACCCAAACCTCCGAACTCCACCCCTGGGCCACCTTCCACAACAACTCCATCCCGCTCGACTCCACCTGCTCCTCCCTCTGGCAGTTCGAGCCCCAGCCCTCCACCACCGACCAAGACACCCCGACCGACGGCTGCGACACCTCCTCCGCCCTCAACCCCACCTACCACTGGGACATCACCGACGTTGAACTCCCCGCCATCTACCGCGTATGGCTCACCCTCACCCAGATGAACATCGGCCTCCACGGCGACACCCTCTACTGCTCCGACACCACCTTCGACACCGTCCGCATCGTCCCCTCCTCGCTCCAATTCCCCAACACCGTCACTCCCAACAACGACGGCTACAACGACCTCTTCCGCATCGCCAACCTCATCGAATACAACCGCTACCCCTACAACAAACTCTCCATCTACGACCGCTGGGGTCACCTCGTCTACCAAGCCGAAAACATCAGCCGCGAAGACCAGTTCTGGAATCCCGAACTCACCAACACCCCCGACGGCACCTACTTCTACCGCTTCGTAGGCCAAGGCAGCGACGGCAGCATCCAGCACAACGGCGTCATCGAAGTCCTCCGCAAACCCAACCAATAAAGGATTGCTGCAATACACCCACACCCCAGCCCCTTTGAAAAGGAAATGACCCGCTCCCGCGAACTCCCCTTTTCAAAGGGGTTGGGGGTATGTAACACTCTCCTCTTCATACCCCTAACCCCTCTCAAGAGGGGAACGGCTGCCGCACCACAGGGCGCTCCTAACAACCATGCAATTGCTAAATGCCGCAACCTGTGACCCGCAACCGCGACCTCCCCTTTTCAAAGGGGTCGGGGGTATGTAACACTCTTTTCTTCATACCCCTAACCCCTCCCAAAAGGGGAACGGCTGCCGCACCACAGGGCGCTCATAACGACCGTGCAATTGCTAAGTGCTGTAACCTACAACCTGTGACCCGCAACCGCGCACTCCCCTTTTCAAAGGGGCTGGGGGTATGTAACACTCTATTCTTCATACCCCTAACCCCTCTCAAGAGGGGAACTGCTGCCGCACCACAGGGCGCTCCTAACGACCATGCAATTACTAAATGCCGTAACCTGCAACCTGTGACCCGCTCCCGCGCACTCCCCTTTTCAAAGGGGTCGGGGGTATGTAACGCTCTATTCTTCATACCCATAACCCCTCTCAAGAGGGGAACGGCTGCCGCACAACAGGGCGCTCCTAACGACCGTGCAATTGCTAAATGCCGCAACCTGTGACCCGCAACCGCGCACTCCCCTTTTCAAAGGGGGTGGGGGTATGCAACACTCTATTCTTCATACCCCTAACCCCTCTCAAGAGGGGAACTGCTGCCGCACCACAGGGCGCTCCTAACGACCATGCAATTACTAAATGCCGTAACCTGCAACCTGTGACCC
>JAFVCA010000029.1 GCA_017479705.1 Bacteroidales bacterium
ATCAATTACAAAGATACGAAGATTCCTCCAGTTATTCTATATTTAAAACGTTAATAATCAATAAAATGTATTAATATTTCTGGCGTTTTTTCCCCCCGTCAAAATAACCACATCGTTACAACTTATTTTTTAATCATCACATAGTATTAACGAAAAATAATGCCAATGAAGCATAGCGCATAGACTTATATGCACATCATAGAATAGAAAAAAGCGAAGTAGCTTATCTGGATGTTTTGAAACTTGGACACTTTCAATCCCCATTCCCAGAATAATGCGACGACGCTCTCGCTGTTTAGCGTGGGCTTATACGTTGTAGTTGGGAATGGAAGGTTGTCCAAGACCGCAAAACATCCGATGAAGACTAAAAAGTTCCACGCTCTTTTTATGTGTATAACTCATCGGAACATCCAAATCATATTACTAATAAAAAACCGACGAGCCGATGGTATACAACTGGCGAACGAAAAATGAAAATAAAAACACTCTTTTTAATATTTTTTTCAACACTTTTATTTAGCTGTGATAAACAATATACAATCAGGGTGGAGTCAAGTCTTATTGGCTGCTCAGTTACAGGTGGTGGAACTTACACCTCTGGTACTATAATAGAAATTGGTGCCATCCCAATTGAAGGATATAAATTTTCTTCTTGGAATGATGGATCCTCAGAAAATCCTCGAACCCTGACAGTAACTGGTAATGCCACCTATCGCGCATATTTTGAAAGAAGCGGTAGTAATGGTGGAGGAAGTGGGGTGTCTGCGCCCACTGGACTCTCATCATCTTTTGTAACCGTTGACGGTGTTGAATATTTATATGTCTCATGGAACAATGTAACCAACGCTGTTAAATACAACATCTATTATTGCACAGTTATCTATGGCTCTTATCAACTACTCGGATCGACTAACGAAACATATGCCTACATCAACACCACAAACACAGATAACTATGTAAGAATTACCGCATTAGACAGGAATGGTTCTGAAAGCGAAAGAAGCGACTACACCTATTGCCGACGCAATAGTGGTGGAGGTGGCGGGGGCGGGGGAACAACTATTCCCAATGCTCCTTCGAATGTTACCGCTACAAATGTGGGAAGTTCATCGTCTCCTCAAGTCCTAATATCTTGGTCTTCTGTTTCTAATGCCACATATTATAAGGTTTATAGAAGTTCAAGTGCAAATGGAGGGTATTCACAGATAGGTTCATCAACATCCAACACATCTATATATGACAACAATCCCATGTCTGGCTTGAATTACTATAAGGTAAAAGCTGGGAATAATGCAGGAGAAAGCCCTTTCAGTTCTTATACTTCATACAACAATAATAATGGTGGTGGCGGCAATGGCACTACTACCTATTCTCCATGTCCTCCTACCGTTAATGTTAGCGGAAGTTCATCTCAATCTGTTTCATGGACCATCTCTACAAGCTCCGGCTGCGGGAATCCAACCTCATATGAAGTGTACAAGTACGACCCATGCTCTGGAAGTTGGGAATTAAAAAGCACGACTTCCTCTCGTTCATATTCAGTACCATCTTCTGATATTCATCCTGGTATTAATCGATACGCTGTTAAAGCAATCAATGATGCTGGTAGTGCCACAAACTATGGATATAGCTCAGAAGTTCCGTTATCCAAACCGGCTACATTTTCAGCACAAAAACAGGATAATGAACATATAAGATTTACATGGTCATCTGTACCCAAAGCAACAGGATACCAAATATTTCAGAGTTCATCAGCCAATGGTTCATATTACATTTTGACCAGGTTAGTAGTTCAAGCACAACTTCTCTAACGAGCTATTTTCCTGGCACTCCTGGCACAACATACTATTTTAAGATTAAGGCTGTTTATTCATGTGGAACCTCCCCTGTATATAGCGATCTAAGTTCATACAAAAGCGTTCGATTTTAATCTTACTTTGATTCTTAAAATATTCTGTCAAACAAACCATATGTCTTTGGGGGCGGATTTGCAAATCCGCCTCTTCTTTTTTTATCGTTGGGTAGCATTACGCCATGTCGCCAGGCCAGCTGTGTCCCAAGTCCCAGTGCTCGTCGTAGACGAATGCAAAATACAGAAAGGCAAAGTCTTTCTCCAACAAAGCTGTCAGGGTGTCAAGGATAGGTTCTGCCCAATGGCCAACAAGTACAATAAACTTATCAATGTTCCATGCAACCCGTCCTCGGAGGATTTGGTGTCGTCTCCTTTGAATTTCGTCTGAGCATGGCTTGCTTGCGCCTAAAAAAACTCCTTTGCCCACACTTGCCTGCGCGGATGGGAGGTAGTTGATGAACGGAAGTCCTTTTTCTACAGCGTCCTCCACCATCTTGGGAGTGACCTCTTGCTTACACACTCCGAAAAAAGTCTGATCAGATGGGTCATACCAAAATATCCCACACAGGGCATTGGCTCATCAAATGCCCTCATACTCTCCATTTGAGCTGCATGTTGTTCGTCGGATACACACTTTTTGCGACATGGCGAAAAAATATTTTCGTCATGTCTTTGCGGGGCTTGTGTTGTGGGATGGAAGCCTAATCGGCGGGGCGCAGGGCGATGCCGCCGCATTGGGCAAAGCGTCCATCCATGGGATAGGCAAAATGGTAGGTGGCGAGGTAGGCTTCCAACACTCGGCGGAACTGCGCCTTCCATGGGTCCGCGGGTTGCGTAGCCCCCGTCCAGGCGTAGAAGTAGTGGTCCACTTTGCCTTCCGGACTGAAATAGGCGCGTCCCCACAGCCTGTAAGGTTCCGACCAATCCATCCCTGCCTGCCGCAGGGCTCCCGCCAGGCCTTGCACAAAGCTTGTCCAGGCTTGAATATAGGCCTGTGGCACACTGTCGCCAAATCTGACCATCCCGCTGGGGTAGACACTCTCAAGCGTGTCAAGGTTAATGCCGCGGTCGTGCACTTCATCAATGAGCATGGCCTTGTGGGGCATCCTGCTCAATTTGGTTTCGATTGACTGCGATGCACTGCATCCTGCCATCATTACAGCCATGACGCTGGCCATCAGGGTGATTCTTACTACTTGATGTTTCATAATCTAAAAGAATAATAATTAAACTAATATTTTAGTTTAACAACGACAATCTAAACGTATTATTGTGCAAGGCTCCAAATAAACCCAATTCGGTCATTGGGGTGTACCTAAAGCAGGTATAAATGGATAAAGAGAAATCCCCTACGGGGAATGGGGTTTGGTATCCAAGGCATTTCTACTGAGAGGAAAGCCCTGACGGGCTATTTTTGCCCCCTCCTAATAGAAATCTCCTACGTTGAAATTTCCTATCCATCAACTTGATATGCTATTAAGCGAAAGTCCCTACGGGACAATGCCCAATGCAGGTATCAGGTTCACCCACCCACTACTCCGTAGGAGTTTCCGCTTAATAGCCAACATAACAGCTCCCCCTATTTAAGGAGTTTTCGCTTTTCTATTGACCGATTTGGGATAAAAAAGAAGCCGGAGTTCCCCCGCGGGAACTCCGGCACCGTCAAAGTAGTGTAAAAAGTGTTGTTACTTTTCTAAACGAATACGGGCATCAACAGCCGTTACGTAGCGCGGATTGCCAAGCAGGGGGTTGAGGTCCATTTCGGCAATCTCGGGGGCAGCCTGAACAAGGGCGCTCACGCGGGCAATCTGGTCGGCATAGAGGTCGAGATTGACAGCCTCTTGGCCGCGCACACCTTGCAGAATCTTGTAGCCGCGCAGTTTGGTGAGGGCTTCTTTGGCCTCGGCGGCACTGATGGGAGCCAGTGCACTCTGCACATCCTTCAGCACCTCGATAAAGATACCACCCAGACCGAAGAAAATCTGATGACCAAACTTCGGGTCGCGGATGGCACCGATATACACATCCGTGCCGTCCAGCATGGGATACATCTCCACAGCGTAGGTTTCGGGGATAACAATCAGGCGGTTGAACTCTTTCTCGACGGTGGCAAGGTCCTTCACGCCCAAGGTCACGCCGCCCACATCGCTCTTGTGCAGGGGACCGACAACCTTCATCACTAAGGGCACATCCTTGCTGCATCCCACCTCCTTGGCAAAGGCGATAGCATCCTCAACCTTCGACACCTCGACGCTCTTCTTGCGGCTGATGCCGGCAGCGTCTAACAGCTCGTTGTAGTCGGCAATCTCCATGTAGCCGTCCTTGCAGCGGTCCACGGTCTTGCGGATACGCTCCACGTCGATGGCGGGCTGCTCAACGTTTTCGGGTTGGGGTTTGGGGGTGTTGTACACCTTGCAGATGGCGTTGCCGAGCACGCACTCCTCGGGGAAGTTGATGCGGCCGCAGTCGATGAATTCCTGAATCTCGTCCTTCACGTTGATGATGGAGGGCAGCACGGGGAAGATGGGCTTCTTGCAGGTCTTCATCTTCTCGTCCAGCAGGGCGTACACCTCGCGGTTGGAGAAGAGTCCCGGCGAGCCGAAGATAACCACGGAGAAGTCAATGTCCGTGTAGTCGTTCTCCACAGCGTCAATGATATAGCCCAACTGCTCTGCGGTACCCGTGGCGAGGAAGTCGATAGGATTGCCCACCGACGAGCCGGCAAACAGTTTCTCCAACAGGGCGGGGCTGGCGGGATGCTCCTTCAGGCTGGGCACCTCCATGCCGCCATTGCTGAGCACATCGGTCAGCATCACGGCGGGACCGCCGGCGTGGGTAATCACGGCGCAGCGTTTGCCTTTGATTTCGGGATACATGAACACACCGCAAACGGTGGTCAGTTCCTGGCGGTTCTGGCAACGGACAATGCCCGCTTTGCGGAACAGGGCGTCCACGGCGGCATCGTTGGTGGCCAGGGCACCCGTATGGCTGCTGGCGGCGCGGCTGCCTGCGGCACTGCCACCGCTCTTGATGGCGGCAATGTGGCAACCCTTGTTGATGAGGCTGCGGCTGTGTTTGAGCAGACGCTGGGGGTCGCCCACCTTTTCCATATACAGCATGATGACGCGGCTCGACTTTTCGGGGTCGAAAGTCTCATCAAGGTGTTCCAGCACATCCTCAATACCCAGCTGGGCGCTGTTGCCAACAGCCCACACGCTGTTGAAGGTCAAACCATTCGTTATGCCATACTCTTTGATGAACACGGCCGTGGCACCGCTACCGGTGATGAAGTCCACGCCGTGGGGGTCGAGCGTAGGAATGGGGGTGTCGAAACAACCAGCATAGTTCGTGTTGAGGAAGCCCGTGCAGTTGGGGCCAATCAGCGAACCGCCCACAGCATTGATGCTGTCCACAATGTGCTTCTCGATGGCTGCGCCCTCGGCGTTCTCCTCCGAGAAACCGGCACTGACGATGATAAAACCTTTGGTGCCCTTCTGCTGGGTCAGCACGTCCACTGTCTGTGCGCAGAATTTGGCAGCGATGCAGAGGATGGCGCAGTCCACCTGCGGCAGGTCCTCGACCTTGGCGTAGCATTTAATGCCCTGCACCTCAGTCTCCTTGGGGTTGACGGCATAGACGGGACCCCTAAAGTTGCTTTCTAACAGGTTCTTCAGGGCCTTGCCGCCGGGTTTGTGTATGTCGCTCGAAGCGCCGCAGACCACAATACTGCGGGGATTTAAAAGTTCTTTTGCTATCATATATATAGTTTTTACCGCCGGGGCCGGCTGCGCCGGCCCCGGCGGGTAGTTAATAAAATCGTTACTTCATCTTGGGCATGGCGCCGAGGGCGGCCACCAAGTAGTCGAAGAACTTCTTGCTGCTCTCGATGTTGGCGCGCTCGTCGGGGCTGTGGGGGCTGTTCAGCGTCGGGCCGAAGCTGATCATCTCCATGTCGGGATACTTGCCGCCCAGCAGGCCGCACTCCAGTCCGGCGTGGATGGCCACGACGGCGGGCTCCTTGCCGTACAGCTTCTTGTAGGTCTCCTTCATGGTCTTCAGCAGTCCGCTCTCCATGTTGGGTTTCCATCCGGGATAGGCACCCGTCAGCTGGCACTTGCCACCGGCCAGTTCGGCCAGACAGACCAGACGCTCTGCCAAGGCCTCCTTGGCGGAGTCCACCGAGCTGCGCAGCAGGGCCTTGATGGTGAAGTTCTTGCCATTGGTATTCATGATGGCCAAATTGAGCGAGGTCTCCACCAGGCCTTCCATGTCCTTGCTCATGCGGATAACGCCGTTGGGGGCAATCATCACTGCATTGATAATCTTCTGCGTGTCGGCCTCGGTGATAACCTTGGGATACATGCGGACGGGCTCCAGCTTCATAAAGAAGTCAGGCTCCACGCGGCCAAGCTCCTTCTTCACCCAGCCAGCCACCTTCTCCAGCTCAGCCACGATGCACTCCTTGTGTGCCTTGGGCATGGCAAAGGTAATCATGGCGTCGCGCGGGATGGCGTTGCGCATATTGCCGCCGTCGACATTGATCAGGCGGATGCCGCAATCGGCAACCCAGCGGATGTGGCGGAACAGCAGCTTGTTGGCGTTGGCACGTCCCGTGTTGATTTCCATGCCGCTGTGGCCGCCCTTCAGGCCTCCGATCGTCAGGCGCATGGCGCAGTAGTCCTTGGGAGCAGCCTCGGTGGCGTAGGGGATGGTGATGGTGGCGTCGATGCCGCCGGCGCAACCCACATACAGCTCACCTTCCGTCTCGCTGTCAAGGTTCAGCAGATATTTACCTTTCAGCTCGCCGCGTTTCAGGCCGAAAGCACCGGTCATGCCGGTCTCCTCGTCCGTGGTAATCAGGGCCTCGATGGGGCCGTGCTTGATGGTCTTGCTCTCCAACACAGCCATGGCAGCCGCCACGCCCAAACCGTCGTCGGCTCCCAGCGTGGTGTCGCAAGCGTACACCCAGCCATCCACAATCTTGGTCTCAATGGGGTCCTTCAGAAAGTCATGCACCTTGCCGGCGCGGGCCTGGGGCACCATGTCCATGTGGGCCTGCAGCACCACGGGGCACACATTCTCCATGCCCGGCGTGGCCGGTTTGCTCATGATGATGTTGCCCACCTTGTCAACGCGGCAGTCAATATTACGTTCCTTTGCCCAATTCACGAGATAATCACGAACCGCCTCTTCATGCTTCGAAGGACGGGGGCAACGAGTGAGGTTGTAGAAATTACCCCACAGCTCTTTTGGCTCTAAATCTTTAATAGTCATATTATTATTGTTTTGTTGATTATTCTATGCTGTCTGCGAAGATACAAATATTTTTTGAATTATTCGTTAAAAGAGAGAAATAATGTTCAATGTTTAACGTTTAAGGGGCATAATATATAGCCAAATAACAATGCAATACATAGGTGAATACAGCACTAATGTTCATCGAAAAAAAAAAGACCGATTGGGAATCATGAACGAAACAAAAGTCCCCGCCTTTGCGGCAGGGACTTTTGGCAGACGGGAATCTCCCGTCATCGTAGTGTGTGGGATGCAGTGTTACTCAACTTATTCTGCACTATCGTCGTAGTACAGTCGCATGTCGTTACGAATGCTTTGAGCAGAGCTTGTCGAGCCTGAAGCAGTAGCAGGGTCATAGGCAGATGCATCAGAATAAGCCAAACGAGAAAGCCCTGAAGCGGTATGAACACGGAAGTTACAGCCAGAATAATATACACCAGAATGGTCATTCATAACTATCACTACGTTATTAATGCCGTCATACGTGAAGGTGGGTTCAAAATCGATGTGAGTCCAGCCGGTATGGAACGTTTTCGATCCAGAGTATACCAGTTGGAAAGAGTTGTCAAAGGGTACAAATCCACTGTTCAGCGAAGAATATGCAGTGTTTGCTATGTATAAATCAATATCCCTGGTCACCGTTCCATTGCTCATGTAATAAAAATCCATACCGGTTATAACTGCTTCACCCGCCATCTCGCTATTCAAAATCAACTGCTGGGAATAGCTGTAGTTATAGTAGCAGTAAGAGGGAAGCATCCTATTTTCAGTCGGGATAGGGCCGGATATACCTCTGACGAATTCCATGTCGTTCTCGCCGAATGTCACTGTAGTTATTGCACTACGTTGTACGGAGACCTGCACTGTGGACTTGACAATCTTTTCGCAGAATCTACCGTCATCGGTGTTCAGCGTGATGCTCCTCACCGAGTCGAAGGTGGCGGGAAGTGCAATGTAGAACACTTTGCCATTGGTGATGGATTGAGGTGTGGAGCAGATGAGGGTGACAACGTTCAGGCCATTGTCGACATAGCTCAAGTTGGGAGCACCGGAGGCATTATCCACTGTGAAATCACCAGTAATAGGTGCATTGGCAGTGATGGAGATGGTGGAGATGTTGATGTTGGCCTTGGTAAGGTCAAGTTTCAGCACACCGCAGAGATTCTTGAATACAAGTTGGTTGTCGTTGCTCTCTGCATACATGGGGAACTCGTTGATAGAGCCCTCGACATAGGTCTGAGTGACAGGCAGGGTGATGTTCACGCCGTCGGTGGTCAGCGTGGAGGGGTAGAAGGCGCGGAAGGGGCCGTCGCCCGTCTCGCCGCTCAGATTGTCGAGGGTGGCGATGGTGGCGGGGTTCTGCGGGGTGGCGGAATAGATGCCGCAACCCGCGGTGCCATAGACAGCCACCTGGTCGCCAGCCACCCAGTTGAGGGCTGTGCCGTTGAGGACAGTCTTGCCATCGTGGTCCGTGCAATCCTCCATGGCAGCACGGAACTGGCTACCGTTGCCAACGCTCTCCTTTTGGCAGGAGGTCAGGGTGAATAGACTTGATAGAGCCAATAGGCTCAATAAACTTACTAATGTTCTTTTCATTTTTTAATTGTTTGTGTTTTGTTTAGTTTGTTTGTTTTACTTGGTTCTTTGATGGGTTTTCATACCCCGGCGCTTCGCGCCACCCCTTTGAAAAGGGGAGGGCTGCCGCACCACATGTCGCCACCAAGCTGCAAGCCACGCCGCTTCTTATTGCAGACAAAGACCCGCAACCAATGCAGACAAAGACCCGCAGCCGCGGCCTCCCCTTTTCAAAGGGGCCGGGGGTATGCAAAAGCCTTGCCCACCATGCTGCAAGCCACGCCACAACCGACGCAGACAAAGACCCGCAGCCGCGACCTCCCCTATTCTTATGATTCAGCCAAATTATTTTTGAAGTTTTTGTCGTAAGGGGTATTGTTTCGGACAACGGCGAAGGCCGTAAGCATGAGTTTTGCCCGGACGGCGTTAAGAACGCACATTTTGTTCTTGCCTTCGCCAG
>JAFVCA010000005.1 GCA_017479705.1 Bacteroidales bacterium
AGCGAATGGAGCGAGGGCGTGGAGTTCTACACCGGGGTGGAGGGCATAGGCCAGCCGCTGCCGGAGGAGTGCGTGACGGTGATGCCCAACCCCGCACGGGAACGGTTCACGGTGACGTCGTGGGCGGAGATGAAGGAGCTGAGGGTGTACGACACACGCGGCACGATGGTGGAACGGCGCACGGTGGGCGGCACCACCGCCGAGGTGGTGGTGAAGGGATGGCCCGCAGGGGTCTATTACGTGGCGGCATTCACCCGCAGCGGCGTGGAACGCCGCCGCATTGTGGTGGAGTAGCGAGGAATGACCACACGATGGAAAGCGTTGTGTGAGAATGGGAAAGACGCGGGTGTAAGATTTTTTTTGTTAAAAGGTTTTGGTAGGTCAAAAAAAAGGTGTATCTTTGCTTTCTGTAAAATACAATAATTGGCACCCGATGGAACAGCATAGGACTATTGTCTTTGAGGAACATACGTTGCATTATCGCGATGAGGGAAGGGAGCATGAGCAGACATTGGTTTTGCTGCATGGCTATCTTCAGAATCTGGATATATGGAGTTCGTATGTGCTGTCGTATATGCGGACGATGCATGTGATAACTATCGATTTGCCGGGGCACGGGTACAGCGAGTGCTTCGGCGAGGTGCACACGATGGATTTCATGGCCCGCGCGGTGAAGGCTGTATTGGACGACGCGGGCGTGGAGCAGTGTGTGATGGTGGGGCATTCGATGGGAGGCTATGTGGCCATGGCTTTTGCCGACCTGTTCCCCCACAGGCTGCGGGGATTGGGACTGCTGCATTCGCATGCGATGGCCGACACGGATGCGGCCATTGAGCGGCGCATGGCTACCTGCGAGCAGGTGATGGCCAACCGCGCAAGCTATATTGTGAGCTTTATCCCGCCGCTGTTCTGCCCGGAGAACAGGGTGGCCCTGACGATGGAGATAAAGGATTTGCAGGACCAGTGCCTGGAGACGAAGGCGGAGAGCATCATTGCCGCCCAGCGGGGCATGGCAGCGCGGCCGTCAAGGCTGCGGGTGCTGCAACAGCTGGAGGTGCCGGTGCTGTTCATCTTCGGCAAGAAGGACCCGCGGCTTCCGGTGGAGCTTGCCCTGTCGCAAGCCTTGGAGGCACGCCACGCGGAAATCATGGTGTTGGAGAATGTGGCCCACATGGCCCACATAGAGGAACGGGACTACGTGCGCCCGCGGATACAGAACTTTGTGAACACGTGCTATCTGTAGCCTTCGGCGACGTGGGCGCAACGGCTTGGTGCAAGGGTGGAGAAGAGGAGCAGGAGGGCGGCAAGGCGTGCCGAACACAGTGAGAGGGAGAGCAAGAGGGGAGAAGAGGATTTAACATTTTGCAGAAGATTGATATATAGCGAGATATAAATAAATAACAGGAAAAGACGAAAAAATATTTTTCTGATTCAAAATAATGTTGTACATTTGTTAAGTCAAAAAAAAATCTTTGTTTAATACAAAACATTCAATATCATGAAAGTAAACGAAATTATGGCTAACCTGGAAGCCAAACATCCGGGCGAAAACGAGTACTTACAGGCCGTTCGCGAGGTCTTGGAGACCATCGAAGAGGAATACAACAAGCACCCCGAGTTCGAGGCTGCTAAGATTGTCGAGCGCATTGTTGAGCCCGATCGTATCTTCACCTTCCGCGTGACCTGGGTTGACGACAAGGGTCAGGTTCAGACCAACCTCGGCTACCGTGTCCAGTTCAACGCTGCCCTCGGTGCATACAAGGGCGGTCTCCGCTTCCACCCGAAAGTGAACGTTTCCATGCTGAAGTTCCTCGGTTTCGAGCAGATCTTCAAGAACAGCCTCACCAACCTGCCCCTCGGTGGTGGTAAGGGTGGTGCCGATTTCGACCCCGTTGGAAAGAGCGACGCCGAAATCATGCGTTTCTGCCAGGCCTTCATGTATGAGCTGTGGCGCAACATCGGTCCCGATCAGGACAGCCCCGCAGGTGACGTAGGCGTTGGCGGCCGCGAGATTGGCTACCTCTATGGTGCTTACAAGAAACTGGCCCGCGAGCACAGCACTGGTGCTCTGACCGGCAAGAGCTACGGCTGGGGTGGTTCTCTGATCCGTCCCGAGGCTACCGGTTTCGGTGCCATCTACTATGTCGAGCGCATGGTGAAGGAAAAAGGTGACAAGATGGAAGGCAAGCGCATTGCCCTCTCCGGCTTCGGTAACGTTGCTTGGGGTGCTGCCACCAAGGCTGTCGAGCTGGGTGCCAAGGTTGTCGCTATCAGCGGCCCCGATGGTGTCTGCGAGATTGAGAACGGCATCACCAAGGAGATGATCGACTACATGCTCGACATGCGTGCCAGCAACCGCAACAAGGTTGAGGATATGGCCACCAAGTTCCCCGGCCAGGCTAAGTTCACCGCCGGCAAGAAGGCTTGGATTGTGAAGTGCGACATCGCTATGCCCTGCGCTTTCCAGAACGAACTTGCTGAGGAAGATGCCAAGATGCTGCTCGCCAATGGCGTGAAGTATGTTGCCGAGGTTTCCAACATGGGTTGCCAGCCCGCCGCTATCGCTGCCATCCAGGCCGCCAAGGTTCCCTTCGGCCCCGGTAAGGCTGTCAACGCCGGTGGTGTTGCTACCTCTGGCCTCGAAATCTGCCAGAACGCTGGTCACATCAACTGGACCGCTCCCGAGGTTGACCAGAAACTGCACAAGATTATGAATGATATCTATGACATGTGCGTTGAGCACGGTCGTATGGCTGACGGCACCATCAACTATGTGAAGGGTGCTAACATCGCCGGTTTCATGCGCGTTGCCAAGGCTATGGTTGCTCAGGGTATCATCTAATAAGATGTGTCTTCAGTAACTTTTCATAAAGTTTAACTGTCAATACAGAACGGGTGTCCTTTTGAGTTGATGCCCGTTCTGTTTTTTCTTATACGCGATATGCTGTTGAAAAACATGCCCCGATGGGCACTTTGGCTTACACTGATGCTGTTGTTCACCGCATCGGTTGGAGTATGTCATGGATTGTTGCGTAATGACCGGGTTTATTCAATGGTGCAACGGTGGGTGAAGACATACGAAATGGAGAGACATGATGGAGCAATCTCGGTGTACCAGGTAAGGAAACCCTACACACGTCCCACCAACGAGAATATGCTGCATTTCGATGCAGAGCATTATCAGTTGATAAAGAAGTATCTGTATCTTCCTCCGTGTTTTCAGTGCTGCTATGCCTTCTTTCCGTTGTTCCCGCTTTTGTGGCGGTTGACGCATTTGGGTGCGATGGGTATAGCCGTTGTCAATTGGATATTGTTCGGGCTGGGCATGTTGCTGTTGTTGACGCTTTTCAAAAAGGTTCCACGCTGGGAGTATTTGTTGCCTTTCTGTATGCCGTATCTGGTGATATTCATGATACCCTATAGCGAAGCCCTCTTTTTTATTTGCATATCGTTGGGCATGGTGGGTTTTGTGAGAGGTCGTTATTGGGTATATTTCCTTGGTTTTATGCTTGGGGCAATGACGCGGTCGGCAGGCAATATTATTGTGGTGGCATGGGTGATTGTCGACGTGTTGAATATGATTTATTCAAAGGGCAGTATGAAGAGGCTTTTGGTTGACATAACAAAGCATCTCTTGCCTGTGGTGACGGGAATTGCCGCAGTGTTGTTGTTTCAGCACAGCCACGGTGCCGAGCATTGGTTTCAATATGTTGTGGCACAAGGAGCATGGAGCAAGGAGTTTTCGCTCCCCGTATGGCCATTTACCAATTGGAGTGTGGAAAATGAAAGTGTAACCAATCCCCTGCTGTTCATACTGACTGTCCCGGCGTTGGTTTGGTTGGGCACATTACTCTTTAATGGTTTGAAAACGAAAAGACAAGAGAAGTCGGAGCTGGACACCATGCAGCAACTTCGTATCTTGTCGGTTCTGTTCTTTGTGGGCAATGTCCTCCTTGCACTCTTCACCCAAAAGGGTTGTATGTATTCCTTGTCGCGGTTGCTGACATGCACTCCTTTCTTTGTTTTCCTGTTGCTCGATTTTGCTAACAGTGAAATTAAGGCATTGTGGAAATGGCTGATAGGGGCGTTTTTAGTTCTGGCGGCAGTGCTGTGCTTCAACTTGTTCAAAAATATTGGTTGTTGGGTAGTGTTTCTGTTGGTTGCCTTGGTATTCTATCACTCCCACATGGGCAAGGCAGTCAAGTTCACGGTTTGCCTAATCACCATATTCCTAAACGTATTGTGGACAGCCTATCTCTTCAACAACTTCCTCACGGGTAGTTGGATTTTTACCTGATTCTTTCGCTGTGAGGCAGTTTCCTGCGGTGTAGGATATCCCGTTTGATGCAAAATGGACAATTATAAAAACAGACAATCATGAATAAAAAGTATTCCTTTAAAGTGATTATCCTCCTTATGTTGGGAGGCGTGTTGCTCTCTGCCTGCAACAAGGAGCATGTCACCCCGTTGCAAACCAGCATGACGCCCCGCGTTATTCTGGATGCCGATTTGGGGTCGTCGACCGACGACCTGTTTGCGCTCCAGATGCTGTACCGCTACCACGAGCAGGGCAAATGCCAGCTGCTGGGTGTGGTGGTGGACCGCATGGGGGAGAATAACGCAGCCATTGCGGATGTGATGAACACTTATTACGGCCATTCGGACATCCCTATCGGGTTGGAGCGCAACGGCGTGGAGAATCCCAAGGTGTGGATTGACTATTCGGGCCTGACCTCTTACCGTAACCCCGACGGCTCGTTGATGTTCAGCCGCACGATAACGGACTACGGGACGGTGCCCGACGGCTGGAAGCTCTACCGTCAGCTGCTGGCCAAACAGCCCGACCACTCGGTGAGCATCGTATCGGTGGGCTTTGTGACGGTGTTGGCACAACTCTTAGAGTCGGATGGGGACGAGTATTCCCCGTTGGACGGTGTGGAGCTGGTGCAACGCAAGGTGAAATGCGCCTATGTGATGGGCGGCGTGTTCGGCGAATCGGTCGAGCCGGACTACAATTTCAACCAGGCCATTGAGTTCAGTCGCACGTTCTTCCACCTCTGGCCCCGCGATGTGGACCTGGTCTTCTCGCCCGGTGAGGTGGGCGACGCCATAGAGTACACTCCTGAGCAGGTGATTGCCGACATCTCGTGGACCGACGTCAACCCCATCAAGCAGGTGTATATGCAATGCGACTGCAACACGGGGCAGAAGATGTGGGATCCCATGGCGGTCATCCATGCCGTGCTGGGCGACCGGCTTTTCAACCTGTCCGAACGGGGCAGGGTGCGCCTCACCACCAAGGGGGAGACCCTCTTCACGGCCAACCCCGAAGGCAACTGCCGTTACCAGCTGCCGGGCGACAGCCTGTGGACCGACGCCATGCTGTGGCGCATCAGAAAGTCAGTGATTATGCTGTAAGGCTGTCGGCATGACAGCACTCATCCAAGGCCGCACCTCTTCTCAAACTCTTTGCGAAGACCGCGGCCTTGGGTCACTTGTTGGGCTACGAATTCGCCACGGTTGGCCTCGACGGGTTCCCATCCCGCAGGGGTCAGGGTCATGTCCCACCCGATGTAGGTCATGCTGGGCAGCCGGAGGGCAATCTCCTTGGTGAGTGTCACCAGCTCTTGCCAGCGGGGGATCTGCTGGCCGCGGTAGGGGATGCCACTGTCGGGGTGGGAGGGGAAGCGGCGGCCGCACTCGTCGTAGCCGTCGGTGAAGATGAGTCCCGTGTCGGTGTCGATGGAGGCGAAGAGGCCGCCTTGGATTCCGTTGTCGACAAAACTGCCCTTCCGGCCGGTGCGGATGAAGGCGGTGAACAGTGTGACGGCACCTTGGAGGTTGAAGGTGTTCATGCGGATGGTGTTGACGGAATCGCCGTTCCACTGGGCCAGTCGCTCGTCCTGCACGATGCGCTCCTCTACGAGCAGGGGTGCAGGGTTTCCCTCTTTGTGCAGGAGGGTCTGGGTCAGCTGTTGCTGCAACGCTTCGGGGTCTGCCGCGGTGAGCAACCGCACTCCCCGCCCGCCGCATTGGTCGGTGGGCTTGATCACCAGCTGTTGCGCATCGGGCATGTCGTGAAGCAAATGTTGGATGCCCTGTTCGCTGTCGATGAGCCATATCTTTCTATGGTAGAATTCCTTCCACTGCAAGTATGTGAGCCACTTGCTGGCCACGATGCGTGCCCCCTTGCGGCTGTTCACGCGGCGGCAGATTCGGTTGCGCTCGGCGTCGGTGAGGTATTCGCGTCGCTCCGCCTCGCTCTTGGAGGCAAAGCCGTAGAGGTCATACTCCTCGTAGAAAGTGCCGTGGAGCAGCGCCTCGTGGCATTTGTCCTTGTTGCCGTCGGCTAATTGCAGATAGTGGCGGTACTTGCCGGGCAACAGCGTCTTGTATAGCAGTATGTAGGGGTGCATCGATTGGGGCTGTTGTGTTGATGTGTTGGTGGTTGACACCCACACGTTGCAGCAATAACGTATCCGCACAATAAATATTGCCCGGATGCGTTATTTCTGCTCCAAACAAAACGGCTTGCATCATGAAAAGAATCGAGATTGTCAACGGTCCCAACCTCAACCTGACGGGCATCCGCCAGCCCGAAATCTACGGCTCCGTCACCATGGAGCAGATGGTGGCCGCGCTCCGCGCCCGTTTCCCGGAGGCGGAGATAGGCTACTACCAGAGCAATGTGGAGGGCGAGCTTATCAACCGGCTGCACGAGGTGGGATTCACGGCGGACGGCATAGTCCTCAACGCCGGGGGCTACAGCCACACCAGCGTGGCCCTGCACGATGCCATTGCCGCCGTCACCACGCCGGTTGTCGAGGTGCATATTAGCAACATCTTTGCCCGCGAGGAATACCGCCGCCACTCCCTCCTCAGCGATGTCTGCCGTGGCGTAGTCTGCGGCCTCGGCTTGGAGGGGTACCGCTTCGCCGTGGAATCGTTCCTTGCGGACTGAAGTGAGGATTCTGCCACCTCCTGACAGCCATTTCCCCGACAGGTGGCAATAATGCCCGCAAGAACAACTTTCATGGGTTTGTCGCAGAACCATAGTGCAATGACATGGGTACGGAGAAGGAAATCTCATGTGCACGGGAAAGTTTTTATTGCCGATTCAAATATTTTGTGTAATTTTGCACCGTCAAACACTCCGAAGCCCGCAAGGGTGAGGGGTGGGTGACGAGACATATAGAAAGACGTTGTAACGGCGTTTTATCTGCGGCTCATGAATCTCGCAAATTCTATTTGGTACCGCGATAACGCAATGTTCAATGTCCATGGTTGGCATATAGTAGTCTTACTATATCCATAATGCGTGGGCTTCGGCATTGCTTATTCTGTACCAAGGGCAATGCGAGAGCCTCATGAGCGGGATAAGCAAAGTGGCAGATTCCCGCGCTTTTTATGTGTTGTTTTGCAAGGAAATAAATTATTAATCCAAAACAATAACAACATGAAGAAACACCGATTATTCCTTCTCGCCATCCTGCTGATGGTGTTGGCATGGCCGCAAAGCCTCCGTGCCTACGATTTCTCTGCCGTCGCCCCAACTGGGGATACCCTGTACTATAACAGAATTTCAGGCGGGGTAGAGGTAACATATCCGAGGCCACTTTATGGTTGGTCTGGTTATACTGAGCCCACAGATGCCTTAACTATTCCCTCCACCGTCACGAATAGTGGTGTCACTTATAGCGTCATCTCTATCGCCGAAAATGCTTTCTATCTCTGCAGTGGTCTGACCTCTGTCACCATCCCCAACAGCGTCATCGCCATCGGTTCGTATGCCTTCGAGTACTGCACAGGCCTGAACTCCGTCACCATCCCCAACAGTGTTACTTCGGTGGGCAACTATGCCTTCCATAACTGCACAGGCCTGACCTCCGTCACCATCCCCAACAGTGTTACTTCGGTGGGCAACTATGCCTTCTATAACTGCACAGGTCTGACCTCTGTCATCATTCCCAATAGTGTTACCAACATCGGCATAGATGCATTCTCTCCCGTTAAACATATAGAATATCATGGAACAGCTTCTGGCAGTCCTTGGGGAGCATTACACATGAATGGAGTGATTGATGGTGATTTTATTTATTCAGACAGCACCAGAACAGATCTGTGGGCTTACATTGGCAGTGGTGGATCGGTCACTATTCCAAGCAGCGCCACTTCCATTGGCCTTGGTGCCTTCCGTGGCTGCACAGGCCTGACCTCCGTCACCATCCCCAACAGTGTCACCACCATTGGCGGTGCTGCCTTCTCTGGCTGCACAGGCCTGACCTCCGTCACCATCCCCAACAGTGTCACCACCATTGGCGGTGCTGCCTTCTCTGGCTGCACAGGCCTGACCTCCGTCACCATCCCCAACAGCGTCACCACCATTGGCAACAATGCCTTCAATGGCTGCACTGGCCTTACCTCTGTCACCATTCCCAATAGCGTCACTTACATTGACAACTATGCCTTCTCTGGCTGCACTGGACTGACCACTGTCACCATTCCCAATAGTGTTGATTCCATCGGCAACGGTGCCTTCAGAGGGTGCATCGGCTTGACCACTGTGAATTACAACGCCAATAACTGCACTTATATGGGTCGTTACTCTATTTATGGTTCTACTCTACCTCTTGTATTTCAAGGCTGCACCAACTTAACAACTTTGAATATTGGAGATAGTGTGGTTCGGATACCAGAAGTAGCTTTCATGGGTTGCATAGGCTTGACCACCGTCACCATCCCCAACAGCGTCACCTACATTGACAACTATGCCTTCTCTGGCTGCACTGGACTGACCTCTGTCACTATCCCCAGTAGCGTAGCTTCCATTGGGGATTTAGCCTTCTGGGCCTGCTCTGGACTGACAACCGTGAACTACAACGCCACTAATTGCACTTTTCATCTTTTTGAGAATACCTATCCTGTTTTTTACGGTTGCACCAACTTGTCAAATTTGAATATCGGGAATAGCGTAACTCGGATACCTTCTGATTCCTTCCGAGGCTGCACCGGCCTGACCTCCGTCACCATCCCCAACAGCGTCACCACCATTGGCAACAATGCCTTCTCTGGCTGCACAGGTCTGACCTCCGTTACCATCCCTAATAGCGTTGATACCATCAGCGATCGGGCCTTCAACGGCTGCACAGGCTTGACTTCCGTCACCATTCCCAATAGTGTCAGATACCTCAGTGGATTCAGTAACTGCACAGGCCTGACCTCTGTCACCATCCCCAACAGCGTCACCACCATCGGCGGTGCTGCATTCTATGGCTGCACAGGTCTGACCTCTGTCGCCATCCCCAACAGCGTCACCACCATCGGCGGTTCTGCATTCGATGGCTGCACTGGCCTGACCTCTGTCGCCATCCCCAACAGCGTCACCACCATCGGCATTACTGCATTCCGTGGCTGCACAGGCCTGACCTCTGTCACCATCCCCAACAGCGTCACCTCCATCGGAGGTTCTGCCTTCAGTGGCTGCACAGGCCTGACCTCTGTCACCATCCCCAACAGCGTCACCACCATTAACTTCGGAACTTTCTATGGCTGCACCGGCCTTACCTCCATCACCATCCCCAACAGCGTCACCACCATCTCCAGCAATGCTTTCTATAACTGCACTGGCCTACCCTCCATCACTATCCCCAACAGCGTCACATTAATCGTCGGAGCCTTTTATGGCTGTAGCGGTCTAACCTCCGTCACTATCGGAAGCGGAGTCGACTCCATCGGCAACATGTCTTTCTATGGATGCTCGAATTTGCTGAATATAATAGTGCGTAATAGTAATCCCCCCAGCATTAGTACCGACAATGTGTTTAGTAATATTCCCAGCAATTGTTTAGTAACAGTTCCTTGTGGCAGCGACTCCGCATATCGTGCCAGCAATTGGGGAACGTGGTTCTCCAACATTGTTGCAGACACAAACTGTTCCGAGGAGAACAACACCTACTATGATTTCTGGGCCGTTGCACCGTCGGGTGATACGCTCTATTACATCATCCTCGACTCTAATCGTGTGACGGTGGTGCATCCCTTCTATTCCGACACGACGGAACAGGCCTGGTGGGACGGTGCGGTGCAGCCGACAGGCTCGCTGACAATCCCCTCCACGGTGGCCCACAACGACACCACCTACACCGTGGTACGCATCAGCGAGCATGCTTTCTATAACTGCACCATCCTCACCTCCGTCACCATCCCCAACACGGTGGACTCCATCGGCGAATGGGCCTTTGCCTATAGCACTAATCTCGGCTCGGTGACACTCGGCAGTGCCGTTACCACCATCGGCTACGGAGCTTTCTATGGCTGCACGGGGCTCTCGCTGTTGGTCATCCCCGACTCGCTCACCACCATCGGCAGCCATGCCTTCTCCATTCCCAACTGCCGTGTGTCGGCAGTGTCCATACCCAGCACCGTGACCACTATTGGCGACCACGCATTCTCTGGCTGGGGCGACCTCACCACACTGACGATCCCCCGTTCAGTGACCTATATCGGTGACTGGGCTTTCGCCGCCTGCACCAGCCTTGCCACGGTGAACTTCTATGCCGACAGCTGCACCTATATGGGCAGCACGGAGGCCTCAGTCTTCGACGGCGACATCCATATCCAGACCCTCCATATCGGCAGTACGGTCAAGAGCATTCCGGCCAATGCCTTCTACGGCTGCAGCGGTATAGGGACGGTGACCATTCCCGCCTCGGTGTCCTCTATCGGCAGCCATGCCTTTGCGGGGTGCAGCGGGCTGACGAGCATCACGGCCAAGCGCGCCGTGGCCCCCGTGGTGGGTGCCAATGCTTTCGACAACATCCCGGCCTTTACCCCTGTGTATATCCCTTGCGGAAGCACGGCCTCATACGCTTCGCGCTGGAGCCACTTCACTAACTTTGTCGAGGTGATGGATGCCCATGTGTGGGTGCGCCCATCGGATGTCGCAATGGGTACGGCCAGCGTGACGGTGCAGCCCACCTGCGCCACTCCCACCGCCACCATCGTTGCCACCCCCAACGCGGGTTACCTCTTTGCCCTGTGGAGCGACGGCGACACACTGAACCCGCGCACCCTGACGATAGACAGGGACACGCTGCTGACCGCCTTGTTCGTGCCGGTTCCCGATACTGTCATCAATTATGACACGATTGTTGTGCATGACACGGTGCTGATACATGACACCACGGTTGTCAATAATTATATCCACGACACGACCGTTGTTCATGACACCGCCTACGTTGATGTGTATGTCCATGACACGACGATAGTCAATAATTATATTCACGACACGACGATAGTCAATGACACCACATACGTCGACGTATATGTCCATGACACGACGATAGTCAATAATTATATTCACGACACGACGATAGTCAATGACACCACATACGTCGACGTATATGTCCATGACACGACGATTGTCAATAATTATATCCACGATACGACGGTAGTCCATGACACCACATACATTGATGTATATGTCCATGACACCACATACGTTGACAACTATGTCCACGACACTATAATGATAAGGGTGCCGATAGATTATTACACTTTGACGCTCGTTTCGGAACAGCCTTCGATGGGTATTGTGGTTGGGTCTGGCACCTATAGCGACAGCACCGAGGTGGAGATTGCCGCCGTGGCAATATGTGGCTACCACTTTGTGCAATGGAGCGACGGCAACACTGAGAATCCGCGCCATATGACCGTCACAGGGGACTTGGAGCTTTCGGCCACCTTTGCCAACGACGAGGTGGGTATAACAGACGTGCCATCCTCTAATGCCATTATAACTGTTCAGGACAATGTCATCACCGTGCAAGGTGCCGAAGGACAGCGTGTGCGCATCTTCGACGCTGTAGGACGGCTGCTCAGCACCGAGCAGAATGCCTCCGGGATTCAGCACTTCCGCATGACAGCGGCTGGCGTCTACTTGGTGCAAGTGGGCGACGGCACTGCACAACGGGTAGTAACAGGTATAGCAAGGTAAAGCGAACTCCTACAGGGTTTGTCTACAAGCGTGCGTGGCCAATAGCTGGTAGCGCACGCTTCCTTTTTATAAGTCCCCGACGGGGTGACACACTATGCCTTGCTGGCGGTCTGTCCCCCCTTCAGGGTAATATTTTTATAAGAGCATGGTCATAAAAACAGGAACATAAAGTAAATCCTGCTCTTTTTTAAGGTCTTTGGGATAGACCAGGTATCTATTCCCAATACGACTGGAGAACTTCTTCTGGAATGCGTCAAGTGAAGCGTGAGTTTTGTATCCCGACGACTTCACTTCAATAGGACAGATTTTGTCCCCTCTCGAAAGAATAAAATCTATCTCATAGTTGTGGTTGGAGGTTTCAGATGGCCATGTGTGGTAGAAAAGCCTGTTCCCCGAGGCGATGAGCATCTGTGCCACAACATTTTCATAGACATAGCCAAGGTTGGCAGAGAGTTTGTCGGAAAGCAGTTTTTGGTAGATGATGTTCTCGGTAGCTTTTTTGTCCCAAAAGGCAAGGGTGACGAAAAGGCCTGTGTCGGCAACAAACATTTTATACTGACTATATTCGGCATTCAAGGGAAGGCCTACATTGGGATCGTTGGCATGATGGGCGAAGTTGACCGTAAGGCTGTCTTCGAGGTCATGGAGTAATTCGCTTAGGGATTCTCTGTTCTCACTGCGGCCTAAGGCACTTGACACCTGATACCTGGAGGCATTTTTTGTGAGTTCAGAAGGAATGGCAGTAAACAAGCGGGAAACCTTACCGGAGGGATCAATCTTGGAAAAATCGTCGAAGTATAGTTCTATGATGTTTCTCTTCACCTTGTCCACTTCGGAGAGATTTAGCGTGTCAAGGTATATGTTCACAGCCTGTGGCATACCTCCTACAAGCATATAGAGGCGGAAGTCTCTCATTAGTTTACGAATGACGGCATCACCTAATGGCTGACATTTTTTGAAAGATTCACCCATAAGGGATACGGTAACAGTATCGTCCAAAGCCCACCGAAATTCCTCATAGTCCATCGGATACATTGTAAGACGGGTCTCTTCGCTCGGAATAACAATGTTCTGGACATTCTTTTTGATGGAGAGTAGTGATCCGGTTTCGATATAATCGAAGCGATGGTCTTTGACCAGATACTTGATGGCCTGACGGGTCTCTGGGCTCTTTTGGATCTCGTCAAATATGATGACGGATTCACGCTCGTATAGGTTGACCCTATAGATGAATTGCAGCTGGGTGAAAAAGTAATCGCGGTCGGAAATATGTTGAACGGCATCCCAAAGAGCTTCTGGGGCATCGGAGAAGTCGACCACTATATACGATTTGTATTCGCGACGAGCGAACTCCTCGGCTATGGTTGATTTCCCTACACGGCGTGCACCCTTAATTAGCAGGGCCGTTTTGCCTTGGCTGCTTTGCTTCCATTGAAGCATTTCGCTGTAAATCTTTCGTTTGAATACCCTATACTCTGGCATAATATTAATGTATTTTGGATGCAAAGATACACTTTTTTTGATTTATCCCCAAATTTATTTTGGGGAATATGTATAAAATCCCCAAATTTATTTTGGGAAATATGTGCAGAATCCCCAAATTTATTTTGAGAAATATGTGCAAAATCCCCAAATTTATTTTGAGGAATATGTACAAAATCCCCAAATTTATTACTGGGATTGCACCGCATTGAAAAAGTGGACACAAAACATGTTCAACTCCCAATTGCTCATGAGTACGGTATCCCGCACGTAGGGAGTAGGCCGCTTGATTAGCCCTGTGCCGTCAATGTCGAAATCCACAAAAGATGCTACATTTGTGGAATCAAATCCACAAAAGTTTAAACATTTGTGGATTTGATTCCAAAAAAGTTGTATCTTTGCAGTGTAAAATAATACGGTCATGATACAAAGGTTTATTCAGGAAGATATTAAGGAACAGCTGTTTAAAGGTAAGGCTATTGTGCTGATGGGAAGCCGACAAACGGGGAAAACTACGCTGTTGAGGCAACTGTTCGGGGATTCGGAGGATGTTTTATGGCTTTGGGGTGACGATGTGGACACCCAGGCGATGATGGAGAACATGACGGCGGCACGGATGTATAGCCTTTTGGGGGAGAAACGTGTTTTGGTGATTGACGAGGCCCAGCGAGTGAAAGATATCGGGCTGCGGATGAAGGTAGTTACAGACCAGATGCCGGATGTACAGCTCGTTGCAACGGGAAGTTCTTCTTTCGAGTTGGCCAACCGCTTGAATGAGCCGTTGACTGGCCGTAAGTGGGAGTATAAACTCTATCCGCTCAGTTTCAGTGAGATGGTTGCACACCATGGTTTGTTGACCGAAAGGCGGCTCCTTCCCCATAGGCTGGTCTATGGATACTATCCCGAGGTGGTGACATCCACTGGCAACGAGCAGAGGGTGCTGAAAGAGCTGACGGATAGCTATCTGTATAAAGATGTGTTGACGTTGGGGCAGGTCAAGAAGTCGGATAAGTTGGTGGCGCTCATGCAGGCATTGTCTTATCAGGTGGGGGCGCAGGTGTCGTATTCCGAATTGGCAAACACGGTGGGGATTGATGTCAAGACTGTGGAGTCGTATATTGATGTGCTTGAGAAGTCATACATTATTTTTCGATTGCCATCGTTCAGCCGCAATATGCGGAATGAGCTTAAGAATAGCAAGAAAATCTATTTCTATGATAATGGCATACGCAATGCGCTCATTGCAAACTTCTCACAGGTAGAGATGAGGACGGATGTGGGGGCCTTGTGGGAGAACTTTATTGTTTCGGAGCGGCTGAAGTACAATGACTATACTCACCGTTGGTGTAACCGCTATTTTTGGCGAACCCGCGAGCAGAAGGAGATAGACTATCTGGAGGAGTGCGATGGGGCTTTGAGTGCTTTCGAGTTTAAGTATAATCCACGAAAACAGCCCCCTGTGCCCAAGGGTTTTGCCGAGAATTACAAGGATGCCGGTTTCAAGGTAATAACACCAGATAATATGGAGGAGTTTATTCTGCAATAGAGGATTGGAATCTGAAAGTCCCCGAAGGAGCATGAGAATTAGGCAGGGACGCACCCCCGGAACTAATGGTAACGATTAAACGAAACCCCGAAGGGGTGATACGCTACGCATTGTTGAGTGCTGTAGCACCGCAAAAAGCAGACTTATGTTCATAAAAATGTAATAGGTGAATGTTTTTTGTTCATTTTTTTTGTTATTATTCCGTAGATATTCGTTCATCTTTTTAGCATATACAATACGAAATACCAGCTTCTTTATTACATCTCACCTACGCATTTATCGGAAGAACCAAATGACAGAAGGTTACTGCTGCCCAATATTGAAATCCACAAAAGTTGTATCTTTGCATTGTGAAAAAGGTGGGGGTGATATGATCCCGCTCTTTCTGAGTAGATTACAGCGGTGGCTAAAATGTTTTTCGTTTTTCGTGTAAGATTTGGCATCCTTTTACGACTACAGGGCATGAACACTGAAACAAAACAATTCGAATCCGACTACCTGCCTTTGCAGCCCGCCATGCAGCGCATGGCCGAAAGCCTTCTCGGCGACGAGCAAGAAGCCGCCGACGTGGTACAGGATTGTTTTGTCACCCTCTGGAGCGACCGTCGCAAGCTCCTCAAAGTCGAGAACCGCGAAGCGTGGTGCATCATGCTTGTCAAGCGGCGTTGCATAGACATGCTGCGCCGTCGCCGTCCCACGGTGGATATTGACACGGTGATGAATCTGGCCGACGAACCTCCCACTGACGACGGCCGTCTCCAATTGGCCCTCCGTCTGATAGACCGTCTGCCTGAACGGCAGGCCCAAGCCGTGCGTCTGCGCCACTTCGACGATGCCGACACACAGACTATCGCTCACACAATGAATATTAAAGAAGGGAACGTCTACACCATCCTCTCCCGTGCATATAGTTCCCTAAAACAAATGATACTGGATTATGAAGAAGAATAATGAACCTCCGACCCTTGAAGAACTCCTCTCCTCGGTGGAACATGCTGGTCGTGACCATCGCCGCCGGCAGCAACTATCCGAGATGATAGAGCAGCTGGCCGCCGCCGAAGCTTCGAAGCGCCGTACCGTGCGCCTTTGGGTTTCCCGCCTTGCCGTTGCAGCATCCGTCACCCTCTTTGTTGTAATTCCCACATGGTGGTGGATAAGCCCTTCCTCCCCCACGGGTCTACAGGTTGCTCAGGCTCCCGTCCCTCGCCGCACGCACCTGCCTTTGCCTCATGCCGGTATTGTTGCCCGGCCCACAAAAAGCGTAGTCGCACCTGCTGCAAAACCCGCAACTCTCTCGCAATCGGCAGTGCCACAAGTAGAGGAGCCGGTACTGCCCATAGAGCCGGAGCTCGTTGCAGTGGACCCCACCGTACCTTTCCTGTTGGGGGAAGACCTGCTTGCTGAAAACATCGACTACGAAGAAGCCCTCCCTGTCGAAGAGGAGACGTTGCCGGAAGCCCCAGCCACCACGACGGAAAACCTCGCACAAGCAACCTCGCAGCCCGACCCCAAGCCAGCCCGTGGAGGATTCTTCAGTCTGCTCCACCCTGAACCCAGCCTGATGGAGGGCACCATGTTAGCCTTTAACCTTTTGTAGAATCATATAATCATCCATTCGTTATGAAACGTCTTTTTGCCATCCTTGTAATCGCTCTGCTTGCCGGCAGTGTCCAGGCGCAGACCGACACCCTGAGTGCCACCTCCTGTACTGACCAGCCCGGGGTTCGCGTACATCTGGGCATATCGGCCAGTGCCACGCGCTTTTTTGCGGCCAGTTCCCCTTACTACAGCCGCTATGGTTTCAACCTCCACATCCCCCTTGTGGCCGAAATCCCGTTGGCTTCCCATTGGCGCCTTGTCGGCGGGCTGCGGTACGATTTCAGCTGGTGCCCTCTCTACTACAACGTCGAGTTCACCGATGGCCGCCAAGACATAGCCTTCCGCACCACTCCCACCGCTGCCACCTGCCACTCCCATCTCTTCACCAACTATGTGGGCATCCCCGTGGACTTGGAGTGGTTCCCGTGGCCGAACAATAAAAATCGGTTCTCGCTCTCGCTCAATCTTTTTGCCGGCTATGCGGTTGTCCAAAATCTTTCCTTCAAGGAGAGTACCCCCTCGTCTGGCAGCTTTGCCGAATCCGACATGAAAGGGAAGGCGAACCTCTCTCCCTGGAAACTCGAAGTCGGACTTAATGTATCGACCTCCCTCATCGGTCTGATTCACGGCGTCCGCCTTTTCACCAACCTGCTCCCCACCTATAAGGACCCGGCCACAGGCAATAAAATCTACACCTCAGGAATCACCATGTATCTATAAACAATTAAAATATGCAATACGTCATGAAAACAACGCTACACACCCCAAAATCGACCCTCTTGGCACTCTTCTTCTTTTTGGCAATGGCTCTTGTCGGTTCCATTACCCTCCATGCGCAGGACACCGTCAATCCCCTCCTTTCCACCACGGGCCCCAACGTGCTTAGCTCTGGTCATATCTACTGGAACACCACTCTGCGGTGGGATCACATGCGCTATACATATTCCGATTATTTTCGTCAGCTTGATGGCTTCGATGCCAACACGGGTCTCCGTTTTGGTATCGGCAGCCGTGCCGAGCTGACACTGGGTCTCGAAGCCTTCCATTACAGTATTCAGACAAACTGGAAGTATTCAGGCTTAAATCAATCCAACATGGAGGGCTCAAATCTGACCCAGGACAATTTAAGCTTCGCGCCCTCCGTGGGAGCACGGTTGTTGCTCTTCGAGGGCAAAAGATGGCTCCTCAAGGTGACCTTCAACACCGCTGTAGCCCTGGCCGCAACCCATGGCCGCCAATAGGCCGATGACGAGTTGCTCGTCCAGCCCACCATAGGATTGTCCTTCCGCAACAATCTTGGGGAAAGGTGGACGTTGGACTATGCTCTCGACCTTACGTGGAACCGCCATTTCCCCGTACAAGACATCCCCGTGGCCACCTTCTCCCTCTATGCCCGCTGGTTGGCTACCGACCGGCTGTTGCTGAGTGCCGGTTTCAACACTGCCACATGGTCGGCTCCGTTCACGGGCACTTTCGAGGCGCGCTACCTTGCCCTGCCCAATCTGCAGCTGACGCTGCAGGCCGGTGCTTCGGGAGGCGCAACGCTTGGCGTATGGAGCCGATCCCTTCAGACCCATGCCCTCGCGGGTGTCTGCTGGATGATTAAGTAGCGGCTCCGATTCCGCCTCTACAATCATCCGAACCACCCCTTGTTGGGACACTTCCGCTCATCCCTCAAATCTTAAAACTTCTTTGTCAAGGCAAAGAAGTTTTTTTATATGAACTTTTATTCTTATCTTTGCATTGTGAAAAGAGTTGGCTCTTTTCTTGTTGTTTTGATTTTAATACATTGTAAAATAAATGTTTATGCTTATGAAAACAAGACTCTTTATTATCTTTGCTTTGTTGGCTTTTGTTGGCAGCAGTGCCAATGCCCAATGGTTTGATCTGGCAAACAACAAAAACCGTTTAACGATTGGCTTCCAACTCGGCCAGGCTGGTGTCGGTACCGAATATTCTGGTTTCGGTTTCGGCGGCAGTGTTTCGGCTTTCGGTATCTATCTTGATGCGCTTGTCTCCGGCCCCCAGCATCAGAATGACAATCATGTCAACAGCACTCGTTATATGGACGATGAGGCTTTCACCATCAACTTGGGCTACCAGATTCCCGTCCTCCCCTGGCTGCGTATTGCTCCCATTATCGGTTACTGCCAAACCAACTATGGCTATACCGATATGAGCACCGTGAATGTCCATGTGACAGAAGGCTCTACCCGTGGCAGTATCTATCACGACTACTATCCTCAGAAACGTTTCCATGAATTCAACTACGGCGGCGGCATCTTCATCCAGCCATTCAAGTATGTCGAGATTTATGGTGTCGGCACTGTCCGCGCCATCTATGGCGGCATCAGTCTCAGCATGGGGCCTGATGCTTCGAAAGACAAATAATTTGTTTTTTTTTGATAGTTTTGGCCCAGCCGTTGTTGGCTGGGCTTTTTTCTTATCTGTGCAGGATGCTGTCCACTGGCCAGTTCTGGAACCACAGCTCGCACGGCCCGTTGGGGTTCTCTTCGAGGAAAACGCCCACGCTGCCGTTCTTCAGCAGTGTCAGCGACGAGTAGACCGAAGGGCCGTCAAACAGCAGCACGGGGTCCTGCCAAGTGTTGCCCTCGTCGTAGCTGACATAGATGCTCACGTCGCGCCGCTCCATCGAGTTGGGAATGCTGTGCATCAGTATGTTGCGACTGTTGCCACGGTCGGTGGCGGCCACCCTCAGCATGTCGCCATTGCAGGCGTTGGTCTTCATGCACTCCCATCGGCCTTGCGTGCCCCAGTGCTCTCCGCCGTCGGATGAGTGGTTGTAGCCGCGGGCTCCGTTCTGGCGCACGCTGATGAGCACGCGCCCGTCCACCAGCTCCATCAGCTTGGCCTCGTCTCCGCCGCTGTAGGCGCGGTCGGACACCTGCCACGTGTGGCCGTTATCGTCGCTGTAGACCACAAAGTTGTCCAGCGTGTTGTTGCCGTTGCGGCACATGGCTGCGGCAAACATGATGCGTCCCGCATGCTCTCCTCGCGTCAGCCGCAGCCCGTTGCCCGACCCGAAGAACGAGGCTCGGTAGTTGCGGCAGGTGGGGTTCGTCGCCCGGCTTCCCCACAGCTGTGCTGTGATGTCCTCCGGCTCCGACCAGCTCTGGCCGCCGTCGGTGCTGCGGCACACATAGCTGCGTATGGGGTCCGACTCCGACGAGGCGAAGAGCCCGTTGCCCCCAACAAACACACACACCACATCGCCGTTCCCGCACACAACCAAGGCGGCATCGCCAAAGCCGTGCTTGCGTCCCGTCCCCTGGGCTATGGTGACGGGTTCGCTCCAGGTGCGTCCGTTGTCGGTGCTGCGGCGGGACACGATGTCAATGTCCTCTGGCAGGTCCGTCTCGTTGTATTTGCGGCGGTCGCAGGTGATGAGCAGCGTCCCGTCGGGCAGGGTGCAGATGGCGGGTATGCGCCAGTTGGTGCTGCTATAGTCGCCGGGGCGGAACAGGCACTGCTCGTAATACTCAATGACCTCCGGCGCCGGTGGCTCGTCGGGAGGCTCCGGTGCGGGCTTCCCACAGCCCCAAATCATGAGCGGGAGGATGGCAGTCAAAAAGAATTGAAGATTGAAAATCGAAAAGTGAAACATGGCTCAGACAATCAATAATTAAGAATTAATATTAAAAAAGGCTCTATTTTTATATTTGACTGATTCTTCAGCAGCCTCGGAGAGGCTGAAGCCTAATAACCCCACACAAGGAACGCAGTGTGGGGTTAAAAAAATCATTTCTGCATGCGTCTCGGAGAGACGCTACAAGGAATATTAGGCTGATTGCGGATAATATTAAATTAATAATTAAAAGTCGACTAACACATTAACGGATTAACACATTAACGCATTCACGAATTAACACATTCTAATCCTCCTCTTCGGGGCGGAAGCGTATCACGTCTATCAGGCGCACGCCGTCCAACCACACGGCTATGCAGCCCACCACGCCCTCGGCGTCGCCCCAATCCTCAATGGGTTGCAGGGTGGTGTCGTTCACTATCTCAAAGTATTCCGGCTCGAAGCGTAGGCTCTCGTCCAGCCCGTTCACCTCGTGGAACGAGCTCAGCGTGTCCATTACCCACAGTTTCACACTCTCCACATCCTCATATTCCGACATCTCCACGGCCTGTACCAGTGTGGCATAGATGTTCGGGGCCACCTCGCGGGCCTCTTTGGAGAGGCGCATGTTGCGGCTGCTCAGGGCCAGTCCGTCCTCGGCGCGCACTATGGGGCAGGGCACCAGCTCGATGGGATATTTAATCTGCTCCAGCAGGTTGCGGATGATGGCAATCTGTTGGAAATCCTTCTCGCCGAAGTAGGCTCGTGTAGGCTGCGCCAGGTCGAACAGGCGTCGCACCACCACTGCCACTCCGCTGAAGTGGCCGGGACGGCGCGGACCCTCCATCACCTCCTCGATGGGCCCGAAATGGTAGACCGTGGTGACGGGTTCGGGGTACATCTCCTCCACCGTGGGCACAAAGGCGATGTCTGCTCCTGCCTCTGCCAGCAGTGCGCAGTCGGCCTCTACCGTGCGGGGATACTTGGCAAGATCCTCCTTGTTGTTGAATTGTATGGGGTTGACAAATACGCTCACCACCACCACGTCGTTCTCGGCTCTTGCCCGCCGCACTAACGACAGGTGGCCCTCGTGCAGGGCTCCCATGGTGGGTACCAGTCCTATGCTTTTGTGTGCTTCTTTGGCTTGATTGATGGCTGCGCTCAGGGCAGCCACAGTTGTTACAGTATTCATGATTGTTGTTGTTTATTGTCGTCGGTTATTTCTTCGTATGGGGTGAAACCCTCCTCGTCCGTGTCGGTGTGGTCGTCGTGCTGCGGCATGTCCGACGGGTGGTATTGGGGTCGGCGTTCCACGCGGTTGGGGATTTCCAACAGGTAGTTGATGACCGTCAGCAGCACGCTGAAGAGCAACGCATTCCAAAAACCGTCCACATGGAACTTGGGCACTAACCCTGCCGTCATAAGGATGATGAGTGCGTTGATGACTAACAGAAACAGGCCCATGCTCACTATCGTGAAGGGCAGTGTAAGGACGATTAGTATGGGGCGGATAAAGTTGTTGAGCAACGCGATTACCGCCGCCGTCAATATGGCCGCGCCCACGGAGTCCACATGCACTCCCGGCAGCAGGTAGGCCGCTAACACCGTGGCCAGCGCCATCACCACCACCTGCGTCAGGAACCCCAAGGGTCCGCTGTAGAGGTGTTGGTTATTACCTATTGTTATTTTCATCTTTGTGGCATTTTTGTGATTACAAATCTTCTATCAGGCTGTCCCCTTCGGGGGTGCCCTTGCCGCGGCGCACTATCTCCACCTCGCCTCCGGCGCAGTTCAGCACCGTGCTCGGCACATCCTCGCCCATGCCGCCGTCCACCACAAGGTCCACGCTGTGGCTCCACGTCTCGTGGATCAGCTCCGGGTCGGTGAGGTATTCCGCCTCCACCTCCTCGCCCACGCGGCGCACCGAGGTGCCTATCAGCGGGCAGCCCACGGCCTCCACCACGGCTTGCAGTATGCTGTTGTTCGGCACGCGAACCCCGATGGTCTTGTTGGGGTTCAGGTAGTTGCGCGGCACATTGTTGTTGGCGTCCATAATGAACGTGTAGGGACCAGGCAGGCAGCCTTTCAGCAGACCGAACAACTCCTTGCTCATCGGCCGCACATACTCCGACGCCATGCTCATCGAACTGCACAGCATGCTGTACTTCGCCTTCTTCAGCGTGTACCCCTTCAGCTGTGCTATGGTCTCGACGGACCGCTTGAACTCCATGCTGCATGCAAAGGCATACAACGTGTCGGTGGGCAGCACCACGATGCCCCCTTGTTGCAGCAGGTCTGCCACCCGCCGCACCTCCCGTTGGTTGGGATTGTCAGTATATATTCTCGTAATCATTTGAGCGTGCAAAATTACAAACTTTTTTGTATATAGTGATATTTTATTTATACTAAACCCCCATTTTCTCCGTTTTAGTACCACTATGAAGAAGATTATTGCATCCCTGCTACTCCTTTTCGCACTGGCCGCCACAAGTGCCGTCGGCGCTCAAAACGTGAAGTTTAAGAACTATTTCACCGATGCCACCCTCCGCATCAACTGCCTTCGTGTGGGCAATCGCCAACACGACACCGTCCATATACGTTCCGTCGAGCAGATTCCCACCTGGGCGGGCTCGCTGACCCAACTTCTCGACCCCTTCGACAACGGCAACTACCGCATTGTAGTCCTCGACCCCGCCACCGGGCGTGAGCTCTACAGCCGCGGCTATAACACCCTTTTCCAGGAATACCGCGACACCCCTCAGGGCGCGGACAGCATTGCCAGTTTCCAGGAGGTGGTGCGTCTGCCCTGGCCCAAGAAGCCCGTCGACATCTGCTTCCAACAGCGGGGCGCCGACCAACACATGTATACCCAGCTGCGCTATCGCTTCGACCCCGACTCGGCCTGGGTACAGCTCCGCCGCCAGTCAAAGGCGCGGGTGGAGGTGAGTCCCATCAAGCTGCAATACAAGGGCAACCCCCACAAAAAGATTGATGTCGTCATAGTGCCTGAGGGCTACGGCCCTGCCGACAGCCTCCAGATGGTGCTCGACCTCCATTCGTTCTGCAACTTTCTGCTGGGACAGGAGCCTTTCCGCAGCCGCGCGGCCGACTTCAACGTGTGGGGCGTGCCACGCATGGGCGAGGCCACCGGCATCACCGACCCCGGCAAAGGCATCAGCGTCAACAGCCTTGTGGGCTCCTCCTACAACACCTTCGGCGCCGACCGTTACCTGATGACCATGCAGCTCTTCCGTCTCCACGACGCCATCGGCTCCATCCCCTTCGACCACATCATCATCATGGCCAACAGCACCACCTACGGTGGCGGGGCCATCTACAACTTCTACGCCATGAGCTCCCTCAACGGGATGGCCTACATGGTCCTTCCGCATGAGCTGGGCCACTCCATCGGCGGCCTTGCCGACGAGTACGTCGACGAGGATCTCAGCTATGGCGACATGCACACCCTTGCCCAAGAGCCCGTCGAGCCCAACATCACCACCCTCGTCGACTTCTCCGCCAAGTGGCAGTCCATGCTTCCCGCCGGCACCCCCGTGCCCACTCCGGCGGACGACAGCGTGCCCCGCACCGCGAACGGCTCCCTCGGCGTCTACGAAGGCGCGGGCTACCACGCCCACGGCATCTACCGCCCCGCAATGCGCTGCATGATGCGCGACTACGCGCCGTTCTGCCCCGTCTGCAGCCGCCGCCTCAATGCCGTCTTCGACCTCTATACCCGTTGAGTTCCGCCACCATCGCTGCAGGTTCGCCGTTTGCAGGCCAGTTCCCCAACATTTCCCGCTCATTTCTCCCAATATCATTGGGCAAACGTTGCGCGCGCGGACTGCGAAATGTGGGACAAGGAGTGGGTGGACAACGGAGCTGCCACAGACGGGTCGTGGCGCAGCGTGCGCGGCCGGACAACTGCACTGCCAGCGTGAAGAAAAAAATGGGGGCGACAATAATAATCGGTAAGGTTTTGCGTTAATAGGTCTATATGCTGAAAAGGCTATTTTATATTGTGCTGATTATGGCAACGTTGTTGCCAGGGGTGTTTGCGTCGTGCAGCAAGGAGGAGCGCTATGCCTCCGAGTTGGGAGGGCTGGAGCTGTCGTGCGACACGATGGCTTTCGACACGGTGTTCACCCAGATGGGCACCACGACGCGCCAGTTCAAGGTCTACAACCGTGGCGACGAGGCGGTGCGCTTGGAGCAGGTGACGCTTGCCGGGGGCTACGGGTCACGCTTCCGCCTCAATGTGGATGGCGACACGGCCATGGTGGCCCGCAATGTGACTATCGCTGCGGGCGACAGCATCTTTGTCTTTGTGCGCGCCAACATAAAGCCCAACCTCAGCACCGAGCCGTTCCTGATAGAGGATGCCGTGCTCTTCAAGACCGAAGAGGCCGAGCGGCGCATGCCCTTGACGGCTTACGGGCGCAACGCCATCTACCATGTGCCCACGGACACGATACACTATACCGACGGCACACCACTGATAGACTCCACCTTTGGGCAGCCCTATGCCTACAGCGTGATAGACTGCGAGAACTGGCGGCACGACCTGCCCCATGTGATTGTGGGCTACGCCGTGGTGGACTCGCGCCACACGCTGCGTCTGCAAGCGGGCGACGAGCTCTATTTCCACAACAATGCTGTGCTGTGGGTGTACGACAGTGCCACCCTCGTGGTGCAGGGTTCGGAGGAGCAGCCCGTGCTCTTCACCTCCGTGCGGCAGGACGGACGCTACAAAACACTGCCCGGCCAGTGGGGCTACGTCTGGCTCTCGGTGGGGAGCAAGGACAACGTGATAGACCATGCGCGGATTGAGAACGCTTTTATCGGCGTGCGGATGGACAGCTGCGCGAGCAACCAGCCCACACTCAGGGTGTCGAACACGCAGGTCTCCAACCATGTGTTGGCGGGGCTGCTGTGCCAGACGGCCACCGTTGTGGGGAGCAACCTGCTGGTGACCAACTGCGGGTCGGCAACTGTGGCCCTGCGCTATGGCGGCGACTACAGCTTTGACCACTGCACCTTTGCCGACTACTGGCGGTTGGGCACGCGGACTTTTGGGAGTTTCTTTGTTACCAATGCTTTGGATTATGGCGACACACGCTATATCTGGCCCATGCGGGTCTCCCTGAAGGACTGCATAGTGTATGGCAGCCGCGCCGACGGCGAGATGTATGTGGACCTTGACGACCGCGTGGAGACGTCGCTGCTGATAGACCACTGCTTGGTGCGCGGTGGGGAGTGGGACGAGGACCCCAAGTTTGTAAACCCCGCGGAGGGAGACTACCACTTGGAGGAAGATTCGCCCGCACTGGGGATAGGATACAGCTATCCTGGAAATTAAAAATTGAAAATTAAATAATACCTGCGGAGGTTCTCCGCTCACGAATTAACACATTCAAAATGTACGAATATATATCAGGAAAGCTGGCCAGCATCACTCCCGCCAATGCAGTGATAGACTGCTGCGGTGTGGGTTACCTGCTTGACATTACGCTGAACACCTACAGCGCCATTCAGGAAAAAACGGAGGTGCGGCTGTGGGTGCATGAGGTGATACGCGAGGATGCCCACCTGCTCTACGGTTTCTTTACCATGCAGGAGCGGAGCCTCTTCCGGTTGCTGTTGGGCGTGAACGGCGTGGGAGCCGCCACGGCGCGGATGATGCTCTCCTCCCTCTCCGTCGAAGAGCTGACACAGGCTATCGCCACGGGCGATGCGCGGACTGTGCAGCGCGTCAAGGGCGTGGGAGCCAAGACGGCGGGACGCATCGTCCTTGAGTTGCAGGACAAAGTGTCCGACACTGCCGGACAGTATTCCGCTGCGGGCATTAGCACCGGGGCTGCCTCACCGGCCATCAGTGTGAAGAAGGACGAGACCGTCAGCGCATTGGTCATGCTCGGTTTCCCCAAGCCCGCGGCCGAGAAGGTGGTGGGAGCCTTGGACGGCAGCCTCACCGTGGAAGAGATGATCAAAGAAGCACTGAAGAGATTGTAATCACAAAAGCACGCATTGAGAAAAGCACTTCATAATACAAACCGCCACGGTGTGGGAGCCATCAAGGGTCTCCTCAGGCTGTGTCTGCTGCTCCTGCTCTTTGGGGTGGGAGGGAACCTCTGTGCCCAGACCCCTGACGGGGGCAGGACCACGGTGGTGGAGTATGATGCCGAAAGCGGTTCGTATGTGAAGGTGACACGTGTGGGCGACATGGTCATAGAGCGCGAATACATGACCTTTGAAGAGTATCAGAACTACCAGATGGACCAGCTGATGAGGAAATACTGGGACGAGCGTTCCGCCGTAAGCGACACGGCTTCCGACGACGGTCTGCTGAGCCGCATACCCGGTTTCAGCGAAATCAGCAAGAAGGTCGACGGATTGCTGGCCATCCCCAATATCTCCATCAATCCTTCGGGTAGCGCTGACCTCACCTTCCAGATAGTCAATAATTACCGTGACGATTATAACATTGATGCCAACCGCCGCAGCGTCACCACCTTCGACTTCGACGAGAACATCCAAGTCAACCTCAATGCAAAGATTGGGGACCTCTTCGACTTTGACATCAACTGGAACACCCAAGCCACCTTCGACTTTGAGAACAAAATCAAACTCAAATACGAGGGCAAGGAGGACGACATCCTGCAACTCTTTGAGGCTGCCAACATCTCCTTCCCCCTCAACACCACCCTTATCCACGGCAGCCAAGAGCTGTTCGGTGTGCACACCAAGCTCAAGTTCGGCAAACTGACCGTCGACGCTGTCGTGTCGCAGAAAGAGACCAGCACCGAGAACATGCGCGTGCAAGGAGGTGCTTCCACGCAGGAATTCCAAATCCGTGCGGACGAATACGAGGAAAACCGCCACTACTTCATTGCGCAATACTTCTACGACAACTACAACAAGGCCATGTCCACCCTCCCCACGCCCAACACCAACATCAAGATTATCCGTATGGAAGTGTGGCGTACCAATGTGGGAGCCGCTGTGACAAACAACCGCAATATCCTTGCCCTCACCGACCTGGGTGAGGACCTGCCCTCCAACAGCCGCGTCATAGGCGGACGCTCCGAGCGCCCGACCAACGGCAGCAACAACCTGTTGGAAATCCTCAATCCCGCAGCCATCCGCAGCATCGACAACATCACCACCTACATGCAGGGAGCCGGATTCACGGCCGGTGCCGATTACGTGAAAGTGGAGAGTGCCCGATTGTTGAACAGCAACGAGTACACCTACAATGCCCAACTCGGATTCATCACCCTCAACCAGCCTCTCAGTGCCGACCAAGTGCTGGCCGTAGCCTTCCAGTATCAGGTGATTGGCGACACCACTGTCTACCAAGTGGGTGAACTCACCACTGACGGTGTCAACGACCCCAATACCCTTATCGTCAAACTGCTGAAAGGAACGGGCGTGGACACCCGCAGTCCCCTGTGGCGACTGATGATGAAGAACGTCTACTTCCTGCGCAGCACCCAGATAGGCCGTGAGAACTTCCGCCTCAACATCCTCTACGAAAGCCGCGAAGGTGGAGTGGGCATAGGCTATTTCACCTCTGGACCCAAAGAGGGAATACCCCTCATCGAGCTTTTTGGTCTGGACCGCATGGATGCCTCGCAGAACTACTACTATGCCGACGGAGTCTTCGACTGGTTTGACAGTGCTGCCTTCAAAGGCGGTATCATCCAGGCCAGCACAGGCCGCATCTTCTTCCCCTATGTCGAACCCTTTGGGCGCGACCTGCGGCAGCTCATTGGCGACGACGAGTTTGCGCAGGAGTACTGCTTTGACTCCCTCTACACCATGACCCGCACCCTCGCCCAGCAGTATGCCGACAAGAACAAATTCTATATAGAGGGCTATTTCTCCTCCACTGTCAGTGGCGAAATCTCGTTGGGTTACAGTGTCTCGCCCGGCTCCGTCACTGTCACCGCCGGAGGCGTTCCGCTCATTGAGAATGTCGACTACACCGTCGACTACACCATGGGCACCGTCCGCATCGTCAACGAGAGCATCCTCAGCAGTGGCACGCCCATCAGCGTCAGCAGCGAGAACAACTCCTTCAGCATGATGACCAAGACCATGGCAGGTGCACACGTCAACTACGAGATTGAGCCGGACTTTAATGTCGGTGCCACCTTCATGAACCTCTACGAAAAGCCCCTCACGCAGAAGAATAACTTCGGCGACGAGCCCACCTCCAACAGCATCTACGGCTTCGACCTCAACTACCGCCATGATGCTCCCTTCATCACCAAAGCCATCGACTGGCTGCCCGGCATTGACACCAAAGCGCCCTCAACGCTCACCCTCTCCGCCGAGTTTGCCCAATTCATCCCCGGCCTCGCCTCCACTGGCAGCAAAGAGGGCAGCGTCACCTACGTCGACGACTTCGAGGGGGCCGAGAGCAGCATTGACCTCAAAGGCGTCATGTTCTGGCATCTTGCCTCCACCCCGCAGGACTACCGCCTCTCCCTGCCCATGTTCCCAGAGTCGGCACCCTCCACAGGCCTTGCCTACGGCTTCAACCGTGCCAAACTTGCCTGGTATCGTATTGACAATCTCTTCTACAGCTCTGACAGCCCCCGCAACCTCACTGAGGACGACCGCTCCCATCCTTACGCCCGCCGCATAGCCGAGCAGGAAGTCTTCCCCAACAAGCAGCTGGCACAGGGAGAGCTTACCAACATCTACGAGCTTAACCTTGCCTTCTATCCCGCCGAGCGCGGCCCTTACAACTACGATGTGGGCCCCACCTCCTACAGCTCCGGCCTTCAAGCCGACGGAACCCTTGCCGACCCTCGCAGCCGTTGGGGAGGCATCATGCGCCAACTTGACTACACCGACTTTGAGACTCAGAACATAGAGACCATCGAATTCTGGCTCATGGACCCCTTCATCCTCAATCCTGACCACACGGGCGGCAAGCTTTACATCAACCTTGGCGACATCAGCGAGGACATACTCCGCGACGGCCGCAAAAGTTTCGAGAACGGACTGCCCACAGGACCTGAAGTTACCGGCGTAGACACCACCATTTGGGGACGTGTGCCCAACACGCAGCCCATCGTCAACGCCTTCTCTGGCGACGAGTCCTCCCGCAAATACCAGGATGTCGGCTACGATGGCCTTGGCAGCACCCGCGGCCTCACCGACGAGCAAAGCTTCTTTGCCGAATACATCAATCAAGTGGCCCTCCTCCACGGCACCGACTCCCGCGCCTACCAGCTGGCCGTTGACGACCCCTCCGCTGACGACTTCCACTACTACCGCGGCACCGACTACGACAACCTCGACCTCAAAATCAATGACCGTTACAAATACTACAATAACCCTGAAGGCAACTCCACCGTCGACGCCGACAACCCCGAAAGCTACACCACTGCAGCTTCCATCTATCCCAACGTTGAGGATATAAATCGCGACAACACCCTCAGCGAGAGTGAGAACTATTACCAATACGTTGTCGAACTTGACCCCTCCAAGATGGTCATCGGCCAGAATCACATTGTCGACATTCAGGAAGCCGCCAACGTCATGCTCCCCAATGGCACAACAACTTCCTGCAAGTGGTACCAGTTCCGCATACCCATCCGCGAGTACGACCAACTGGTAGGCAAGCTCAACGGCTTCCAGTCAATACGTTTCATGCGAATGTTCCTCAACGACTTTGAAGAGCCCATCATACTCCGATTTGCCACCTTAGAACTCGTTTATGCCACATGGCGCAAATATACCGAGAACCTCCTCCAGCCCGGCGACTATCCCACCGGCACCGGGGCCGGAACCTCCTTCAGCATCGGAACCGTCAACATTGAAGAGAATGGCAGTCGCTATCCTGTTCCCTATGTCCTCCCACCCGATATTGAACGCGAAGAGTGGTACAGCACCTCGTCCGTGGCCATCAAACTCAACGAGCAAGCTCTCGCATTGGACATCTCCAACCTTGCCTCTGGCGATGCCCGCGCCGTTTACCGCAGCACCCAATATGACCTCCGCAACTACGGCAAGCTGAAGATGTTTGTCCATGCCGAGAAGAAAGACCTCACCACACCGATAGAAGATGAAGATCTTGTGCTCTTTGTCCGCCTTGGCAGCGACTACACCAACAACTACTACGAGTATGAAGTGCCCCTCAAATTCACTGACTGGGGCGTAAGCCGTGACGACCCCTACGCCATCTGGCCGCGGGAAAATAACGTGGAGATAGACCTGAACAAACTTGTCGACATCAAGACCAACCGCAACAAGCTCATACGCCACGGCGACCTTGCCTACAGTAGCCAGCTCCTCTATAGTGAGTATGCCGACGGAAGGAAGTACACCGTTCTTGGCGCCCCCAACCTCGGCAAGGTGAAAGTCATCATGATTGGTGTCAGGAATCCGAAAAAGGAGCGGTTGGACGATGGCAACGACATGCTGCCAAAATCCTGTATAGTATGGCTCAATGAGCTGCGCCTTACCGACTTCAACAACCGTGGCGGCTGGGCGGCCATGGCCTTGGCCCGCACCAATCTGGCCGACCTCGGCAACCTCTCGCTCTACGGTTCCTATCGCACGGCCGGTTTCGGCAATCTGGAAGAGAAACCCACCTCGTTAGAGTTGGTGAACACCCTCCAGATGCAAAGCACCCTCGATTTGGAACTCGGCAAATTCCTCCCCGAGAAATGGGGTGTCCACATCCCATTCTATTTGGACTATAACAAACAGGTGGGCAGTCCGGAATACAACCCCTTGGACCCCGATGTCCGTCTGCGTGACGACCTGAAAACATACGCTACCCAGGAGGAACGGGACAGCGTGCGTGCCATAGCCCAAGAGCGTCACACCACGACCAACATCACCTTGACCAATATGCGCAAGGATCGCACAGGCAAAGGGGCTTTGAAACCGCACTTCTACGATATTGAGAATTTCACCTTCTCATACGCCTACAGCCGGGAGCGGTCGTCGAATGATGAACTGGACCATTACAACAAGGACCAGCACCGCGGCGGTTTCACCTATGCCTATACACCCAAGGAGCCCGGACTCTTTGCACCTTTTGCCAAGTCCACCTCCAAATTCATCAACAGCAAGAACGGTAAATTCATCAAAGATTTCAATCTCTATTACAAGCCCAAGAACTTCTCATTCAGCACCGAGGTCTACCGTGACTACGAAGAGACCCTGTTGCGCAAGAAAGGGGCGGCACTTGTAATTATGAAGCCTACCTACTACAAGCAATTCACCTGGCGACGGGATTACGGTTTGCAGTGGGACATCAGCCGCAGTTTGCGTATACAGTACAACGCCACCGCCAACGCGCGTATTGACGAGCCCGTGGGGCGTGCCGACACCCGCGAGAGCAGGGAGGCCATAAGGAACTCGCTGAAGGAAGGTGGCACCATGCAGAACTATCAGCAGACGATAAACGCCACATGGGAATTGCCCATCAGCAAGCTTCCATATCTCGACTTTCTGCGTGTCCCCGTCAGTTACAGGGCGACCTATAATTTTATGGGCACCACCCAGGCACTCTCCTCAATGGGCAGCACCCTTAATGGTGCAGGGCAGTTGCAGGCCTCCGTCTCTGGCTCCATGCAGACACTGTACAACCGCTTCCCCTTCATCAAGAATGCCTACAAGCAGAAACAGGCCAAACAAACCAAGGACCCCAAACGGATGACCAAGAAGGAGCGCGAACAGGCCGTCAGGGACTCCGTGGCCCGTGCAAAGAACCCGGATTCTGTGCGCCGTGCGCAAGTGGCCGAGATGCTTACCGAGGTGGGCCATTTCGCCATCCGTATGGTAACAGGGTTGAAAAACTTCTCGGTCCAGTATAGCCGTAATACGGGTTCGTTGCTGCCCGGCTATATGGGTTCGGCGCGAATTCTCGGCATGGATCCGAGGAATGGGTGGATGCCAGGTCCGGCCTTTGTTGTGGGGTATAATGACGGCCTCGTAGAGCGTCTGCGGGAGAACCGATTGTTAAGTACCGACACGCTGATGAACAGTCCGCACCGCAACACGCTCACGCAGATGATGTCGCTACAGGCCACGGTGGAACCGATACGCGATTTCCGAATAGAATTGACGGCTTCGCAAAACAACCAGTCGCGCGAAGAGTATTATTACAAGTTTATGAGCCAGCTTGACGATGTCGACGGTCCATTGAGCTACGTCATGGCGGGCACCTACACAACCACCTGCTGGAGCATGGCCACCGCTTTTGCCGACCCGGACAAGCTCTATGAGCAATTCCTTTCAAGCAGGAGGGTGGTTGCCGACAGGCTGGCAGCTGCCAATCCCGACGCCCGCTGTGACCAACTGATACACGACACAATGAGTGGCGAATACTTCCCCTTCGGTTATGGCCCCAACCAGCAGACTGTGTTGCTGACCAGTTTTCTTTCCACCTATCTGGGCAAGGATGCCGCGAGCTATGGTTTCTCGCCTTTCATGGGTCTTCCGCTGCCCAATTGGTCCATCAATTACAATGGTCTGAACAAGGTGGCCTGGTTGAAGAAGTGGTTTACCAACATCTCCCTGTCGCACAGATATTCTTCCACATACAGCATTGGCAATTACTACACCGATGCAGCCATCTCCGGGCGCGAGGGCTACGACTACGGCAAAGAGACGGTGCTGAATGGCAGCGACGACTTTGTGGCTCCGATGAGCATGGAGTCCGTGCAGATCAGTGAGCAGTTCAATCCCCTCATCAGGCTTGCCGTGAGTATGACAAACAGTGTGCAGCTGAACCTGTCCGTGCAGCGCAACAGGACGTTGAGTCTAAGCTTCTCGAACAACCAGCTGACGGAAACCACCCGCCGTAGCATCACTTTCGGTGGTGGATACCGTTTCAAGGACGTGGCTTTCGACGTGAAGGTGGGAGAGAGTGTACAGCACCTGAAGAGCGACATCGTCCTTCAGCTGAACCTCTCCTACAACAGCAACAAGACCCATATCCGCAAGATTAACCAGAATGTCAGTCAGGTGTCGTCGGGCAGCGAAGTGTGGATGGCTGAGCTTTCGGCGGAGTATGCTCTCTCCACCTCGTTGACGTTGCGGGCTTTCTTCCAGACCAATATTAATAATCCCTATATCCGCAATGCCTACCCCAATTCTACTACCAAGGGAGGAATAACGATTAGGTTTAGCTTCTAAAAATGATAAATGACTAACGAATGAAGATTGACCGTTTTAAAGACTATGACCCAGAGGTCCGCGACTTGGTTCTCCGCTTTGAGCGGCAGGGCGCGGGCGGCTACTCTTTCTTTGACGTGGATGAGCTGGAGGTTATTATGGATTACTATTTAGAGGTGTACGACGATGAGGGACTGGAGTCGGCAGTGGCCTTTGGCGAGAGCCTTTTCCCCGGCAGCAGTGCTGTACGCTTGCGTAGGGCTCACCTGCTGAGCATCCGTGGCCAGTTTGACGAGGCGCTGGATATTTTGAGGGAGTTGGCACAGACGGAGCCGGACAATACGGACGTGAGTTATGCTATGGGTGCTGTGTACGGCATGATGGGTCTGGCCCAGGAGGCGATAGACTGCTATCAGCGGGCCGCCAAGGACGGCTATGAGCTGGACATGGTTTATGGGAATATCGGCGACGAGTATTACAACATGGGTAAGTTGGATGAGGCTGCCCGGTACTACCACAAAGCTGTGGAGGTGAACCCGGAGGAAAGCCGTTCGCTCTATAATCTGGCGTGTACGGAGGCGGAGCGTGGCAATGGCGAGTCAGCAGTGGGGTTTTTCAGAAATCTGGTTGAGAACAGGCCGTACAACAAGTGGGCCTGGTTCGGGCTGGGGCTGGTCTACAGCCGATTGGGTCTGTATGAGTTGGGAGCCGATGCTTTTGAGTATGCACTGGCTATCGACAGCTCCCTTGTCGACGCTTATCTGGGCTTGGCGGACTGCTATGCCAATATGGGAAAGCGGGAGCGTGCGGTGCTGACTTTGCGCGATGCGTTGGACTATACCGACGACCGGCCGTATATCTTCTTCTGTATAGGCTCGCTGTACAAGGAGGCGAATAATTACCACACTGCCACGGTCTACTTCCATGATGCGCTGAAGGAGGATCCCGCCTACTCGGCAGCTTGGCGTGAGTTGGGTGTCTGCAGCCAGATGATGGGCTACGGCGAGGAGGCTGCAACCTATTACCGCCGCGCCATAGACCTCGACCCCACGAGCGACGAGGCTTGGCTTTGTCTGGCAGATTTGTATATGGATAATGAGCGCTGGTCGGATGCTTCGCAGTTGTTGGAGGGTGGCTATGCCGATGCCACCGACCCGGTGGCTTTTGCCGTGCGGCTGTGCTATTGCTACTACCGCCTTGGCAAGGATATCCGTATGATGGATTTCCTCACTTCCTCACATATCGACGCCCTTCAGCTGTATGGCGATTTGCTTGCAATGTGGCCGGCTCTTGCCGAGGATGGGGCATTGCTTGCTTTCATGTTGAGTTTTTCAAACAATTAAAAATAATTAAAAACTGACTCGCGAATTAACACATTAACACATTTATTTATGAGAAGATTATTGTTGCTTATATTGATGACGGTTGCTTGCTGGGGCGTGTCTGCACAGGTCCCAATGGAGCACCAAACGATTGCCGAGCAGGTGAACGGTGACGATAGTACGTCGACGGGCTTTGTGGCTGATGTGCTGACGTGGTACGATGCCCACATGAATTACACGACCGTCGGCCTGTTGATGGCTTTGGAGAGTTCGTTCATCCCCTTTCCGTCGGAGGTTGTGGTGCCGCCGGCGGTGTATGTGGCTTGCAATCCTGAATCGCGCAGCGGTATGGTGGTCTGGCTCATTGTGCTGATAGGCACTTTGGGAGCCTTGGTGGGTGCATACATCAACTATTTCCTGTCGCGCTGGTTGGGTAGGCCCATTGTTTATGCTTTTGCCGAGTGCCGTGTGGGACGGCTGTTGGGGCTGTCGAAGGAGAAGGTTCAGCGTGCGGAGACATATTTCAACGACCATGGGAATCTCTCCACGCTGGTGGGGCGTTTGATTCCGGTCATCCGCCAGCTGATTTCTATCCCGGCAGGCCTCTCGAAGATGAATCTGGGCATGTTTACACTCTTCACTTTTATCGGTGCAGGGGTGTGGAACACACTGCTGGCGGTCTTGGGATGGTTGGCTTATCAGGCTGCCGACCCGTCGGTGATTGTGAAGTATAGTCATCAACTTTCGATAGGCATAGTGGTGCTGCTGGCTGTGGTGGTGGTTTTTGTGGTGTTGAGAGCGCTGCGCCGAAAGAAATTGAAAAGTGAAAATTGAAAGCGGCGCACCGCCGCGGGTAATAAAACTCACACATTAACACATTCAGAAAATTGAAAAGTGAAAATTGAAACGACTCACACATTAACACATTCAAGCATTAACACATTAACACATTCATTAAGATGGATGAGATGGACCAGAAGATAGCGTGGGCGCGATTGTTTATGCGCAAGGACAGGCCTCTGCCCAAACCGGGGTGCAGCTGGGCATTTTTTATCTTCCTCGGGCTGCTCACGGTGGGCTTGATAGTGATGTATCTGTTGTATAAAGGAGATTGAAGAAATTGAAATACGACTCAAAAAATTAAAATTAATACCTGCGGAGGTTCTCCGCTCACGAATTAACACACTCAAAATGGATTTTCCTATTCTCGATACTAAGGTTTATAATCACCAGCTTGTCTATTTGGACAATGCAGCCACGACTCAGAAGCCGCGCCAGGTGATTGATGTCTTGACAGGGTATTACCTCACGTTGAACAGCAATATCCACCGTGGAGCGCACTATCTGGCTGCTCAGGCCACGGAGCGTTATGAGAAGGTGCGCACGCAGGTGCAGCAGTTTATCAATGCCCGTAGCCGAAGCGAAATTGTCTTTACACGCGGCACCACGGAGAGCATCAATCTGGTGGCGTCGTCGTTTGGCCGGGCTTTCCTGCATGCGGGCGACGAGGTGATTGTCTCCGGCATGGAGCACCATTCCAACATCGTGCCGTGGCAGTTGGCGTGTGAGTTGGCAGGGGCAAGGCTGAGGGTGATTCCCTTCAGCGACGAGGGGGTGCTGGACATGGAGGCTTACGCCAAGCTGTTCAATGAGCACACCAAGATGGTCGCCTGCACACATGTGTCAAACACACTGGGGACGGTGAACCCGGTGCAGAAGGTTGTGGAGATGGCGCACAGCCATGGTGTGCCAGTATTGATAGATGGCGCACAGGCTGTGGCACACATGCCGGTGGATGTACAGCAGATAGGGTGCGACTTCTACTGCTTTTCCGGCCACAAGATGTATGCCCCAATGGGAGTAGGAGTCATGTACGGGCGCGAGGAGTTGCTGTCGCAGCTGCCACCGTACCAGGGAGGTGGCGAGATGATTAAGGATGTGACATTTGAAAAGACCACTTATAATGAACTTCCATTCCGTTTTGAGGCGGGGACACCGTCGGTGGGCGATGTGTTGGGGCTGGGTGCTGCGATAGACTTCATGCAGCAGGAGGGCATTGGGAACATTGGTCGCCACGAGGAGGGCCTGATGCACTATGCCACAGAACGGTTGATGGCAGTGCCAGGCATGCGCCTGTTTGGCACGGCACCGCACAAAGCGGGAGTGATTTCATTCCTGCTGGGCGAGGCGCACCCCTACGACGTGGGCACGCTGCTGGATAAACTGGGCGTGGCGGTGCGAACAGGGCACCATTGTACACAGCCCATCATGGACCGCTACGGCATTCCCGGCACAGTGCGAGCCAGCTTTGCCTGCTACACCACGCGCGAGGATGTCGATGCCCTGGTCGACGCCCTGATCCGCATAGCCCCGATGCTGATGTAAAATATGTTTTGAGTAATTTACACATTAACGAATATGCTGAGAACGCTTCATGTTGAGAATTATGCACTGATACGCGAGACGGACATCTCGTTTGCCGAGGGCTTTGTGGTCATCACGGGCGAGACGGGGGCGGGCAAGTCCATCCTGCTGGGAGCCTTGGGCCTTTTGCTGGGGCAGCGTGCAGACACGCAGGTGCTGTCCGACAAAGAGCGCAAGTGCGTGGTGGAGGCTGCGTTCGATATTGCTGAACTTGGGTTGGAACCGCTCTTTGCCCGCTATGATGCCGATTATGACGACATGCTCATCCTGCGCCGCGAGATTCTTCCCTCCGCCAAGAGCCGCGCTTTTGTCAACGATTCTCCCGCCAACCTACAGTTCCTCAAAGAGCTTGGCCCCCATATCCTGGACATCCACTCTCAATACCAGACGCTCACGCTCACCGAGAGCACTTTCCAGACGCAGCTGTTGGACTCTTTTGCCAGCTCCTCGCCGCTGCCGGAGTATCAACAACTTTACCGCTCCTATTCATCTTTGAAACACGAGCTGGAACAACTCACCGCCCGCGACACGGAGAATAACAAAGTGCGCGACTATAATCTCTTCCTTTACGACGAGCTCAACGCGGCCCATCTGCAAGAAGAAGAACAGCAGGAGCTGGAGGAAGAAGCCCGCTTGCTGGAACATGCCGAGGGCATCAAGGAGGCTTTGGGCACAGTGGCGAACCTCTGCGACGGGCAGGAAGGCGACGGGGCCGTAGCCCGCCTCTCGGCCTCGCGCTCGGCGCTGTCGCATGTGGCTTCGTTCCACGAGGGCATAGAATCGCTTTACCAGCGTTTGGACTCGTGCCTTATCGAAATGCAGGATATACTGTCCGAGGTGGCCTCGCTCGACGACAAGATACAATACTCCGCCGAGCGGCAAGCCGCTGTGGCCGAACGGCTGGACCTTATCTACCGTTTGCAGAAGAAACACGGGGTGGACACCGTGACCGCCCTGTTGGAGATACAATCTCGCTTGGGCGAGCAACTGAAGGATGCCGAAAACCTCGACGACCTTATCCGCGACAAGATGGAGCAGGTCGACAAGGTCTTTGCGCAGATGCAGCAAGCTGCCGACCGCCTCACCCGGAGCCGCTCGGCGGCTGCCACCCTCCTCGAAAGCCAGCTGCTCCCTGTGCTTGCCACCCTCGGCATGGCCTCGGCTCGCATAGTGGCCGACATCGCTCCCGCTGCCGACTATGGCCCCATGGGTCACGACAATGTGCGGCTGCTTTTCAACGCCAACCAAGGCGGAACCCCGCGCCCGGTGGCCGATGTGGCCTCTGGCGGTGAGTTGGCGCGCCTCATGCTTGCCATCAAGTCGGTGGTGACGCAGCGCAGCCTCCTGCCCACCATCATTTTCGACGAGATTGACAGCGGCGTGTCAGGCGACATCTCTGTTGCTGTGGGCGACATCATGCGCCGCATGGCCGACCACATGCAGGTTATAGCCATTTCGCATCTGCCCCAGATAGCTGCCAAGGCAACCCAGCACCTCAAAGTGGCCAAGGCCCTTGAGGGCGAGAACACCATCTCCCGCATCCGCCAGCTCTCGGCGGACGAGCGTGCGACCGAGATTGCCATCATGCTCTCCTCCAATCCTCCCACAGATGCAGCCCTCCAGACCGCTCGCGAGTTGATGCAGACAACCTGAGAAATTAAAAATTAATAATTAAAAATTAATAATTAGGAACATTCCCACATTCAAAATAGACTCACACATTAACACATTCCCACATTCAAAAAATCATGCTCATGCCTACCATACGCATTTTCCTGCTCCTCGCCATTGCGCTATACAACATGACGGCCTCGGCTCAGTCGCTGCAGCCTCCCAAGTTAGACAATCCGCTCCATCTGGACCCTGCTCCTTCCGGCACTTTTGCCGAAATACGCACCAACCACTTCCACAGCGGTATCGACCTCCGCATCGGGGGCGACGACGGTGTGGGCACACCCGTCTATTCCCCGGCCGACGGCTATGTGTCGCGCATCCGCATCTCCGCCTACGACGGAGGCAAGATGCTCTACATCAACCATGCCGGCAATATCACCACCGTCTATCTGCACCTTGACGGCTACCACGGCGCTATAGCCACATACGTGCGCCGACTGCAGGCTGCGGGGCAATGCTACACGTTAGACACCACCGTGGCCGAGGGACAGTTGCCCGTCAAGCGGGGCCAGCTCATAGCCTATGCCGGCAACAGTGGCATGAGCGGCGGTCCGCACCTCCACTACGAGGTTCGCAACACCCGCACCCAGCAAAGCCTCAACCCCCTCAACTACGGTATCACGCTGGTCGACGTGCAACCACCCACCCTTAAAGGCATCCGGCTGCTGCCCGCCGACAAAAAGAGCCGCATCAACAGCGGCAAAGCCCCCTATCAGGTAGACCTCAGCCAAAAAGCCTCCCGCATGGGCACTGCCCTCAACCCCATCTCCGTCCTCGGCCGCTTCTATATCGGGGTCTGCGCCTCCGACCAGTCCGAAGGCTCCACGCAGAACAACGGCTACGAGCGCATAGACATCTGGGTCGACGGGCGCCCATTTTTCCAATACAAGATGGACATCATCACCTATTCCGACACCCGTGCCATCAATGCCCAGCTCGACTATGAGTATTACCTCGCCACACGTAAACCCTACATCCTCACCCGCCGCTTGGAGGGCGACCCCGTGCGCCCCGCACGCACCTTTGGCGACGGCAGCGTCGGCTTCATTGCCACCGACACCTCCCTGCACCGCATCACCGTTGCCGTCTCCGACTTCAACGGCAACCGTACTGCCCGCTCCTTCTATGTGCGCAACAGCTTGGAGACATTGGTCCCCATGCACGAGATTCCGGAACACCCGTCCTACCACCTCTTCTCCGACAGCATCACCATCCGCTGGCCATTCAGTGTCAGCCGGGGCGACTACCAGATTGACATGCCCGCGGGCATGGTCTACTACAACGACCTCATGCTCCATGGCATCTACAACGACCGCCGCTACATCTCACCCGTCTACACCGTCAAACCCTGGCGCAGCCCCTATCCGCCGCACCGCACCTGGCAGCTCCGTGTGCCGTTGGTTGTAGGCTACGAGCCGGAACAACTGGTGATCTGCTCCCTCAAAAACGACAAACTCTCCGCGCTCCCCACCCGCGTCATAGAGCGCAAGGTGGAGGGCAAACCCGGCCGATGGCTCGAAGCCGACGCGCGCGTCTTCGGCACCTTCGTGGTGGCTAACGATGTCACGCCGCCCACCATCAAACCTCTCAACTTCAAGCCGGGCGGCAAAGTCTCTGCCCGTGTCTTGCGCATGAAGATGACCGACGACCTCTCCGGCGTGCGCGAATACCGCTGCTTCATCAACGGTGAGTGGGTGCTGGCCGAGTTCGACGGCAAATACTCCCTCCTCACCATCGACCTCAACCAGGTCGACAAATCCGTCACCAGTCTCGACCTCCGCCTCTTCCTCACCGACTGCTGCGGCAACGAGTCGGAACTCTCCTATCAACTGAGAAGGTAGTATTTGACAAATCAAAAAGGTGAAAGTGAAATAGATGTGCGTGCGTCTATTTCACTTTTTGCATTCAAGAACTTGGTGTATCTTTTCAATTAGTAAGAACTCGTAGGTTTCTCTTCCTCCTGCTCTTATTGGAAACCACCAGTCCCAATCACCCTCAAATATGTGGAAACTGTTTGGATTAGCATTTGCCTTACAGACTCTTGTGAATACCGTTCAGGTTTTACCATTCAGGCTGCAAGGCGTTTTTTTGTTGCTTTTCTGTTCGCTGTAGGTTCGCTCTTTGTATGATAGTTCTTGCTCGTTTGGCAGATCATTTATCCAATGAAAGAGGAAGAAATATTAGAGAAATGTTAGAGAAGTGAGGAAGAAGGAGCGAAGGAAGGGTGGGAGAGGAGGCGTGGGTAGACAGCTGTGCGGTGCCGGATGGCAGTTGTGGGTGGGGCAGGAGGGCGGGTGGTCATTCGGTCGGCGCCGCTTCGGTTGGTGCGGTGCTTGGTGTTTGGCGGTGTTTGCTCGTATGTTTGCTGATGAAATAGCCCAGAGCTATGAGGCCAATCAAAAGGGCAAGGAAGATTAGGATGACGAATGACAATCCGGCAATGTTTGCAAGTGAGAGGTCTTTGCGGGCATTCTCGACCATCACCGATACCATTATTATAAAGACAATCAAGGAGAAGGCAATGATGAAACCTAAGAAGATTCTCCAGATGGTTCCCCACCAGTTGTAGTTGAAAATTTGGTGGTAGGTGACAAGATAGTAGAACGGCAATAGCCAGAATGTCCACCCATGGGAAAGGTTGTTAAAAAGGGTGGCGATGAGTATCAGGGTGCTCATGAACAGTTGTATGGTGGCGCTTTCGGGCAGGGAATGGCCGGGACGGCGAGGGGCAAAGTGGAAGAGGGAGTAGGTGGGTAGGACAAAGAAGGTGGTAATGGTTAGCATACCCCAGGCAGGGTGGACGGATAGCCATTTTATGGCGGTGTAGAAAAGGGATAGTTCTGAATCGGTGGAGGAGCGTACGATGGGCTGCTCCCATCCCACGAAGTGATTGATGAGCGAGTAGAAGATGGCCACGATGAAGAGCATGTTGGCTGGCGAGTAGCTGGCGCGGCGGTGGCCGTCGAGGTAGTCGCCGATAAAGTAGCCGGGCCGCCAAATGAGGTGCCACAGTGTGTGGGGCAGGGAGCGGGAGCCGATGCCCCACACGTCCATGATGTTCTGCCCCACCATCCGCCAGGTGATGCGTTTGTCACTGGCTGCCTGCCCGCAAGCGGGGCAGTAGTTGCCGGTGTAGGTATGGCCGCAGTTGGGGCATTGGTGCTCCTGCAGCCCCATCTGTGGAGGGGTGCTGGGGCGTCGCTGCCAGTCGCGGAATCGGTGGTATGCTTCTTTCAGTTTCATTGTATACGGGTTTCATAACGTGCAATGCGTGGTTTTATTGTTTGGAAACAGCATTTCGATGCGTGATTCAAGGATAGAGGGCCTTGGCAAGGGGTTGGGAGGTGATGGCGGGGTGCTGGGCAGTTGTTAAAATGTTATAATGTTAGGGGTTTGTTGGAACAAAATTTTGTGGAATAAAAAAATAGTTGTATCTTTGCAGTCTGTTTTGTGGGAGTGAATAACTTCCGAATGTGCAATAAATCAATTAATAAACAAAAATAAGACAATGTACGCAATCGTAGAAATCGCAGGAAAGCAATTCAAGGTCGCACAAGATCAGAAGATTTTCGTCAACCGTCTTCAGAACGAGGAGGGCAGCGAGGTTTCTTTTGACACCGTGATGCTTAAAGACAATGACGGCAACGTTCAGGTTGGACAACCCTACATCGCCGGCGCAAACGTAAAGGCCACCGTGCTGAAGCACCTGAAGGGTGAGAAGGTGTTGGTCTTCAAGAAAATCCGCCGCAAGGGCTATCAGAAGATGAACGGCCATCGCGACTATCTGACTCAGATCAAGATTGACAGCATCAACTAATTAACCGTATTGTAAAACCTTTTAAAAACAACATATTATGGCTCATAAAAAAGGTGTAGGTAGTTCCAGTAACGGCCGCGAATCCGAAAGCAAACGTTTAGGCGTGAAAATTTTTGGTGGTCAGCATTGCATCGCCGGCAACATTATCGTGCGTCAGCGTGGCACCGTCCACAATCCCGGTAACAACGTGGGAATGGGTAGAGACCACACTCTCTTCGCCCTGTGCGACGGCACTGTCCAGTTTAAGAAGGGTCGCGAAGACCGTTCATACGTGTCGGTTCTTCCCGATACAGCTGAATAAGGACTTTTTTACAAGTTGATTAAATACTGGTTTTGAGAGGGCGCGCTGAGAAGCGTGCCCTCTTTTTCTGTGTATTGCGAGGGGAATGCCAATTTTTTGGAGGGCGGTGCAATAGGATGGCGTTTTCGCCGTTATGGAGGTATGAGAATAAGTGTGCCATACGTGGTGGCGGGGCCTTGCAGTGCCGAGAGCCGCGAGCAAATGGAGTCTGTTTGCGTGGCTTTGGCACGAATGCCGCAAGTGTCGATGGTGCGTTGCGGGGTGTGGAAACCGCGCACGCGACCGGGAGGCTTTGAGGGCTGCGGTGAGAACGCTTTGCGGTGGATTGCTGACATTAGGCGGCAGATGGCAGATGTGAAGAGGGAGAACGGAGCCGGGGTATTGCAGTTCTGCTGCGAGGTGGCACGCACGGAGCATGTGGAGTTGGCAGTGCGTTATGGCATGGATGCTGTTTGGTTGGGTGCCCGCACCACGGCGAACCCATTCATGGTGCAGGAGCTGACGGAAGCTCTGCGGGGAACGGGATTGCTGGTGATGGTGAAGAACGCGCCGAGTCCCGACGTGAGGTTGTGGATGGGTGCCATTGAGCGTTGCCTAAGAGTAGGAGTGAGGGAGGTTGTGGCCGTGCACCGAGGGTTTGACATCTTCAGGAACGAGGGGCTGAGGAATAGCCCCCTGTGGGAGGTGCCGATAGAGTTGCGGCGGCAGATGCCTGAAATACCGATATTGTGCGATCCGAGCCATATCGCCGGAAGGCGTGAACCGATAGCCTCCCTTGCGCAGACAGCGTTGGACCTGGGTTTTGAGGGGTTGATGATAGAGACGCATCCCTGCCCGGAGAGGGCTCTCACGGACAGTGAGCAGCAGTTGACTCCGGCACAGCTGGCCGAGTTGTTGCGAAGTTTGGTGGTGAGGAGCACGGACAGCGTGGTGGCCGACGAGGAGTTGCGCGTGCTGCGCGAACAGATTGACCAGATTGACAGCGAGGTGCTGCAACTGCTGGCAGCCCGCAGCAGGGTGGCGGAGCGCATAGCCCGCGTGAAGAGGGAGGGTAACCTGGCCGTCTTCCAGCCCAAACGATGGGATGCCGTGCTGCATGACAGGATGGTACAGGGACAGGAGCAGGGGCTCAGCGAGGAGTTTGTGAGGGGGATTTTCGAACGTATACACGCCGAGAGCGTCAGGGTGCAGGAGAAGGCGATAGGTCAGCCTGACGCGGAAGCAGAACGGAGAGAATGACAATTGTTTAACACTATAAAGAGATGAAGATTCGTTTTTTGAAACTGAAGGACTGGCTGCTGATGACGGTGATGGGCATGATGGGACTGACCGCATGCCACAGCACCAAAGAGGCGGCACAGAACCCCGTGGCTCCGGAGCCCGAGAAGGAGGTGGTGAACCCCCGCGACGAGATGGCTCTGATGTACGGCGTGCCCACAATGGACTATGTGTTGAAGGGCCGTGTAATCAACACTGAGGGCAAGGGCGTTGAGGGGATGCAGGTAATCCTGGTGAACACGAAGGTGGACCTCTCGCCTGAGGAGATGTACGAGGACAACAAGATGGTGCAAGACTACATCAAGGAGGCTTCGGACACGACCGATGCCGAGGGTTACTTCACTTGCCACATGCAGGATTTTCCCACCGATGTGCACCACGTGATAGTGCGCGACATTGACGGCGAGAGAAACGGTGCCTACGTAGACCAGATGGTGCCGGTGAATTTTGCCGAGGGCGAGCAGAGCGGCGAACGCAAGGGCTGGCGCTTAGGCACCCGCACCAAGGATGTGGACATCACGGTGCTGAAGAAATCGGAGAGATAGCGGCACCCTGAGTGCCGGAGCGTGCGCCCGTGGGCAGACTGCTGCCTACGGGGGCTTAGAGATTGTTGCTATGAAGGATTTGAAACAAGAGGTGTGGCGTATGTATCGCCATAACCAAGCCAAGTTGCATCCGCTGCGGACATTGTTTTGGGAGTGTACGCTGCGGTGCAACATGCACTGCCGCCACTGCGGGAGCGACTGCAAGGTGAGTACCACGACGCCGGACATGCCTGCCAAGGACTTTTTCAAAGCCATTGACGACATTACGCCCCACGTCAATCCCCACGAGGTGTTTGTCATCTTTACGGGTGGCGAGGCACTGCTGCGGCCGGACTTGGAGGACTGTGGGCTGGAGCTGTATCGACGCGGTTTCCCCTGGGGGGTGGTGAGCAACGGGTATCTGCTGGATGAAACTCGGTTGGAACGTCTGCTGGACAGCGGCATGCACTCGGTGGCCATCAGCCTTGACGGCTTGGAAGAGGAGCACAACTGGATGCGGCAGATGAAAGGCAGTTTCAGCCATGCAAGCAAGGCTATCGGGCTGCTGGGACGAACCCCTGAGGTGTTGTGGGATGTGGTGACCTGTGTCAATCCGCGCAACTATGGGCAGCTGGAACAGATTAAGGAGCATCTCATTGCGTTGGGCACCAAACGATGGCGCCTGTTTGCCATATTTCCCATGGGCAGGGCTGCCAATGACCCCGAGCTGCAGTTGGACGACGAGATGTTCACCGGGGTTCTGGACTTTGTGAAGCGCACCCGCGAGGAGGGGAGAATTGCGTGCAACTATGCCTGTGAAGGATATTTGGGTCCGTATGAGCGACAGGTTCGCGACAATTATTTCTATTGCCGGGCGGGCATAGAGGTGGCATCGGTGCTGTGCGACGGCAGCATATCGGGCTGCACAAGTATCCGCAGCAATATGCACCAAGGCAATATCTACAAGGACAACCTTTGGGAGGTTTGGGAGAATCGTTTTGAACAGTACCGCAACCGCAAGTGGACGCGCAAAGGAGTGTGCAAGGATTGCAAGGTGTGGCGTTACTGCGAGGGGAACGGCTTGCACCTCTATGACGACAAGGGGGAACTGCTGTCATGCAGTCTGCACCGCATCAAACAGTAGTAGGCCTGAGCAGCCGGACCAGCTGGTCGAGATCTGGGTCGTCGGCAGGAAAGATAATCTGAGCTTTTTGATAGTAAACCATCCGCTGGGCAAGTTGCTGGCGGATATGGTCGTTGCGCTCGTTGGCAGTCATACCGGCCAGTACGGGACGTACCTTTTTGGATGCTGCGGCACGCCGCAAAAGGGTTTCGGGACTCACGTCGAAGTAGACGGATGTGCCGTGATGGTTTATCCACTGCATGTTGTCGAAGTGGCAGGGGGTGCCACCGCCGGTGGAGATGACAATGTCGTCCTGGTCGGCAGTGGCATGCAGCAGTTTCTGCTCTATTTTTCGGAACGCCTCTTCGCCATACCGTTTGAAGAAGATGGGTATGGTGGTGTGGAACGTGTATTCAAACACTTGGTCGAGGTCGGCCCACTGGTAGCCCAGCCGCAGGGCCAGCTTGTGCCCGACGGTGGTCTTGCCGCTGTACATGTAGCCTAAGAGATAGATGCGCATGGGCTTACTTGTGGCGGCGTGTGGTGTCGTTCTCGTTGACGATGGAATACAAGGGGAAAGTGCGGCGGGCATTGCCGGCAAAGATGCCGAGGGCTCCCGAAACGTTGCTGTATACGGGCGCGGGCTCGGTGATGAGCTGGGTGATGCTGGTGGCGTTGGCAATGTCCTGGAGGTATTGGTAGCGTTCAGGGGTGACGGTCTCGACGTTGAGGCTGTATTCATGCAGGAAGGTGCCCACCTCGTTGGTGTCGCGCAGCAGGATGACCATCATGGTGGTGTTGTGGTTCTGGCCGTCGATGAGTTTGTCCGTGGTGAGCAGCTCTTGGTATAGGTAGCCGCCCAAGGCCTCTGTGGCTGCGGCAGTGGGGTCGGTGATGCCGCGGTCGAAACAGAAGAAGATGGTGTTGCGGACGGTGTCGATGGTGTCGTAGATGTCGCGATAGGGGATATACCGCGCACCGCTGTCACGCTGCGAGATGGTGAAACGGTAGTAGTCGTTGTAGTTGGCGTGGTCGTCAATGTTGAAGTTGATGACCATGGTCTTAAACACCGAGTCGCGGATAAAGGTGTAGGGAGTGCTGATGTTGGGGAGGCGGGGGATGTAGGTGCTTGCCGAAACGTTGCCCGCCGCGGACTGGATGCGGATGCTCAGCTGGTCGTCCTCCTGGGGCGTGTAGTCGAAGAAGTAGTTGCAGCCCTCCACGCTGATGGGGCGGTATTCCGTCCCGTTGGCGGTGACTACCATGTCCACATCCGCAATGGGGTGGATGTTGTTGGTGTCGAGGAAAAAGCGGGAATAGGTGTAATTGACAAAGAGCTGTTTCCCTGCCGATGGGATGGCGTTGAGCACAGGCTGCGACTGGGTTGAGGAGGGGTCGAAGTCTATCACTTTCTCGCATGAGGCGAAAAGCATCAAGGCCGCTATGATTGGAATGATACGATGATTGTTCATGGGGCTTTATGTGGTTTGTCTTGAAATGATACTGTTGTTTAGAAATAGAGCGTGTAGGCCACCGAGGGGAGGATGGGGAAAATGGAGAGCTGCACCAGTGCCCGGTTGTAGCCGCGGTAGGTGTAGTCCGAACTGGTGTAGGTCAGGTAGGGGTTGCGCTGGTTGTAGAGGTTGTAGACGCTGAGGTTGATGGTGCGGTGACAGTTTTTGCGTTTGAAATTACGATGGAAATTCACACTGATGTCGGCACGATGGTAGTTTGGCATGCGGAAGTTGTTGCGGCTTTCCACATGCGACAGCGTGTTGGACATGCGTTGGCGGTTCTCGTAGTCCTCCGGGTTTTCCTGTGCAACGGAGTATTTCTGCATGGCCAGGGTGGCCGTGTTGCCTGTGCAGAACACCCATGTGGCACTCACGTCAAAGCGGTCGCTGAACTTATATGTCAGCACGATGCTGATGTCGTGCCGACGGTCGTATTTGGCGGGGAATGGCTTGCCTCCGTTCAGGGTCTGTCCCTCGCGGTTGAAGAGGTGCGTGGTTCGGCTCCATGTGTAGCCTACCCATCCCGTCAAGCGCCCAAAGGTGCGTTGAGCCAGGAACTCCACGCCATAGGTCCATCCGTCACCCATGCACACCAAGTCTTCCCATCCCGCCGAGGTGCCCAAGGCTGTCGCGCCGTCGCGGTACTCTATCAGGTTGCTCATCCGTTTATAATATCCTTCCACGGAGAGGTCCACCACCATCGGTATGGTGTAGAAGGCTCCTGCCGCCACCTGGTGTGCCGTCATAGGCTTGATGCGTTCCGTGGCCGGTACCCACAGATCTGTGGGCATGCTAATGCCCGTGGTCGAAAGCAAGTGCAGATATTGCGTCATGTAGGCATAACCGACTTTCAGCGACAGGTTCTCGCCCAGCAGAATGCGCCCCGACACACGGGGTTGCACCGAAGGATAGAACGCCTCTCCTACGGAGAATCCGCTCAGGTGTAGGCCGTAGTTCAGTTTGATATAGTCGTTGATGCTCCAGTCGTCTTCCACAAAGGCCACCCACTCCCCAGCCGGGACAGTGTCCTCGGTGATGGTGGAATCCATTTTCCACGACTGGTTCATCTGTATGGAATCGAAATAGTCAATGCTGCCACTGATTACGCTTGGCTGGAACCAGTGCTGAGTGTAGTATGCTCCAAACTGCACACTGTGGTTGGGATTCGGTGCAAACGTAAAGTCCACACGTCCTGTCAGGTCTTTCACTGTCGACAGGTAGTTGCCGTCCACCGTCGAGGTCTGTTCCGTCCCGTCGGCACGGGGCGTCACCTTGTCAATCCCCACCACCATTTTATTCTTGTATTGCGTATACGAAGCGCTCACATTCATAAACAGCTTCGGGCTCAGTTCATAGTTCCACCGCAGGCCTCCCACCGTGTTGCCCCAGTTGTTGCGGAAGTCTAAATACTGGTCCTCGCTCAGGCTGCTTTCCGTGCGCACGCGCGTGTAAGCATCGTCGTCGCCCATATAGAACATCGCATACAATCGGCTCCTGTCGGAGAACTTATGTGTCAGTTTGCCGTTCAGGTCATAGAAATAGTATCCTGCCGTCAGCTTCGTCTTGCCGTCGATGTCCGTGGCCATCTTGCGCACCAGCGGTTGCAGCATAAGGTCGGCGTATGTGCGCCGAGCCGACACGCAGAAAGACGTCCTCTCCTTCACTATGGGACCCTCCACATTCACCTTGGCCGAAATGAAGCCTATCGACGCATTGCCGTGTATCTGCTTGTCGTTGCCGTTGTTCGTCGTCACATCCAGAACGCTCGACAGTCTGCCCCCAAAACGGGCGGGGAAGCTCCCCTTGTAAAGCGTCACATTCTTCACTGCGTCGGCATTGAAGGCGGAGAAAAAGCCGCCCAGATGGTTCACATTGTACAGCGGTATGCCGTCCAGCAGGAACAGATTCTCGTCAGGGCCGCCGCCGCGCACATACATGCCCCCTGTGCCCTCGTTGCCGCTCTGCACTCCTGGCAGCAGTTGGATGGCCTTCAGGATGTCCGCCTCGCCAAACAGCACCGGCACAGCCTTGATTTGTTCCACGGGGATTTCTATCGCGCTCATCTGCGACGACTCGCGGCTCTGCACCCGCTGTGCCGTCACCACCACCTCCTGCAGCCTGATGCTCGGCTTCAGGGCATAGTTGCGGTTGCGGCCTTGGCTGGCTTTCACCGTGTCATAAACTGTCTCGTACCCCACAAACGACACCCTCAGGAGTGCTTCCTTTCCTTTTACCGTCAGCGAGTAGCGGCCGTTGGCATCCGTCGTTGTCCCCCGTCCGCTTGCCGATTCATACACCGTGGCGCCTATCAGCGTCTCGCCCGACGAGTGGTCGGTCACCGTGCCGCTCACCGTCAGCTGCGCCCCTGCGGCCAAGGGGATCAACAATAAACACAACAAGTACAATAATCTTCGCATTCTAATAATAATTGGGATATACTTTTCTTCAAAACAGGGTGTACCAATGTCGGGGCGATGTCGTTCAGCGGTTGCAGCACAAAACGGCGCTCATGCATGCGCGGGTGGGGGATGGTCAGGTCGGGCAGGTCAATCACCTCGTCGTCCATCAGTATCAGGTCAATGTCAATGGGGCGGCTGCTGTACACGCGCGCGCCCTCTTGCGTGCCTTCTGGTGTCCCTCGGCGGCGGCCCAGTTGCCGCTCAATGTCAAGGCACACTCTCAGGCATTCATGCGCTCCCAGAGGCGTCTCCACCTTCAAGGCCATATTCAGGAAGGGCAGTGTCTCTGTACTGTCGAAGGTGCCCCAAGGGTCGGTCTCATATATCTGGGAACAAGCAACAACAGACCCGATACGTTCACGTATCGAGTCTGTTGCAGCAGTTAGCATCTGTTGGCGGTCTCCTTGATTGCCGCCAATCAGTAGGTAGAGGTTCGACATTACTTCACCTCGGTGAAAACAACATCTAAGTTGGGAGCCGTGCCGGTAGTGTCGGTACCCATTATGCTACCGAAGTCAATAACATTCTTTTTCATTTTTTCTCTTTTTTTAGTTGTTAATATTAGTGATTATTGATAGCTTCCAATGTAAGGTTTATCCGCAGTGCATAAAGGTTTCCACCAGTTCCAGGATCTTCTGCTGGTCGTTGCCGATCTCGGCGCGCAGCGTGCGGTCGTTGTAGGAGCGGAGCTCTTTCAGTATGCCGTCAATCAAGGCAGGAGCAAAGATGCCTTTCTCCTCGTAGATGGCGCGGTCGCGCTCCAGCAGGTCGGCGCTTGCGGCGCAGCTGTCGGGCAGCACATCGAGGCGTTTCAGCACCTCCTCGTGCTCAAAGATGTTCACGCTCACATAACGGTCCTTGGCATACTGCACGGCATTCTCCATCTCGAAACCGTGGCGTGCAGCCACCGTCATGCCAGCCAGCAGCAAGTACACATTCGCGCTGCCGTCCGGCGTGCGCAACTCTATCGTCTGCTTGTAGCTGAAGTCAACCTCCTCGTTCTTCTCCAACGGGTTGCAGTGGGCCATCATGTTGCCGCTGCCCTTCGTCCAGCCCAATGGCACACGCACCATGGCGCTGCGGTTGCGGTCGCCCCAGCAAATATTGGTCGGGGCCTCCTGGTGGGGCACCAAGCGGAAATAGCTCGTCGGGTTCGTGTCGCCGAAAGCCGTCAACGAACCGGCCAGATTCAGAATGCCGGCAATAGCCTTGTGGGCCACCTCCGTCAGGCCGTTCTCGCCCACGTACATGTTCTTGCCGTCCTTGCTGATGCGGGTGTGGATGTGCATGCCGCTGCCCGCCTTGCCCACCGTGATCTTCGGGGCGAAGGTCACCGTGATGCCGTACTGGTAGCCCAGCGTGCGCATAATCCACTTCGCAATCACTAACTGGTCGGCGGCATCCTCTAAGGTGGTCGGCAGGAACTCGATTTCGTTCTGCTCGTACATCGTGTCGCCCACGCAGAAGTTGCCCACCTCGCTGTGGCCGTACTTAATCAGGCCGCCGCTTTCGGCAATCATCTTCATGGCCTCCGTGCGGAAAGCCTCAAACTTGCAGAAAGGCGTCGAAGCGTGGTAGCCCCGCTGGTCGGCGGTCAGGTATTCGTCCTCCTTCGGAGCAATCACGTAATACTCCAACTCGCCCATCACCTCGAACTCCATGCCGCCAGTCGTCTCGCGGAAAGCCTTGCCGGCTTTGGCCAGCGTGTACTCCGGTGCCATGTCGAACGGCTCGCCGTCCTTGGTGTAGAAATTGCAGAGCAAGTCTAACGTCGGCAACTCAGCAAACGGGTCGATAAAAGCCGTGCGGAACCGCGGAATCACATACAGGTCGCTGCTGCCAGCCTCCAAGAAGGGGAACAGGCTGCTGCCGTCCACGCGCTCGCCGCTCGTCAGTATCTCGTCGGCGTGCTCCATGCTGTTGATGACAAAATTCAGCGTCTTCAGACGCCCGTCGTACGCCATGTAGCGGAACTTGATCATCTCGATTTCAAACTCCTCGATGACCTTGAGGATATCAGCCTTGGTGAACTCGCACATCGGTTTTTGCAAGAATTGCACCAAGCGGTTGGGATTGTGTTTTAATTGGTCCTGTTTCATATAGAAATTTTTTTTCGTTTGGGGCTGCAAAGATACGAAAAATATTCGTATCTTTGCATTCTCAAACAAAAATAAAAATTATATGTTTAAAAAAGAAACCTATATCGCTCGCCGTGAGCAACTACGTAAGGACGTAGGCCATGGCCTTATCATCATCCAGGGCAACCACGAAGCCTCCTGCAACTACCCCGACAACACCTACTGGTTCCGTCAGGACAGCACATTCCTCTATTTCTTCGGCCTTCAGCGCGAAGACCTCGTGGGCGTGCTGGACTGCGACAACGGTGTCGACTACCTCTTCGCCAACGATTACGACATCGACGACGTCATCTGGACCGGCCCCCTGCCCACCGTCAAGGAGCTTGCGGCCTCCGTAGGCGTTGACAACAGCGGCGACCTTGCCGCCCTCCAAACCCTCTGCACCAAGACCATCGGCCAGGCACGCCGCATCCACTACCTGCCGCCCTACCGTGCCGACAACCAGCGCCAGCTCAGCCTCCTCCTCGGCCACCATTTCGACAGCGTCATGCACTACGCCTCCATGGAGCTCATTGCCGCTTGCGTCAAACAGCGCAGCATCAAGAGTGACGAGGAGATTGCCGAAATCGAAAAAGCCATCGCCACCGCCTACAACATGCACGTCGGTGCCATGAAGATGGCCATGCCCGGCCGCTACGAGTACGAACTGGCGGGATTCATGCAGGGCGAGGCCTGGAAGGGCAATGGCCCCGTCTCCTTCCCCGTCATCATGACCATCCACGGCGAAACCCTCCACAACCACAATCACAACCACCAGCTTGAACTCGGCCGCATGCTCGTCATGGACGCCGGTTGCGAAACCGCCATGAACTACTGCTCCGACATCACCCGCTCCGTCCCCGTCGGCGGCCACTTCAACGACCGCCAGCGCGCCATCTACCAGATAGTCCTTGACGCCAACCTCGAAGCCATTCGCGTCACCCGTCCCGGCATCACCTATCAGGAAGTCCACACCGCTGCCAGCCGCATCCTTGCCCAGGGCTACAAAGACCTCGGCATCCTCCGCGGCAACCTTGACGACATCGTCGCCAACGGCGCCCACAGCCTCCTCATGCCCCACGGCCTCGGCCACATGATGGGCCTCGACGTCCACGACATGGAGAACTATGGCCAAATCAACGTCGGCTACGACGACGAGACACGCCCCAGCACCCAGTTCGGCCTCGGCAGCCTGCGCTGCGGCCGCCGTCTGCAACCCGGCTTCGTCATCACCGACGAGCCCGGCTGCTACTTCATCCCCGCCCTCATCGACCAGTGGCACGCCAACGGCACCAACAAAGACTTCATCAACTTCGACGAGCTCGAAAAATGGAAGGACTTTGGCGGTATCCGCATCGAGGACGACATCCTCGTCACCGCCGACGGCTGCCGTGTCCTCGGCAAACCCATCCCCAAGACCATTGCCGAAATCGAGGCCACCATGAACAGCTAACCCCCACCCTGCAAATAACCCTGCGAGGGTGCCATGCCAGCCGGCGTGGCACCCTCTTTTTAACCCGAATCAGTCAATATGATGCATCGATTCGTGAGTCAATTTTGAATGTATCAATGTGTAAATATGTAAATGTGTGAGTCTTTTTTGAATGTGTGAATGTGCGAATGTGTTAATTCGTGAATCAATTTTTAATTTTCAGTTGAATGCAAGCAACGCCCTCAACCGTTTCCCGTAGCGACGTGGCATCTCCGCTCCTTGTCTGGCACTGCCGGGACGGCTATCTGTTAGTTGTCTATGCATCGGTTGAAGAAATGTTCTATATATGATGGATAAATGAAGGATAGCAAAGGGAGGAAGAGCGTGACTGGGATTGTAAGGTGGCAATCAGAGACAGGAGTCATAAAGATGCGGCGTGCCGACGACACGCATAATGGGAATACCATCCAGTTCCCACACGGAAATGCCGTGCGGAAGGAGGTCAGCAGTCGTGGTGGTTGCAGAGGGAGGCCGGGGTTTCGGTTTCGAGGGTGCTGTGGGAAATTCCCTCTGATATGAGTAGTTGTTTGAGTGCATGGATGGTGGTGTCGAGCTGTTGGCAGTCGGCAATGACGATATGTGCGGTGAGTGCCGTTTCGGTGGTGCTGATGGGCCAGATGTGTACGTGGTGGATATCCACTACGCCTTCCTGTTCTTTCATTTTTGCCACAATGCTGTCGGGGTCGATATTTTCGGGCACTGCATCGATGCTCATGCGGAGGCTTTCGGCCAACAGTTGCCAGGTGGAGACAAGGATGACGGCGGCGATGACGAGGCCCATGATGGGGTCAATCAATGACCAGCCGGTGTGGGTGATGACGATGCCGGAGACCACCACACCGGCGGATACCAGCGTGTCCGCCAGCATGTGCAGGAATGCTCCGCGCGTGTTGATGTCGTGCTGGCGGCGGGAAAGCATCCAGGCGGTGAAGCCGTTGACCACGATGGCTGCCGCGGCGGTCCACGTCACCAAAGCACCGTTCACCACGGCGGGATGACTGATTTTGTGTATGCTCTCCGCCACAATGCCGCCCACGGCAACCAGCAGGATGATGGCGTTGAGGAGCGAGATGAGGATGGAGCTTTTGCGATAGCCGTAGGTGAACCGCTTGGTGGCATGGGTGTGCGACAGTTTCAGGGCCACCATGGCCAGCAGCAGGCAGAACACGTCGCTGAGGTTGTGGCCCGCATCGGACAGCAGACCCATGGAGTGGCCGATGAGCCCGGCCACGGCCTCGGCTGCCACAAAAAGCAGGTTGATGACGATGGCCACAATATATATGGTGCCCATCTGGCCGGGGTCGACGTGATGGTGGTGGTGATGGTGATGGCTTTCATGATGCGCATGGTTGTGGGCGCTATTGTCTGTGGTGTGTTGGTGTTGCATGATATTGTATTTTAATTGTGTGCGGAAGCTTTCCGCTTGGGTTTACGCTGCAAAGATAGTTATACTTTTCTTGTCGGACGGTCATGAATGTTAGGTATTTTGCAATGGGTTGCCGTTGGGCGGCTGTCGGCGTTGAGGATTCTTCACCTCCTGGTAATGATGTTGTTGCGGCGGGGTAACAATAACGTAACATTTTTTTAACGGAATCGCAACTGCTGTGTCGGTGGATGGGTGTATTTTTGCAGCGTCAACAGGATTGGGTTGCTGTACTCTAATAGCGTTGACATACAGACGAAAATACGTTGAAAGGTAAAAATTGAAAATTGAAATTTGCGTATACAAACACCAACACATTAACGCATTCAAGCATTCACTAACACATTAAAATTGTTATTGAAATCAAAAAAGGTTTAAACTATGAGTTTTGTAGAGATTCTGATTGTGATAATCAATTTTGCGGGGGCACTGGCGGTGTTCCTCTTCGGCATGAAGCTGATGAGCGAGGGTCTGCAGAAATTTGCAGGTAACAAGATGCGGGCCATTATGGGCAAGGTGACGGGAAGTCCGCTGCGGGGTATCCTGACGGGTGCCGCGGTGACGACGGTGATTCAGTCTTCCTCCGCCACTACGGTGATGGTGGTGTCGTTTGTGAATGCGGGTCTGCTGACGCTTGCCGGGGCCATAGCGGTGATTATGGGTGCGAACATCGGCACGACGGTGACGGCGTGGATTATCACCCTCTTCGGTCTGGGCGAGAGCAGCAGCATGTTCAGTCTCCCCATGCTGTTGGGAGCGGCGGCGTTGGTGTTCATGTTCACCAAAAGGGACCGACTGCGTGCCATAGGCGAGTTTGTGATGGGTCTGGCATTGCTGCTTGTGGGCATGGGGCTGTTGCAGAAGGCTATGCCCAATCTGGAACAGTATCCGGACTTTTTGGAGGCGTTGGCTCAACTCTCTGCTTACGGTTTCTGGTCTATTTTGATTTTCATTGTGGTGGGTGCGTTGCTGACCTGCTTGGTGCAGGCCTCCGCGGCCATGATGGCCATCACGTTGGTGATGTGCTACAACGGCTGGATAGGCCTTGACGCTGCTGTGGCATTAGTGATGGGGCAGAACATTGGCACGACGATTACGGCTAATATTGCGGCCATGGTGGCCAACACTGCGGGCAAACGTGCCGCGAGGGCGCATTTGGTGTTCAATGTGGTGGGCGTGCTGCTGACGTTGATAGTCTACAGGCCTGTGCTGGACCTGATAGCGAACGCCACCTATAGCATCGTGGGCAGCAACCCCTATACGCCTGTCGGCACTGAAGGCTATTCCCCGTCGGCCATTCCCATGGCCCTCTCGCTGTTCCACACCTTCTTCAACGTGGCATGCACGCTTGTGTTGGCGTGGTTTATTCCCTTGTTAGTCCGCATTGTCAACTGGCTTGTGAAGGACAAGCCCGAGGACGAGGAGTATATCTACAAGTTGAAATATATCAGCAGTTGGATGAACACTGCGGAAATCAACATGAAGGCGGCGGAACGCGAGATTGCAGAGTTTTCCAAACGGGTGCTGCGGATGTACACTTTCCTCCCCGCCTTGCGCACGGCAAAGAGCGATGACGAGTTTGAGGAGACGCTGGACCGCATTGAGAAATATGAGGACATCACGGACCGCATGGAGATGGAGATTTCCGAGTACTTGACGCGCATTGCGGAGGGCGACCTGTCGCACCAGGGTTCGCAGCGCATCAGTGCCATGCTGTGCGTGGTGGACAATCTGGAGAGCATCGGCGACACGATTTACCAGATTGCCGCCACACGCAAGAACAAGCGCGAGGAGGCGGTGCACTTCGACCAGCACCTGAACGACAATCTGGAGCAGATGACGCAGTTGGTGCAGCATTCATTGGACATTATGGATGCCAACCTCAAGATGGACTATGACCTCATTTCGCTGGCCCCTGCCGAGGAGGCGGAGGATGAGATAAACCACTACCGCGATGTGCTGCGGGACCAGCATCTCGATGCCTTGAAACACGGCGAATACGGTTTCGCCATCGGGAATGCCTACAGCAGCCTCTACGCCCTGTACGAAAAACTGGGAGATTACGTTATCAACGTGAGTGAAGCAATAGTTGTGAAGTTTAAGTAAATTGACACATCCAAGGAAATGAAGGCAATATTGTTTTCAGTGTTGTTGGCTGCGGTGCTCTCCACGTGCGGGGCATCGCAGCCGAAGGCTTTTGACGAGGCTGACACGGCGGTTGGCATGCAGTGTCTTGAGTGCCCTGCCTACGGGGCTGATGAGCACATTGTGCAGTACAGCGGTTTCACTGTCTCCTACAACCACACAACCCTTGTCCCCAACTGGGTGGCTTATGAACTTACGGCCGATGAGTTGGAGGTGCGTTACGACACCAAGAGTTCCAACTTCAGCCGTGACCCCAATCTGGAAGGTCGTCAAGCCTCGCGCGAGGACTACTCGCACAGCGGCTGGGACAAGGGACACATGGCACCCAAGGCGGACATGCGCTGGAGCGAACGCAGCTACTGGGAGAGCCATTACTTCACCAATATCTGCCCGCAGAACCATGCATTGAATGGCGGTGACTGGAACCGGCTGGAACAAGCCGTCCGCCGCTGGGCAAAAGAGTATGGGCGCGTGTGGGTGGTGTGCGGACCCGTGTTCGACTCATGCCGCTACGGCACCATTGGAAATGCAGGGGTGCAGGTGCCCGACGCCTTCTTCAAAGCTGTCCTACTCCCCGCACAGGGAGGCTACAAGATCGTGGCATACCTGATGCCCAACGAAGGGAGGCACCACAGACTGGAACACTACGTAGTCGACCTTGAAACCCTCGAACAATTGCTGGGTCGCAAGCTCTTTCCTCGAATTGAAAATTGAGCGGAGAACCTCCGCTGGTATTAATTTTTAATTCTTGAATGCGTTAAATTAAGAGGTGAAAATTGAATGTGTTAATGCTTGAATGTGTGAATGTGTGAGTGTTTTGAATGTGTTAGTTTTATTACCAGCGGCGGTGCGCCGCTTTCAATTTTCAATTTTCACTTTTCAATTAATTAGAGGGGGCTCCGGAATCCTCCGTGGCACCCGTCTTGGCACGGCTTTCAAGTTCCATCTTGCCGAAGCGCAGTGTGAGACCGAATGAGATGGAGCGGCTGTTCCATCGGTAATCGCTGGTGGATATGTTGTATGGGTTGGCCGTTGACGAGCCCCAACTGTTCCAGTTGAAGATGTCGTTCACATTCAGATAGAGAGAGAGCTTGCGGTCAAAGAAGTCCGCACTGGCACCCAGATTCAGACCTTTGCGGGGTTCGCTGATGCTCATGAGCCCCCATGGACTCAGTCCGCGGCTGTTGTAGTCGCCGGAGGCGAACACCTCCACTTTGTTCCACAGCTTGGTCCATACGCGCAGACGTACGTTCCACGAGACCATCTCGTCTTCAACCCACTCGCCGGGGCGCACTTGGATGCGGTACCAGCCGTCGGAGATTCCACCGCTCAACCGCACATTGAACATCCCCGAGGGGCGGAACATAATGTTTGCACTCAAGTCCCCGCGGCGCGTGTCGCCCACATTGTAGGGTTTGCTGAAGCTTACCACCCGCTCAAAGAAGTCCACGTACCGGGCGTCGTCCAACGACCCGATACGGTTTGTGTTGGCCTTGAACGAGGCCGAGATACCCACAGAGCCGAACTTCATGAAAAACTTGTTCCACGAGGCATCCACGCTGTGCGTCAGCGAGGGTTCCAAAGCAGGGTTGCCTGTTGAGAAACTTTCCACGCCGTAACTCTCATAGCGGTTCATCTGCTCCGCCGAGGGGTGTGACGAACGCATCACGTAGCTCAGACTGAAGTTGTGCATATCCTTCGTCGTGTAGCTCAGGTGGATGGAAGGTACCGGCACCCACGCGATGGCCGTGGTGTCATATTCGGGAGAATAGAGATGCTTGGAGGAGCTCTGCTGGACACCCATACGGAACCCCAGCTTCATGGTGAAGCCACCCCATTTGCGGCGCCAGGTCACATAGGCCGCTGCTCCCAATTCGCGGGTGCGGCTGCTGTCGGAGCGCAAAACGTCTATCAGGTAACGGCCGTCGCTGTCCATCGTGTCGCGCAACATATAATCGTGTCCGCTCCCCATATCCATCGTTGCGCCAGCCTCCACCTCGCCGTTCTTGCTGTACGGCTTTGTGTAGTTGAAATCCAATGAGCCGCTTCCCGAAAGGTCGTTGCTCTTTGTCCGCTCGTCGTAATTCAACAGGGGGAAGGCGTTGTAGTGGCGGTAATCCGTCCCGCCAGACCCATAGCCCCACCAGTTGCCGTTGGCGGAGATGGAGTACTGATGGCCCTCGTTGTCGAACTTGTGAGTGAACCACAGTCCGCCGTAGCCGCCATGGTTGTAGCTGTTCTCGTCGGAATGAGTATTGTAGCTCATGTCCGATGGCAGATATGTCAGGTGGTCATAGTCCGTGCGGCGTGTGGTGGAGTTTGATGTAGAGAGGTTCCAGCCCGGATAGGTGCCAAACCAGCCGTTGATGCTGTTCATTGAATCGAACTCATAGCTACCGTTCAGGTTTGCCCAGAAGTGATGGCGTGTGCCAGTTCCATTGTTTGCCGACTGCCACTCACGGGCGACGTGTAGGCTGTCGTGCATCATGTGGCCGTTGTTGGTTGATGTGCTCTCGCTGTGCGAACCGCTATAGCTTACGTATGCGCTGATGTGCAGTTTGTCGTTGCTGTAGACGTATGATGCCCACGGCGAGATGGAGGGCCTTGACGTGCCATTGGCACCCACGCTTACAAACGAGTTGCGCAGCATGCGCTGAGAGGTGACAATATTCACCACCGGGCCGGAAGAACCGTAGCGTGCCGAGGGGTTCTTGATGACTTCGATGCGGTCAATGCTGTTGGCGGGCAGGGTCTTGATGTATTGTTTCAAAGCCTCGCCCTCCAAGTGCGACGGACGGTCGTTGATCCACACCGTCACGCTCTCACCGTTCAGCGTCACGTTGCCTTCCACATCCACCTCCACACCCGGCGAGTTCTGCAAGGCATCGCTGGCATTGCCTGTTTGGATAGAGGCATCCTCACTCACGTTGTAGAGGTTCTTTTCGCCGTCCACGGCATAGAGGGGCTTCTCGCTCACCACCTTCACCATGTCAAGCATTGTGGCGCCCGCTTTCATCTCGATGGTGCCCAAATCAATCTTTCCCGCCTTGGCAGGGGTTGCGGGAACGGGCATGAATCGCGTGGTAAAGCCAATGGCGGTGACGCGCAGCAGTGTGGCCGCTGTGTCGTTCTTCAGGGAGAAATGGCCCTTGTCGTCGGCAACGGTACCGCGCACCATTGTGCTGTCCGACGCCTTCAGCAGGACAACATTCGCAAACATCACGGGCTGTCCGTCAGTGGTCTTCAGTACACCTGTAATCTGTCCCTGGGCCATGGCGGAGAGCGTCATGGCTACAAGGATAACAATGCTTAGCAATCTCTTAATCATAGTATTGGGTTCTTTGTGTTTCGTTTTTTTTTACAGTAAAAAACATGCAAAGATAACCATTTATTTTGATTAATGAAAAAAATGAAACAGACGAGCCTCACGATTAATCATCCTCGGCTGTTCGCCACTAAACTCCCACGGCTGTTCGCCGCTTTCAAGCTTTTTTTATCGTAATCAAAGAAAAAATCCTATCTTTGCATCGCGAAACATATTGCATCTGTTCATGCAATGGTTTATAGAGTAAGGAGATGCGGGTTTTTGGATAGAAAGGAAAAGTGAAAATATAGACAGAAGTGTGCCGATAAATTACCTGCGGCGGTTTGCCGCACAACACATACAACAAAAAAATTTTGAAATGATAAAAATAAAAAAAGGCCTTGACCTACCAATAGAAGGAGCTGCGGAGCGTCGCATCAGCGATGCTTGCGGAGTCTCCCTATTCGCCGTCAAGCCTACCGACTATGTGGGGCTGGTGCCCCGTCTGCTGGTGGCTGAAGGCGACAAAGTGTCGGCGGGCGACGCTCTGTTCTGCGACAAGAACGATGAGCGCATTCGGTTCGCCTCCCCTGTGAACGGAGAGGTGAAGACCGTGGTAAGGGGCGAGAAACGTAAGCTCCTCGCCGTCGTGGTGCAGGCTTCGGCCAATGCACCAACGATTGACGAAACATCACATTCACGAATCAACGTGTCTGATACCGAGGCACTCCGCAGCCGCATGCTCGAGGAGGGGCTGTGGCCTCTGCTGCGTCAGCGTCCTTTTGGTACCGTGGCAGGTCCCGACAGCAGTCCGAAAGCTATTGTTGTCAGCTGTTTTGATAGCGCCCCCTTGGCTCCTGACTATGACTATGTGATGCAGGGTAGGGAAGGGGATTTCTGCACTGGATTAGAGACCTTGGCAGCCCTTACTGAGGGTAGCCTCTTTGTAACCTTCCGTCCCGGGCAGCAGCTGGCACGCACCGTGGAGCAGCATGTGGCATCCCACCTCAAGAACGTAAAGGTGGAATACTTCGACGGACCTCACCCTGCCGGGAACGTGGGCACGCAGATAGCCCGTCTTTGCCCCATCAACAAGGGTGACACCGTGTGGACTGTCACTGTGCAGGATGTTGCAACCATCGGCCACTGGGTCGCAACGGGAGTGTACCACCCCATACGGGTGATAGCCGTTGCTGGCCCCCAGGCCCGCAACCCCCATTATTATCGTACCTTGGCCGGTGCATCTGTTGAGACACTTGTCCGTGCCCAGATACTCAACCCCACATATCCCGCACTCCAAGCCGGAGGCAATAATAGTGGGAGCGTGCGCGTAGTGTCTGGCAATGTGCTGAGCGGTACGTGCATAGGGCTCGACGGTTTTATTGGTGCTTACGACAGTCTCCTCACCCTCCTGCCCGAAGGCAACTACTATGACTTTATGGGCTGGCTGCTGCCGGGCTTCAAAAAGCACAGCTTCTCCCGTACCTTTATGAGTGGCTTTGTGCCGCAGTGCATGGTGAAAGCCTTCACCATGCTGCCCGACTGTCTCAAACCCAACTTCGACACCAACCTGCATGGCGGAGTGCGTCCGCTGGTCTTTACCGGCAACTTCGAGCGGGTCTTCCCGTTCGACATCTATCCCCTCCAGCTCCTCAAAGCCTGTATTATTGGCGACATAGAGCTCATGGAGAAACTGGGTATCTACGAGGTGGAGCCTGAGGACTTTGCCCTCTGTGAATATATTGATCCTTCTAAAACCGACATCCAGCCCATCATCCGTGAGGCATTGGAGAAACTGAGAAAGGAGGCCATCTGATGTTTGACAATCTGAGAACTTTTATTGATAAAATCAAGCCCACCTTTGTGAAAGGCGGCAAATTCGGCTGGCTGCAAAGTACCTTTGAGGCTTTTGAGACCTTCGCCTTCACACCCAACACGGTGACGGCGCGTGGCAGCCATGTGCGCGATGCTGTCGACATGAAGCGCGCCATGATTACCGTAGTCATAGCCCTTGTGCCGGCGTTGCTGTTCGGCATGTGGAATATCGGCTACCAGACCTCTCTCCACGCCGAGGCGTGGCCTTTTGAACTCGGCACTGCTGCCAGCTGGTGGTATTGCCTTTGGTTCGGTTTCCTCCGCATGCTGCCGCTCATCGTCGTGAGTTATATCGTCGGGTTGGGCATCGAGTTTATGTTCGCCCAGATTCGTCATCACGAGGTCAATGAGGGCTACTTGGTCACTGGATTGATTATCCCGATGATTGTGCCCGTCACCACTCCGTTGTGGCAGCTGGCGCTGGCCGTCGCCTTTGCCGTCGTGATTGGCAAAGAGGTCTTTGGCGGCAGTGGCATGAACTTCCTCAATCCCGCTCTGGTTGCCAGGGCATTCCTTTTCTTCAGCTACCCGACCCACATGTCCGGCGACAGCGTGTGGATCGCTGCCGACCTCTGGGGCACTGATGCCATAGCTGGTGCCACCCCCATGGGACAGCTGGCCGCAGGCCTCAGCCCGTCGGCCTCCGCACTCGACATGTTTATCGGCACCATTCCGGGCAGCACCTGCGAGACATCCGTCATCGCCATCCTGCTGGGTGCGATAGTCCTTCTGGTGAGCGGCATAGGGAGTTGGCGCGTGATGCTGAGCGTGGTGCTTGGCGGCGGACTGATGGGACTGCTCTTCAACGCCATCGGCGCCAATGCCTATATGCAGCTGCCTTTCTACTATCATTTCCTGATGGGCGGCTTTGCTTTCGGTGCGGTCTTCATGGCCACGGACCCCGTCACTTCTGCCCAGACCAATACCGGCAAGTGGATTTATGGTTTCCTTATCGGTGCTTTTGCCGTCTTGCTCCGTGTGCTCAACCCTGCCTACCCCGAAGGCATGATGCTTAGTATACTGCTTATGAACTGCTTTGCACCGCTGATTGACCATCTGGTTGTCGGTCGCAACATCAAGATGCGCGAGTGCAGAGCCGTGAGAAAGGAGGTTCAGCAATGAAAAAATTCAGCAATCGTTATATCTTCATCTACTCAACAGTCCTGGTAGCCATAGTGGCCGTGATTCTCAGTGTTGTCTCCGTTTCGCTCAAACCCTTGCAGGAACGCAACCAGCGCGTGGAGACCAAGCAGATGCTGCTTCGCACCATCGGTGTGGAGAGTACCAAGGATAACGCCGAGGACCTTTACGCCCAGCATATCACCGAGACCCAGCTGCCCGACGGCAAGCCTTATTTCAGCTTTGACGGCGGTGTGGTCATCCCGCTGCGCGGCACGGGTCTGTGGGGTCCCATTTGGGGCTATATGGCCCTCGACCCTCAGGGCAATGTGCTTGGGGCGGTCTTTGACCACAAGGGCGAGACCCCCGGCTTGGGCGGTGAGATTTCCACCGACAAGTTTGCTGCCCGTTTTGTGGGCAAAAAGATGGACACGCAGCCCATCCAACTAAAAAAACATGCCGACAAGGAAGACAAGTACCAAGTGGACGCCATCAGCGGCGGCACCATGACCAGCAACGGTGTCACGGCCATGCTGCAAACGGCTTATGACGACTACGCCTCTCTTCTTGGCAATGTGACCGTCCCGGGTTCCGGGCAATCCTCTAATACTATCCAGCAATGAGCAATAAGAATTGGAAACTGATAACTATGCCTTGGAGCAAGAACAATCCTGTCACCGTCCAGGTGCTGGGCATTTGCTCCTGTCTGGCTGTCACGGCACAGCTGAAACCCGCCGTGGTGATGGCCATCTCGGTGACGGTGGTCGTGGCACTCTCAAACCTCATCATCTCCCTGATGCGCAACACCATTCCTCCGCGCATCCGCATCATCGTGCAGTTAGTGGTGGTGTCCATGCTGGTGGTCCTTGTGGACCAGTTGCTGAAGGCCTACGTCTACGATGTCAGCAAGCAGCTGTCGGTCTTTGTGGGTCTGATTATCACCAACTGCATTGTGATGGGACGCCTTGAGGCTTTTGCCATGAGCAATCCCCCGCTGCCGTCTCTCTGCGACGGTATTGGCAACGGTCTTGGCTACAGCATTATCCTGATTATCTTGGGATTTGTGCGCGAGCTTCTGGGCAGCGGCACGCTGTGGGGCTATCCCGTCATGGAGAGTCTGGGATTCTACAATTTCGGCTACGAGAACAACGGCCTGATGATTATGCCGCCGATGGCTCTGATCCTGGTGGGCATCATCATCTGGATTCAGCGCACCCGCAACAAGGATTTGTGTGAATGAATGCAGTCTTTCATTTGTTCATTCTTTATGCGTGAGAAAAGAAAAAGAATAAAAGAAGAATAAAAATAGAAACAATGGAGTATATAAATATATTCATTAAGTCTGTCTTTGTAGACAATATGATTTTCGCTTTCTTCTTGGGCATGTGTTCCTATCTGGCCGTGTCCAAGACGGTGAAAACCTCTGCCGGACTTGGTATAGCAGTGACGTTTGTGCTGCTGATAACGGTGCCGGTCAACTATCTTGTCAACAAGTATCTGCTCGCGCCGGGTGCGATGGCGTGGATTAGTCCCCAGTTAGCCAATGTGGACCTCTCTTTCCTGAGCCTGATTATGTTCATTGCGGTGATTGCCGCCATCGTGCAGATGGTGGAGATGATTGTGGAGAAGTTTTCCCCGGCTCTGTACAATTCGTTGGGCATCTTTCTTCCCCTCATCGCTGTGAACTGCGCGGTGATGAGTGGCTCGCTGTTCATGCAGGAGCGGGCCTATAGCAATATGGGCGAGGTGCTCTGCTTTGCCGCGGGCAGCGGTGTGGGTTGGTTCTTGGCCATCGTGGCCATTGCCGCCATCCGCGAGAAGCTGCGCTACAGCCATGTGCCTCCGGCACTGAAGGGCGTGGGCATCACGTTCATCATCACTGGCCTTATGGGGTTGGCGTTTATGAGTTTTATGGGTATCAAATTATAATGTGAAAATGAATGTGTTGATTCGTTAATGTGTGAGTTGCATTTCAATTTTCAATTTTCACTTTTCAATTTCAATAGATTATGACTACAACAATACTTACTGCGCTTATTGTCATCGTCGTTGTCATCCTGCTGTTAGTGGCGCTGTTGCTGGTGCTGCGGGCAAAGCTGATTCCGCAGGGCAACGTGAATATCACCATCAACGACGATAAGAAACTGACAGTCCCTACAGGGGGCACACTGATTTCGACCCTTGCCGAGCAGCATATCTATCTGCCGTCGGCTTGCGGCGGCAAGGGCTCCTGCGGACAGTGCAAGTGCCGCGTGCTTGAGGGCGGCGGCTCCATCCTGCCTACTGAGGTGGGGTTCTTCACTCGCAAGCAGATTCAGGACCACTGGCGCCTGGGCTGCCAGGTGAAGGTGAAGGAGGATTTGAAGATTGCAGTGCCGCAGTCTATCCTCAGTATCAAGGAGTATGAGTGCACGGTGGTCTCCAACCGCAACGTGGCTACGTTTATGAAGGAGTTCAAGGTGCAGTTGCCCGCAGGGGAGCACATGGATTTTGCTCCGGGTTCATACGCCCAGATTAAGATTCCGAAGTTCGACCTCCGTTATGCCGACTATGACCGTGATTTGATAGGCAAGGAGTACCTTCCCGCATGGGAGAAGTTCGGCATGTTCGACCTCCGTTGCGTGAACCCCGAACCCACCGTGCGTGCCTATTCCATGGCCAACTATCCCGACGAGGGCGATGTGTTCATGCTGACGGTGCGTATTGCCACGCCGCCGTTCAAGCCGGACCGTTCGGGCTTTATGAATGTCAATCCGGGCATTGCCTCGTCCTATATCTATTCGCTCCGTCCGGGCGACAAGGTGATCATGTCCGGTCCTTACGGCGACTTCCACATCAAGGAGCATCCCGCCGACATGCCCAACAAGCCGGAGATGATCTGGGTGGGCGGCGGCGCCGGCATGGCTCCGCTCCGTGCCCAGATTATGCACCTGACGCGCACGCTCCACACCAAGGACCGCGCCATGCATTATTTCTACGGTGCCCGTGCACTGAACGAGGTGTTCTATTTGGACGACTTCCGCCAGTTGGAGAAGGATTTCCCCAACTTCCATTTCCACTTGGCATTGGACCGTCCCGACCCGGCAGCCGATGCGGCGGGCGTCCCCTACACCGCGGGCTTTGTGCACAACGTGATGTACGAGACGTACCTGAAGAATCATCCTGCCCCGGAGGATATTGAGTACTATATGTGCGGTCCAGGCCCGATGAGTTCCGCTGTGGTGGGCATGCTGGATAACCTCGGCGTTGCACCGGAGAACATCATGTATGACGATTTCGGCGGTGGCGCCCCTAAAGCGAAGTGAAACATGAATTGAAAATTGGAATGTGGCTACCATTCTGGCGACCCGTTTCAATTTTCAATTTCCCTGTTGAATACGCAGATTATTAATTGTTAATTTTTAATTTTTAATTCTACAATGAATTTACCCAAAATCCATTCCATCTCAAAAAAGATTTGTGTTGCCCTCTTAGGGGGCTTCCTACTGCTTTTTGTCCTGTTCCATGCCAGTGCCAACTTGCTGGTGCTGCGTCATGACGACGGTGCATGGTACAGCGCTTTCTGCCACTTCATGGGCACGAACTACATCGTCAAAGTGTTCGAAGTGGTACTGCTGGGCTTTATCGCCTTGCACATTTGCTTCACTGCTTGGCTGTGGCTCACCAATCGGCTGGCGCGCCCGGTCCGTTACCATCAGGCTGGCCGCAGCAAGACGCACCCCGGTTCCAAGCTGATGATGTGGACCGGCATCCTTATCTTTGCCTTCCTTGTCATGCACTTCTGCCAGTTCTATTTTGTCAAGATGGGCTGGGTGAAAGGCGAGTATATGGTGAAGGTCGAGAAACTGCAAGACGAGGAGATGATGCAGATGATGCAGATGGCCAACCAGATGGACATGACTCCGGAGGAGCTGATTGACCAGCTGGAGGAGAGTGCATCCGCCTACACTGACGAGAACGGTGACGCAGCCGAGACCGACGAGTATATAGCAGGCTTGCGCGACAAACTTGCTGTTATGACTATGGTGCAGCATGCTTACGAGGAGAATAATTTCAGCGAGGACCGCCAGTGGATACGCCACCTGACATACGAGGACCGTCAGTTGCTGCGCGAGGTGTTGCCCGAAAGCGACCCCGAGCCGGACTTCTATTTCATGGTGCGCCAGCTGTTTCAGAACCCCATCATGGTGCTGCTCTATCTCATCATGTTTGTCGTCCTCTTCATCCACATGCGCCACGCTCTCCCTTCTGCTTTCCAGACCCTCGGACTGAACAACTACAAGTATGGCAAGGCTATTGACGTCATCGGGCAGATTTATGCCTGTGTGGTCTGCCTTATGTTTGCCGCTGTGGCGGTTTTAGTTTACCTTGGTTTATAGTCACTAACAATCGTTAATCAAGAATTTCATGAATTTAGATTCCAAAATACCCGAAGGTCCCCTTTCTGAAAAATGGACCAATTATAAGGCCAGCCAGAAGCTGGTGAATCCTGCCAACAAGCGCAAGATTAATATCATTGTAGTAGGCACGGGCCTTGCAGGGGCCTCGGCTGCCGCCTCGTTGGGAGCCATGGGCTTCAACGTGGACATTTTCTGCATTCAGGATTCTCCCCGCCGTGCGCACTCCATTGCCGCGCAAGGTGGTATCAACGCTGCGAAGAACTACCAGAATGATGGCGACAGTGTGGAGCGTCTGTTCCGCGACACCATCAAGGGCGGCGACTACCGCGCCCGCGAGGCCAACGTCTACCGTCTGGCCGAGGTGAGCGGTGCCATTATTGACCAGTGCGTGGCGCAGGGTGTGCCTTTTGCCCGCGACTACGGCGGACTGCTTGACAACCGTTCCTTTGGTGGTGCGCAGGTGAGCCGCACTTTCTATGCCCGTGGCCAAACCGGCCAGCAGCTGCTGCTGGGTGCCTATGGTGCCCTGAGCCGCGAGATTGCCCGCGGAAGCGTCAAGCTGCATGAGCGCCACGAGATGATGGACCTGGTGGTTGTCGACGGCCGCGCCCGCGGCATCATTGCCCGCAATCTCGTCACTGGCGACCTTGAACGCTTTGCAGCCCACGCTGTGGTGCTTGCCACGGGTGGCTATGGCAACATCTACTACCTTTCCACCAACGCTATGAACAGCAACGGCAGTGCCGCCTGGGTGTGCCACAAAAAGGGTGCCGCTTTTGCCAACCCCTGCTACGTGCAGATCCACCCCACCTGTATCCCCGTCCACGGCGACTACCAGTCCAAACTGACGCTGATGAGTGAGAGCCTCCGCAACGATGGTCGCATCTGGGTGCCCAAGAAGAAGGAGGATGCCGAGGCCATCCGCCGCGGCGAGAAGGGTCCGAACGACATCCCTGAGGAAGACCGCGACTACTATCTGGAACGCCGCTATCCCGCTTTCGGCAACCTGGTGCCCCGCGATGTGGCATCGCGTGCAGCCAAAGAGCGTTGCGATGCTGGCTACGGTGTCGGCTCCACGGGCTTGGCCGTATATCTCGACTTTGCCGATGCCATCCAGCGTCTCGGTCGCGATGTGGTGGAGCAGAAATACGGCAACCTCTTCCAGATGTACCAGAAGATTGTCGATGTGGACCCCTACGAGAACCCCATGATGATCTATCCCGCCATCCACTATACTATGGGCGGCCTTTGGGTGGACTATGAGCTGCAAACCACTATTCCTGGCCTCTTTGCTGCCGGCGAAGCCAACTTCTCCGACCACGGTGCCAACCGCTTGGGAGCCTCTGCACTGATGCAGGGTTTGGCCGACGGCTATTTCGTCCTGCCGTACACCATGCAGAACTATTTGGCCGACCAGATTTATGTGGGCAAAATCTCTGCCGACACGCCTGAGTTCGACCAAGCCGAGCAGGATGTCCGCCAGCGGTTGCAAACCCTTCTGAACATCAAGGGCGACACCGCCACCCATGCTGACCCCTCGTCCCACACTGTGGACCACTTCCACAAGGCCCTCGGCAAAATCATGTGGGAGTATGTGGGCATGGCTCGCAACACGGAGAGCCTGACCACTGCGCAGAAGCTGGTGGCCGACCTCGAAGCCCATTTCTGGAAAGAGGTCTTCATCCCCGGCACGGCCGACGAGTTCAACCCCGAATTGGAGAAGGCCTACCGTCTGGCCGACTACTTCGAGCTGGCACGCCTCATCATCACCGATGCCATGCACCGCGAAGAGTCCTGCGGCGGCCACTTCCGCACCGAGCACCAGACCGAGGACGGCGAGACCCAGCGCGACGACGAGAACTTCATGTACGTTGCCGCTTGGGAGTACCAAGGCCACGATGTCACCGAGACCATGACCAAGGAACCCCTCAACTACGAACACATCAAGATTGCAAAACGTAACTATAAATAAGCCATGAAATTCACATTACATATCTGGCGTCAGGAGAATGCCCGCGCCAAAGGCCATTTCGAGACATACCATCTCGACAACATATCGCCCGAATGTTCTTTCCTTGAGATGCTCGACATCCTCAACGAGCAGCTCACCAATGACCGCATAGCCCACCCCGTCTGTTTCGACAACGACTGCCGCGAAGGCATCTGTGGCATGTGCGGACTCTACATCAACGGCCGTCCCCACGGCAACGACGACGGCATCACCACATGCCAGCTCCACATGCGCAAGTTCCACGATGGCGACGAGATCTGGATTGAGCCTTGGCGCGCCAAGCCTTTCCCCGTCATCCGCGACCTCGTGGTGGACCGCACAGCTTTCGACAAGATTATCCAGGCTGGTGGCTACATCAGCACCACCACCGGCGGTGTGCCCGATGCCAACACCATCCCCATCCCCAAGCACAAGGCCGACCAAGCCATGGACGCTGCCGCCTGTATCGGCTGCGGAGCCTGTGTGGCCGCTTGTAAGAATGCCAGTGCCATGCTCTTTGTCGGTGCCAAGGTCAGCCACCTTGCCCTGCTGCCGCAAGGCAAAGTCGAGGCCGCCGACCGCGTCAGGAAGATGGTCATGAAGATGGACGAACTCGGCTTTGGCTCCTGCACCAACACCTATGCCTGCGAGGCCGAATGCCCCAAACAAATCAAGCGTCAGAACATCGCCCGCCTCAACCGCCAGTGGATTGGCCAGCTCTTTGGTCGCGACCGTCGCGACTGAACGGGATGTCTATGCCCATTTTACGCCGTACACCCTCCGCAAGGAGAGTGTGCGGCGTAGTTTTTTTAGGCAAACCACATTCCCTCATCCAAATTTTTATTTCTGATTGTAAAAAAAGTCGTATCTTTGCAGTGTCAACCTCCCGGCCCCTTGACGGGTAAGCGGTGGGAGACAGGACATAACAAAAAAGACGTTGAGCGAAACGTTTTATCTGCGGCATACGAATCTAGCAAATTCAAACATTCTCCGCACGATAAAGCAAGGCCAGCGCCTACTGGTGTGTAATATACATGCTTTTTGTATATTGGCACAGCGTGGGCTCGGCATTGTTTATCTTGAGAATGGGCATTGCTAGAGCCTCGTATGCGGGATAAACGATGAGTTTGATACCCGCGCTTCTTTTTTATATGCTTCCTTGTGTCAATTTTATTAGGTTTGGCGTAGGTGTCCGCCAGTGATTTAAAGTCAAAAACAAACAACATGACAGAAAACAGCAAAAAGATGTACACAACTCCCATGGTGGAAGTGTTGGATGCACGCGTCGAACGTGGCTTCGAGGGCAGCCTCGCCCCCACAGGCAGCAACGAAGACCTCATCAGCAGTGGCGAAGTCCACGGTGGCAGCGACTTCGATTAAGGCCTTTATATCTCGCAAGGTCTCCACGTATCACACGTATTACACGGATAAATAATACTTGAGATACGCTAAATACGTGGAGAATAAAAAAAGAAGAATTAACTAATTAGTAATAAACAATAAAAACACAACATCATGAAGAGAATAGTATCAAGTCTATTGAGCTTGTTGGCTCTATCAAGTCTATTCACCGTCACCTCCTGTCAGAAGGAGACCGTGGGCAACGGCACGCAGTTCCGCGCCACGATGGAGGGATGCACCTCGAAGGACGGCAAGACCGCCCTCAACGGCACCGCCCTCAACTGGGTGGCAGGTGACGAGATCGCCGTGTACGGCACCGCAGGCCGCGGCATCTACACCGCCACGCCGCAGACACCCGCCACGGTGGCCCTGTTCGACAACGTGAGCGGCGAGACGGGCGACGCCCCCTTCCGCGCCTACTATCCCACCACGCTGACCACCGACGGCATCCATGTGACACTGCCCGCCGTGCAGACCACCACCGACGGTTCGCTGACGGAGTTCCCGATGTACGCTCAGAGCGACGACAACACGCTGGCCTTCCGCAACCTGTGCGGTGTGCTGAAGCTGCACCTGACCAAGGCTGGGGTGAGCGTGAGCAGCATCGAGGTGAGCACCAACACGCCCATCAACGGACAGTACACCCTGCGCTACACAGGTGTGCCGGTGATTGACTACGAGAGCAACGGCACAAACAGCACCGTACTGGAGTGCGAGAACCCGCAGCCGATAGCCAACGGCAAGGACTTCTACATCTACCTGCCCCACGGCAACTACACCGAGATGGCGTTCACCATCACCGCCTCTGACGGTTCGGTGTGCACCAAGCACAGCAAGGCCAACGTGGCCATCTACATCACCCGCAGCCAGTACACCACTATCAACCTGGGCGAGAATGACCTGAACTTCGTCAACACTCTGCCCGAAGGTGCATTGCCCGGCTTGTTCACTATCAACGAGTATGGAGACCAAGTCCGTTTCTCCATGGGTAACCTGCAGTATCAGGCCAGCACCAACACATGGCGTTTTGCCGAAAACCAGTATGACTTTGTGGGTGCAGACAATCTCAATATCAGTGCTACCTACAGCGGATGGATAGACCTCTTCGGCTGGGGAACGGCCAACAATCCTACATTGACTTCCACCAACACTGCTGATTATGGTACTACTTTCGTTGACTGGGGCACCAATGCCATTAGCAACGGTGGCAATACCGCCAACCAGTGGCGTACACTCACCAGTGCCGAATGGCAGTACCTGTTCAATAACCATCAGTATGGTACTGGTAATATTAATGGAGTAGGTGGCCTATTTATTCTTCCAGATGATTGGATTCAACCACTTGGATGTGAATTTAGTGCTGGCTTCAATAATACGTGGACATGTAATAATTATTCGCTTACACAATGGTCTGCGATGGAGGCAGCAGGGGCTATTTTCCTTCCTTCAGCAGGCTATCGATACTCCAACAGTATACTAGAAGGCGGCTATTATTGGTCGTCATCTCTAATATATGAAGTGACTCCGATGCAGATAATGTTTATGAGTTGGTGGCTTAGTGATTATAATTGGCTCCCTCAATTTAGCGGGATTTCAGTTCGTCTTGTTCAAGATAACAACTAAGTTGTGTGTGGCATAACCAGCCGCAACAAAATGGCAGTTCCCACCGTGCTGGCGGGAACTGCCTTTTCTTGATACGGTGCAAAACTTTTTCTTGCAGTGTGGAAAAATAGTTGTATCTTTGCACCCGCAAAGTGGATAGATTTGTAATGATTGCAACCACTGAAAAATAATGCTAAACACATGATTTTCATAACTAACAATCACGCCTTTCCGTTCCCTTTGTCAGTGTGCCCCTAAGGGCAAAATTTATTATTTAAACTATTTAATGTGAGCCCGGACACCGGGCAGAGAACTATGAGTTATTTTTTCACATCTGAATCAGTAAGCGAGGGTCATCCCGACAAGGTGGCTGACCAGATTTCGGACTCGCTGTTAGACGAGTTCCTTCGTCGCGACCCCGACAGCCATGTGGCGTGCGAGACGCTGGTGACCACTGGCCTTGTGGTGGTCAGCGGTGAGGTGACGTGCGACGGCTATGTCGAGATACAGGACACCGTGCGCGATGTCATCCGTCGCATTGGCTACACCAAAGGCGAATATATGTTCGAGGCCAACTCGTGCGGGGTGCTTTCCACCATCCACGGGCAGAGCGGCGACATCAACCAGGGCGTGAGCCGTGCCAAGGCCGAGGAGCAGGGCGCGGGCGATCAGGGCATGATGTTCGGCTATGCCTGCAACGAGACACCCGAGCTGATGCCGCTACCCATCACCTTGGCGCATATCTTCCTGCAGGAACTGACCCGCATCCGCAAGGAGGGGAAGCAGATGCTTTACCTGCGTCCCGACGCCAAGAGTCAGATAACGGTAGAGTATAGCGACGAGGGCAAGCCCCAGCGCATCGAAGCCATTGTCATCTCCACGCAGCACGACGAGTTCGACGAGGAGAAGGCCATGCTTGCCACCATCCGGAAGGATGTGCAGCAGATTCTTATCCCTCGCGTCCTGGCACGTCTGAGCGATGAGAACCGCGCCCTCTTTGCCGGCAAGGACTACAAACTGTTTGTCAACCCCACGGGCAAGTTTGTGATTGGCGGACCTCACGGCGACACAGGCCTTACGGGACGCAAGATTATCGTCGACACCTACGGTGGGCGCGGTGCACACGGCGGCGGCGCCTTCAGCGGCAAAGACCCCTCCAAGGTGGACCGCTCGGCAGCCTACGCCACCCGCCACATCGCCAAGAACATGGTGGCGGCAGGTGTGTGCGACGAGGTGCTGGTGCAGGTGGCCTACGCCATCGGCGTGGCCGAGCCTGTGGGGCTGTATGTCAACACCTATGGCACGGCACACGTCCGGATGACCGACGGCGAGATAGCGCAGCATATCGGACACCTGTTCGACATGCGACCCTACGCCATCATTGAGCGTTTTGGCCTGAAGAACCCCATCTATGCCCCCACGGCCGCCTACGGTCATATCGGTCGCGACCCTTACACAGCCGAGGTGACCATGTACGAGCCTTGCGGCAAGTCATATACCAAGACTGTCGACTTCTTCGCATGGGAAAAACTGGATTATGTGGACCGCATCCGCAACGAATTCGTTCTAAATTGAAAATTGAGCGGAGAACCTCCGCAGGTGTTAATTCGTAAATGGGGGCATGTGTTAATGCGTGAATGTTTGAATGAGTTAGTCAACTTTTTAATTTTTAATTATTAATTTTTAATTCCCCAAGATGAATCTCACTGGACTAATCATCGGTGTGTCTGCGTTCCTATGCATTGGGGTGTTCCACCCGATTGTTATCAAGGCGGAATACCACTGGGGCGTGCGTTGCTGGTGGCTGTTCCTGCTGTTCGGGTTGGGCTGCATTGTGGCCTCGTTGTTGACCAAGGGTGTTGTCCTTGCCGCCCTGTTGGGCGTCGCGGGTTTCTCCAGCCTGTGGTCCATCATCGAACTGTTCAAACAGCGCGAGCGGGTGCGCAAAGGCTGGTTTCCGCGCAATCCCAAACGGGACAACCGTAAAACGGAATAAATATAACAACAGCAATATGACAAAACTAAGTGTAAACATCAACAAAGTGGCCACGCTGCGCAATGCGCGTGGCGGCAGCCTGCCCGACGTCGTGCAGTTTGCTTTAGACTGCGAACGCTTCGGGGCACAAGGCATCACCGTCCATCCCCGCCCGGACGAGCGGCATATCCGCTACAAGGATGTGCATGACCTGAAACCCGTTCTCACCACCGAGTTCAACATTGAGGGGAACCCCGTGCCCCGATTTGTGGAGCTTGTCAAGGAGATAAAACCTGCACAGGTCACCCTTGTGCCTGACGCCGAGAACGTGCTGACCAGCAATGCCGGTTGGGACACCGTCAAACACCAGTCCTTCCTCAGCGACATCGTCTCCGAGTTCAAGACATGCGGCATTCGCGTCAGCATCTTCATTGACCCCGTGCCCCAGATGATAGAGATGGCTGCTCGGACGGGTACGGACCGCGTGGAACTCTACACCGAGGCCTACGCAAGCCACTATGCTGCCGACCCCGCCAAGGCCATCGCCCCTTACGTTGAGGCTGCCACCGTGACGCGGCAGTGCGGTCTGGGGCTCAATGCGGGGCACGACCTCTCGTTGGAAAACCTCCAGTATTTCCATCAGCAGATACCCTGGCTCGATGAAGTCTCCATCGGCCATGCCCTCATCAGCGACGCCCTCTATCTCGGCATCGAGGAAACTATACATCGCTATTTGCAGTGTCTCAGTTAGAAATAGTAATCAGACAATATCCATGCTATGAAGAAGACAATCCTTTCGTTGGCCGCTGCCACCCTCTTGGCTGCAGCCTGTCACACCGAGCCGCAGCCCGTCGCTCCAGACCCTGCCGAGGTAGTCATGACAAACATCCTCAACCGTAAAAGCGTGCGTTCCTACACCGGCGACACCATTCCCGCCTCAGTCATGGAGAACCTGCTGCGTGCCGCCATGGCAGCCCCTTCGGGCAGAAACATCCAGCCGTGGAGCTTTGTGGTGTTGAACGACACAAGCCGCTACGATGAGATTTTCGGCGACAACTTCAATCTTTCCATGTACAAGCAGTCGGCAGCTGTCGTGGTGCTTTGTGCTGACACCACCGTGGTGCGTCCTCCGCGCGAAAATCCCGATGCCCCTGCGGTGCAGCAGCCCAACGGCATTTGGCGTGACGACATGGGTGCCGTGACGGAAAATCTGCTCCTCGCTGCCGAGGCTTACGGGTTGGGTGCCTGCTGGACGGCATGCTACCCCTATCCTGACCGCATGGCTCCAGTAAAACAAGCCCTCGGGCTTCCCGCCACCATAGTGCCATACAGCGTTGTCCCCATCGGTTACCCCGCTGGAGACGACCAGCCCAAAGACAAGTGGGACCCCGCCCGCATCCACTATGACAGGTGGTAACATATAATAAAAAGCAGTGGAAGCTATTGTCTGCGTTCCACTGCTTTTTTAGATGAAACTATTGCTATCCACGTTTCCTAATTGGGAACGTGTTTTCCTTGCGGTATTGTTTTGATCGAATAAGGGACAGATGGTAAAATAAAGCTATAAAGAGAGGAGTGCCGACGCGGTTTCTTCCCTTTGGACGAAATGCGGCAGAACTGCATGCGAATCCGGCTCCGGCATTCCGCATACGCTCGTTATTTTCAACAAATTCATTCGCTATTCCGCAATCTTTATTCTGTATTTTATTTATGTTCGAGAAATAATAGAGAAGATAAATAGAGACAAAATAGAAAATATATAGCCGTGATGCAGTGAATTGGAGATGGCCATCACCGAATGGCCGATTTGGGATAAAAAGAGAGAGGGCAGCCGTGCGGCTGCCCCCTCTCGGTGTTTAGTGTATGTGAAGTTGTTTACTTCACGACGAGCTTGCGGACGGTGGTGCCTTTGGCGCCGGTGAGGCGGACAAAGTAGGCACCCTGAGCAAAGCCCTTGAGGTCGACGTTGAGGGTGGAGTCGGCGGCAGTGGTGCGGAACACGCTGCGGCCATTGAGGTCGAGAATGCTGACGGTGCAGCCTTCATCCAAACCGCTCAAGGTGACGGAGGTGGTGGCAGGGTTGGGGAAGAGGGTGACAGGGTTCTGCTCAGCCTCGGCGATACCCACGACAGGGCCGAAGAGGGCGTTGAGGTTGGTGTCGGAAGTGATGATGAAGGTGTAGGGGTTTGTGGTGACAGTGTCCGTGGTGCCGGCGGGTACCCATCCGAAGAAGGCGAAGCCGGGATCAGCGGTGGCAGTGAGCGTCACCTCGGAACCGGCATCGTAAACACCGTTGCCCGTGACATAGCCAATCTCCGCGTTGTACTCCACCTCGACGCGGAACAGCTGGATGAAGGTGGCAGTGAGCGTCACATCCTCGCTGACGGTGAAGGTGTAGGGATTCTCTGTGGTAACAACGTTGGTGCCATCGGTCCAGGCATCGAAACGGTAGCCGTTGTTGGCCGAAGCCCGTGCGGTGAAGCGTTCGCCTTCAGGCACAAGGGTGGTGCCGGAGGGAGTGACGAAGCCCATGGTGGAGTCGGCGGAGGTGAGGGTGACGGCATGGCGCACTATGTCTTGCTCGAAGGTGGCGGTGAGGGTCACGTCGTCGGTGACGATGAAGGTGTAGGGGTTCTCGGTGGAGACCACGGCAGTGCCGTCTGTCCAGCTGACGAAATGGTAGCCCTCGTTGGCCGTCGCCGTGGCGGTGAAGCTGTTGTTTTCAGTGACAGTGGTGGCACCGGCGGGCGAGACGGAACCCATTGTGGAGTCGGCGGTGAGGAGGGTGACGGTGTGCTGCGTGGGCGGAACGCCGGTGATGACGAGGCTGAGATTGTCGATGTGGAAGTCGTTGTCGCCGTCGTCACTGGTGAGGGACTCGCCATAGAAAGCAATGCGGATGCTGTAGCCCGCATATTGCGAGAGGTCAATGGTGACAGAGTCAGGCGTATTGGCGACGTCGGCCAGTTCTACATCGTAATCGGAGCCATGACCAAAGGTGTAGAGGGGTGTCCAAGTGTTACCGTCGTTCGTGGTGACGAGGACGAGGAAGCGGTCGTCGTTGCCGATGTCTTCAATGGAGTCGTTGCTGTTGTAGACGGTCAGCGAATAGTGGAATGAGAACTCGGCAGCGGTGTTCAGCGCAAAGGTGGGTGTGACGAGCCAACGGTAGTTGGTGTCGCCATAGATGTTGCAGCGCAGGTTGGTGGAGCCGTTCATGCCGTAGTTGTTTCTGTAGAAGACATCGGAGTTGGCAGGATAGGTATTGGCGGTTCCGGTGGAATCATTGTAGCGGCCGCGCATCATGTTCCAGCAGGGGAGGTAGGCGCCAGTGTAGATGTTGTAGGTTCCATAGGGGATCTCGTCGAAGTTCTCGCTCCAGGGGAAGGTGGTAATCTCGCCACAGGCGGTCTGGAAAGAGGTTGTGGCGGCGGAGGTGATGCTACCGTCGGAGCAGATGGCACTGACGGCAACGGTGTAGCTGGTGGCAGGTGTCAGCCCCGTGAGGGAGAGCATGTTGCCCGTGAGCTCAGTGCTGTCCGTGCCATTCAGGACAACCCAGTAGTGGTTGGTGTTTTCGGGGTCGGAGACGTTGACCTCGGCACTGTAGGAAGTGACGTTGGCGACTGTCACAGAGGAGGGACGGGAGCAGAGGGGAGCCTCGATGACCGAGAAGTCGTCAAGGTAGACGGTGCCGGAGTAATAGCCTAAGTAGCGGAGGGCAATGTTGCCCGTGGCACCTTCGGGGAAGCGGACTTCATAGAAGGTGTAGTCGGAGGAGGTGTTGTGGCAGGTGTCGACAGCCACAAAGGAGCTGGCAGAGCCACTATTGGTAAGGTAACCGACCTCCATGTCGTAGCTGTAATAGGTTGACGAGACTTTCATCCAGAAGGAGAAAGAGAGTGAGCTAAGGCTGTCGGCAAAAGTGGGCAGGGCAATCACCGTGGCAGGAGAGTAGTTGCTGTAGAGGTAGAGAGCCTTGTTGCCGCTATGGACGTAGGAGGCGTTGGAGCAGACGTATGGGTAATAGCTGCTGTAGCGGTTCAGGATGGTCCAGCAGGGTTCGTTGAAGACGGTGGTGTCGTTGCCGTAGGAATGGGCGGGGTGGCTCTCAAAGTCTTCGGTCCAAGGCAGCATCTCGTGAGCTATCAAGCCGCAGCTGGTGCGGAAGGTGATGGCGGCACTGCTGCTGAGCTCGGTGGCGGAGCAGATGGTTCTGGCGGTGTAGGCGTAAGCCGTGTTGGGGGTGAGACCCGTGAACGTGTGGCTGTTGCCAATAACCTCGACGCTGTCTGTGGGCGAGGAGTGGAGCCAGTAGTGGTTGGAGTTGTTGGCATCGGTGATGCTGATGGTGGCACTGCTGTCGGTGATGTTGCTCACGCTAAGAACAGGAGCAATGCAGTTGGGGACGTGGTCGACCTCAATATCGTCAATCCACCACCAATAGTTGTTGCCGTTGTTAAGCTGCGAGATGGCGATGCGGGCACCGGCGGGGGCACCGGCAAAGGTTGCTTGTTCCTGTTGGTAGGAGAGATAGTCGGCTGCGTCGAAGACCGCCGTGGGGACGAAAGTGGAGGAGTCGCCAGGGTCGGTCAGGTAGCCCACGCGGAGCTGACCGGAGTTTGTTCCGTTCTCGGCAACAAGCCACAAGCGGAGCACGAGGCTGCTGATGCTGTCGTTGAAGTAGGGCAGTACAACAAAGTTGGGTTGCGAGCAGTAGCCGGAGAATCGAAGGGATTTGGGCGAGCTGTGTGTACGTGAAGTTGCGTCGGTGACAATCACCCTGCTGTTAGAGTTGCCATTGGCAATGTATCCCCAGCAGGGGAGGTTGTTGGTGAGATTGGTGGCAAGGCTGTCGAAGTTCTCCGTCCAAGGCAGCGTGGAGATGCCCAAACAGGGGGTGGAGAATTGCATGTTGACAGGCATGCGGCTGCTGCCGTCGGAGCAGTTGGCAATAACGCTGACGGTGTAGGTGGTGTTGGGCGTCAACCCTGTGAGGCCCACGATGGTGTCGGTGGCATGGATGGTGTCGGTATTGGTGCCGTCGCTCAGAACCACAGTGTAGTTGTTGCCAGCGGAGTAGTCGTCAATGAAGAGGGAGGCTGAAGTTGGCATGATGTTGCGGGCAACCACTTGTGCGGGACGTGCGCAGAGGGGTGCAACATCCAGGTTGACGTCGTCGATGTAGAGACCACCGTAGGTGTTGAGGTAGTAGCGGAAGGCAACATAATGGCCGGTATCGGTATAGCTGCCAAGGTCGACCTCGTAGAGCTCCCATGTGTTGGTTGGGGTGATGGTTTGGAGCGTGGTGAAGGTGGTGGTATCGTTGGGATCGGTCATCGCGCCGACACTGAGATGGTAGTTATAGCTGCTGTTGAGAGCCCGAGCATAGAAGCTCAGCATCAAGTTGCTGAGGTCGTCAACTTCGGGCAATGCCATGAATTGAGAAGCCTGGTTGGTGTAGAAATAGAGGACGTGAGACGAGTTGTTGTGGCCCGTGGCGGAGTAGACCTGCGGGTAGTTGGGGTAGGTTGTGGAGTAGCTGTTGCGAGTCCAGCAGGGAATGTTGGCAGAGGAGGAGGGTGTCTCCTCGAAGTCTTCAACAAAGGGAAGGTCGTCCGTGGTCAACATGGCACAGCTGGTGCGGCCAGAGGTGGTGGCGGCAGCTGTGTAGGATCCGTCGGGACAGACGGTGCGGACGTTGATGGTGTAGAGGTGGTTGGGCGAGAGGTTCTCAAAGATCCACGAAGTGTCTGAGGTGAAGGCGGAGTCGATGATAGTTGTGCCGGAAAGGAGTTGGTAGATGTACGTATTCGAGATGGTGTCCGTAACACTTGCGGTAATCGAGGTGCTGGTCGCCTCGGCGATGCTGACGCTTACAGGCATGCTGCATGTGGGGGCGTAGTGCACTTCGACCTCGTCCACAAACCAGTAGTAGTTGGAAGCTGCCGAGTTGTGGCGCATGGCTATGCGGGCTCCAGAGGGGGCGTTGGCAAAGGTGACAAACTTCTGCTGGTAGTTGCCGCTGAAGTCGCTGTAGTCATAGTGCTGGACGGAGACGAATGTGGTGGAGTCTGTGGGGTCGGTGATGTATCCCACGTCGAAGGATCCACTGCTGCTGGACGTGCCTTCAGGACGGGTCTGGAATTGAAGCTCCAGGTTGCTGATGTCTTCGCTGAAGGAAGGCAGGATGATATAGTTTTTGATGTTTGCTTGTCCGGGATAGAACAGGAGGCTCAGTCCCGAAGTGCCGTAGCGGTAGCTGGAAGAGGTGAGCGACATGAGGGCATTACTGTTGTTCAGGATGGTACCCCAGCAGGGAATCATGCCGCCTCTGATGCCCGAAGTATAGCCAATGGCAAGGTCGGTGTAGGAGTCGAAATTCTCTTGCCATGGCAGGGTGTTGATAACGTCGCATTCGGTGCGGAAGCTGATGGTGACGGGTTCGGTCATGCTGCCGTCGGAGCAGATGGTGCGCACACTCACAGTGTAGGCAGTGTTGGGGGTGAGGTCGGTGAGGGTGTAGATGGTGTCGTACAGCTCAATGCTGTCCGTGGAGTTGAGGTAGAGCATGTAGTGGTTGGTGTAGGTGGCATCGTTGATAACGATGTCGGCCTCGGTAGTGGAAACATTGGCGGCCACCACTGACGAGGGACGTGTGCAGGTAGGCAGTTCCTGGACCGTAATGTCGTCGATATAGCAGCTGCCATAGTCCGTACCCGCATAGCGGATGGCGATGGCCCCCGTGGTCTGGTTGGGGAACGTCACCTCAAACTGCTCCCAGGTGCCAGAGGTGGCTGGGGTGCAGGTGGTCAGGGGAACAAAGGATGTAGCATCTGAGAGATTGTTCAGCACACCTACTTGGACAGCATTGTTGTAGAGCCAGAAGCTGAGCATGAGATATTGCAGGTCGTCCTCGAAGTTGGGCAGGGCTATGACCGTGGCAGTGGAGGGGTCGGAATAGCTGTAGATATAGGCGCTGTTGCTACCGCTGTGATGCTGCGAGGTGGAGATGTAGGGATAATTTTCGCTTTGGCGGTTTAGAATGCTCCAGCAGGGGATGTCCATCCTGGAGGAAGAAATCGCATAGCTGCTGGCAGTGTAGCTCTCAAACCCCTCGGTGAAAGGCAGACTGTCGTGGCTGATTCCCACGCAGGCGGTGTGGAAACTGGCAGTCATGGGATTGTAGCTGCTGCCGTCGTAGCAGTTGGCAGTCATGCTGACGGTGTAGTTGCTGTTGGGAACGAGGTTGTAGAAGGTGTACAGGGTGTCGTAGATGTCGACGCTGTCAACAACGGCGGTGTCGTTGCTCAGCACCACGGTATAGCTCATGGCGTTGTTGATGGTGTCAAGGATGTGCAGCTGGGCCTCGTCGGAGGTGATGCCTGCAACGGCGATGGCCGACGGGCGGGAGCATGACGGAGCTTCCATCACCGTAAAGTCGTCTAATCGGATGTTATTGTAGTTGCCATAGTAGCGCAGAGTGATGCGTCCCGATGCGTTGGGGCCAAAGGTGGTTTCCATATACTCCCAGTTGCTCAGCGTCGCAGGTGCCACGGTTGCAACCTCCGTATAGGTGGAGGTGTCGGCAGGGTTGGACATATAGCCGATGCCAAGACGGGTGTTGGCATTGTCGGTGTGCATCCAAAAGCCGAACAACAGGTTGGAAAGCGGCTCTTGGAAGGGAGGCAGTATGACAAAGGTCGGGTAGTTGTTAGTGTTGCCATATAGGCGCATGACATTGCCCGAAGCTGCCGTGTCGTGGTTATAAGAGTTTTGCAGGAAAGAGTAAGGCTCGTAGGTGCCGAGGAAATCCCAGCAAGGGATGTTGGAAATCGAGGCCGAGGCCGCTGCGCCGCTGGCTCCTGTATAGCTATTGAAGTTCTCGTTCCAAGGCAGGATGCTAATCGCGTCGCACAGCGTGCGGAAAGCCGTGAAGGCTTGGTTCGACGTGTCGCCGTCGTCGCACAGTGCCATCACGCCCGCAGTGTAGGGTGTATTGGAGTTAAGGTTGGTGAAAGTATAGGTGGAGTCGCTCACCGTGGCCACCACCGAGTCGTTAAGGAGGACCAACCAGCTGCTCTCGCCGTTGCGGCTGTGCCAGCTCAGGGTGGCCTCATCCGCAGATACATCGCTTGCTGTCAAACCTGTGGGGCGGAGACAGATGTTTGCCCCACTGGCACTATAGTGAAAAGTAGCCTTGGGCAGGAACATGGCACGGTTCGAAATTGTTGTAGCAGTTGCCGCGGTGGAACCGCTGAACATCCCCGCTGCATAGTATGTGGTGCTGACCCCAAGGAAATAGCTGAAAGGACAACCCGTGCCTACAGCGGTGTTCATGATGTCGACAAGCAGGTTATCCCCCGTATAAAGATAAGGAGAGTCCAACGAAATCACCCAACGGCCGTTCACAACCGAGCAGGTGCCGGTCCATACATTGTCGGCATCGGCAGGGAGTTTCCATGGGTCGGACGAGTTGAAGGCTGTGTCGTTGACCTCTGCAAGACGCAGCACGAGGTTGGACGTCCAGCTCTCGTCATCTTCGGCATAAAACGTGATCTGAGTGATGACGCTTCCCGCCATTTCACTCAGCATCCGTGCCGGATAGATGAACTCGTTCCGGAATCGGGAGTCATTGTAGTAGCCATAGATGGGCAGGTACGAGTTTTCTGTCGTGCCGTTGCACACCTGTAGGCTGTCTTGTGCTCGTAATGACGCTGGCAATAGCAGTGCCATCAACAAGACTTTCCAGATGGTTTTTAATCTCATTTTGTAAAAAGTTTATGTTAATAATTAGATTGTATTTAGTTCGAATGCAATATAATACACGCAAATTGATTGCTCAATTCGCGATGCAAATTTACTCAATATTTTGTTCATTTGGAGTGCATAGACCAATAATTAACAAAATATAAGATGCTTACAAATAAAGATGAAAGTTGTGAAACTGTGCCTGTTTTGATTTCGAAATGAATCCTTACAAATTATGCCAGTTTCCTATCAGGCTGTTCTTGGCATTTATCTGGTTCAGCAAAGGCAGGTACTCGCTGCGCGGAATGGGGCGTGCGCCCATGCTGGCCAGATGGGGTGTCTCCTGCTGTGCGTCGATAAGGAGGAACTGGTGCGCCTTGCAAAACTCAACCAATCGCACCAACGCCACCTTTGAGGCATCAGGCATGGTGTGAAACATAGACTCGCCAAAGAAGAAAGGACCAATACTCACCCCATACAAACCGCCCACCATTTGTCCTTGGAAATAGGTCTCAAAGGAGTGGACCAGCCCCATTTCGTGCAGTCTTACGTATGCTGCAACCATAGCCTCCGTAATCCAGGTGCCTGTCTGCCCCTGTGCCGTGCGGTCCACATTGCCGCAGTTGCGCATGGTCTGCTCAAAGGCAGAGTCTATCCGCACCTCGTATTTCCCCGACTTCACCACCCGTCTCAGACTCTTGCTCACCCTCAGTTCGTCGGGGTAGAGCACCATCCGCGGATCCAATGACCACCACAGTAATGGTTCCCCCTCGTTGTACCAAGGGAATATGCCGCAGCAATAGGCGTTGATGAGTCTCTCTGGGCTCAGGTCTCCACCGATGGCTATCAGTCCGTCAGGCTCGGACTCTTCGGGGTTGGGAAATCCGGGGTAATGAGGGTCAAGGCGGTAAATCATGCTCTCCCTCCGCACAGTTTCCTCAATAGTGCCGCGCAACCCACAGTGATGTCCTCCCATGCGGCTGCAAAGTCGCGCGTATACCATGGGTCGGCCACATCGCGTTCATGGTGTGAGCGGTCCGTGGCGTCAGTATGGTCCAGCAATAGACTTATCTTCCCTTGAGGGTCGTCAGGTATGATGTGACGTATGCTGCGCAGATTCTCGCGGTCCATCAGTATCAGGTGGTCGTAGTAGTGGTAGTCCCCGCAGGTCACTTGGCGTGCTGCGTGTTGTGCCCCATGTATGCCGTGGATTTCTAATGTGCGTAATGCCATGGGATAGATAGGGTTGCCAATCTCCTCGCGGCTTGTGGCTGCCGAGTCCACTTCAAACAGGTGCGCCACTCCGGCGCGAGCGGCCAAGTCCTTGAATACAAACTCAGCAGTAACACTGCGACATATATTCCCATGGCAGACAAATAGTATACGATTCATTCTTTGTTGCATTGCTTTTTCAGCATAACGGTGCTGTTGTACTTTTATTGTGGATAAGGCATGCATGGTGCCATTAAACTTAAACGAGACGTTTTTTTGCTCTAAAAAATGCGTGGTTACAATATTTTTTTGTACTTTTGCATTTCAGTTTTGCGACTTGGTGTCTTGAAACATATTAATAATCCGTATTTCAATATGAAGAGAATCATACTCCTTGCCCTTGTGGCTATCGCTCTCCCGGCTTTGGCACAGAAGAATTATGTCAATATAGGCGTCATCCCCTCGCCCCAGCGCGTGGAGATGGGCAGCGGCACTTTGGACAATCTCCGTGTCGCTCCCATCCGCAATTTTGTGGAGTACATCGCTGGTGCAGAAAACCAGCGTCAGGCCTATCGGCTCGAAATCACACAGACGGAGGTCGTCGTCACCGCCGTAAGCAACGAGGGCTGGGGCTATGCCCTCAAGACTCTGGACCAGCTGAAAAGGCTCTATCCCGACGGCATCCCGTGCATGACGGTGACGGACTGGCCGGCCTACGAGTTCCGCGGCTGGTTAGACGACATCAGCCGGGGTCCCATCCCGAACCGCTCCTTCCGCCGCATGACGCGCTCTTTTTCCGAACGCTACAAGTTGAACTTCGGCAGCTACTACACGGAGCACACGCTCTACAATGAGCAGTACCCCGACATCTCCGGCTATAGCGGCATCAACCCCTTCGAGTATTCCGACGACCCTTTTATGATGGCCAACTTGCAGTGTTTTGCCCATTTCGAGAAGACGTTGCGCATTCCCTATTACCAGTCCATCATGGACGGCCACGCGAACGTCAACCCCGCTAAGGAGGAGACCTACACATTCCTCCGCGACCAGATTGAGAATGCCGTCCAGGCTTACCATTCCAGCCGTTTCTTCAACATCAACTGCGACGAGACCGAGGGGCTCGGCAGCGGGCGCGCCCGCCAATATGTGGAACAGCGGGGTGCCGACGAGGTCTACGTGCAGCACATCAACCGTGTCTACGACATCGTGCAGCAGGCCTATCGCGAGGCGCATGACGGTGGGCGTATGGAGGTGCTTATGTGGGGCGACATTGTGGCCAAGAATCCCGCCATGCTTCGTCTGCTCCCCAAGGATATGCAGTATATCGTGTGGAGCTACGTTGCCCGCGACAGCTACTCCGACCTCATTGCCCCCTTCGCCAAGCTCCGTGCGGAGCAGGGCAACCCCTTCTGGGTGGCACCCAGCGTAAGCCATGCCTCTGGGTCCCCCTCGGTGCGCAACTATATTGAGAACATAGCTTTCTTGGCTCGCGATGGCTATCAGGCTGGTGCCCGCGGACTGATGAACACCTCGTGGGACGACAGCGGCGAGGGCCTTTTTGCCGACGGCTGGCACGCCATGGCTTGGGCTGCCGAGATGGCTTGGCGTCCCCTCACTGCCACATCGCCCAAGGAGGCCCGCCGCGAGCTGGCCGAGCGCGAGCGGATTTTCAATGAGAATTACGACCGTCTTTTTGCCATCGACTACCGCCGTCTTGACCCCGATGCTACGGGTACGCCTTCAGTAACCCGCATGCTCAACACTGTCGGTGCCCTCAACGGCAATCCCTGGGTGGGCGAATGGTGCACCACTGCTGCCCTCATGCAGCCCCTCATGCAGTTCAACCCGGTGGATGTGGACGCCGCCATGCTGCAACGCTGCGACAGTGTCGAGGCCATTGTCCGCCGTGCCCTCGCGGTGGTGGACAGCAGCCGGGTGCCGCACTATGCCTACACTTGCCACAGGCTGCTCTGCGTGGCGGAGAAGAGCCGTCTGCGGGTACAGCTGTACAATCTTCTTAGTCAGACGGACTCTCTCGCGGCAGCGAAATATGACATTCAGGCTGCGAGCCGCCGCTATTTCCGCCACTTGCACAGTCTGAAATTGGAGTACTTGCGCCTGTGGGACGAGGAGAACACGGACTACAGCCGCGACATCGTCTGCGAGCGCTTTGACCGTCTGGGCCGCGAGGTGCAGGAGCTCCGCCAGCGGGTTTTCATCACCAACGACTATCGCGACGGGAAGATGTACGTCTCCCTGCGCTCCCTTTTCAAGGACCGCCCCATATACTTCACTGTGGACGGGCGCAAACCCTCGCAGGGTTCCAACCTCTACAAGCGTCCGTTCACCATCGGGCGCAGCTGCCTGGTCCGTGCCGTGACTTTCAGCAAGTGGGACGAGCCGGTCTACAGCGAGCAGTATCTCCTTTTCCACAAGGCCATCGGCAAGCTGAAGAGGCTCAACAATCTCTACAACGACTATAAGCCCAAGTACAGCGGCGGCGGCTACAACGCCCTGACCGACGGGGTGCTGGGCAGCGACGACACCTATGACGACGGCCACTGGCAGGGCTACTGGGGCAAGGATATAGATGTGGAGATGGACTTGGGCAGCGTCACTGCGGTGAAGACCATCACGATGCGTTTCCTCCACAATGCCAACGACTGGATTCTCACCCCGCGCACCATTGAGGTGTACACCTCCTCCGACGGTTCCAACTGGAAGCTGGCACACACACAGCAGTTCACTCCCAACTTCCGCGACCGCGGCACCTTTGTCCGCACCCTTGCGCTGCAGCCCGCCAAGCTTTCCGCACGCCACATCCGCATTGTGGCCAAGAATCCCGGCCCCCTGCCGGAGTGGCATCTGGCCAAAGGCAGCGACAGCTGGATGTTCTGCGACGAAGTGGTTGTAGAATAGCCTTTTCCACGCTCGTGAAAACGCCGTTCAACGCTCCTTCTATATTGATTCAATATTGAACGAGCGTTGAACGGCGTTATGCGTATAGGCGGAAATGTGTATTACTTGGGCTCAAAAATGAAAGGTGAAAAGATGTGAAACCAAATTTCCACCTTTCAATGTTTTTTAGTAGACAAAGCTGCTGCCTCCGAGGAATTCGCGCATGATGCTGGTGGGCGGAATGAAGGTGGGTTCGATGGGTTCGATGATGTCAATGAAATTGAGCAGCCGTTGAGCCTCGGCATATTCGGGGCAGTTCTGCGGTATCTTTTTGAGCTGCGGTGCGGCATAGAGTTTCAGCACGCCGAGTTCGTAGAGCAGAGCGGAGTTGAACATGACGTCGGCCTGCTCCTGGAAGGGGAAGATGTTGCTCTCCTCTCCTCTCCTCACCTCATGCCAGCGGTGCAGGGTGTTGTAGGCGTCCCATCCGCGGAAGTTGTTGTCGCGCACAATGCGGCGCAGCATGCGGTTCTCGCTGCTGCGGATGCTGTTGAGGTCGTCAATGGCAATCTGGGTGAGGGTGGAGACGTAGACCTTGAATTTGAGGCCGTCGGCTATGTAGGCGGTGAGCTTGGGGTTGAGGGCATGGATGCCTTCGACCACGAGGATGCTGTTGGGGCCAAGCTGGATGCTTTTGCCGTCGTAGAAGGGCTCGCCCTTGATGAAGTCGAAGGTGGGTATTTCGACCCGCTCGCCACGGAAGAGACGTTGCAGGTGCTCGTTGAGCAGGGGGATGTCGAGGGCGTCGATGGATTCGAAGTCGTACTCGCCGTTGGGGAGTCGCGGCGTGCGGTCGCGGCTCATGAAGTAGTCGTCCAGCGAGAGCTGGTGGACGTCGAATCCCATGACGGTGAGCTGGACGCTGAGGCGTCGGCAGGAGGTGGTCTTGCCGGAGGAGGAGGGGCCGGCCACCAGCACGAGGCGTACGGTGTCGCGCTTGCGGTAGATCATGTTGGCAATCTCGGAGTAGCACTTCTCGTGCAGGGCTTCGGAGATGTGGATGAGGTGGGTCTGCCCTTTGTCGCGGACGATGCGGTTGAGGTCGGTGATGGTGGAGAGGTGGAGGCGATCCACCCAGAGGTGGTGGAGCTTGAAGATGTTGAAGAGTTTGGGCGTGTCCGGCAGCAGGGGAGGACGGTCAAGGTGGTGCGGGTCCGGCATTTGGAGGAGGAACCCCTCGTCGGCATACATGTGGAAGTCCCACGAACGGAGGCACCCTGTGGAGGGCACCAGCTTGGAGGCCAGTTTGTGCATGGTGCCGTCGAGGACGTGCATGGTGATGTAGAGCTGGGAGAGGGATTGGAGCAGCTCGAGGGTCTTGGGGTTGTTGGTGTCCTTGATTTGCTCGATGGCGTCGGTGAGGAGCATGGAGCGATGCTCGAAGGGGAGGTCGAGCCGCTGGAGCTCGATCATGCGCTCGCGGACGTTCTTGGCGGTGACGAAGCGGTCTTCGTCGGCGTTCTCGATGGTGCAGTAGAAGCCGCCTTGCATGGAGTGCTTGACGGCGAGGGTGGCCATGGGGTAGGTGTCGCGCACGGCTTTGTAGAGCATGAAGGTGAGGGAGGTCTGGTACATGCGCCATCCCTGGGGGTGGTTGATGTCGAAGAAGCAGACGGTCTTTGGGTTGTAGAGCCGGAACTGCATGTGTTCCACCTCGTTGTTGACAAGGGCTCCAAGGATGGGGTTCTGCAAGGGCATGCGGCCCAGCTCGGTGTAGTATTCCTCAGCCAGCTCGGCAAGGCTGATGCCTTGGCGCACTGAGCGCCGCTCGTGGGTGTTCTCTATGACTATTTCGATGTTGCTCATGTGAAAAAAAACGGATTATTTGTTCAGGAAATAACGCATTCGGTTTTTTTTTAGTATCTTTGCACTGCGAAATAATATGTTTTAACAATGAAAAAATACGGTTTTCTCCTTATTTTGACGGTGTTGCTGCCGGTGTTGGCCGGAGCGCAAGCCGACAAGAAACTTATCGACAAGGCCCATCAGGGCGATGTGGCCGCAATGGTGCGTCTGGCTGAGTGTTACCAGAATGGAGCGGGTGTGCAGCACGACTCCACGCTGGCTCTGCAATGGCTCCAGAAGGCCGCCGACCTGGGCGATGGCGAGGCATGGATCCGCCTCTCGTCCTACTACCTGAAGGGCACGCTCCTGCCCAAGGACACGGCGCGCTATTTTGCCATCCGCAAGGAGTGGGCGGACAAGGGGCTGGGCAATGCCATGGCCGCTTTGGCCGCAGCCTACGAGTATGGCACTGGCTGCAAGGCGGACACCGCCAAGGCCATAGAACTGGCACAGGAAGCCTACAAGAAAGGCTCCGCCTGGGGCTACTTCACAATGGCTACGTACTACATGTACGGCTTCGGCTCTATCGAGAAGGATATGAAGAGGGGCATCTCCTGCATGGAAAAGGCCATGAAGGCAGGTGACATTGACGCCATCAGTTCTCTTGCACGCTATTATTTTATTGCCGGGGATAAGAAGAAGACTTGGAAATACCTGAATGAAAGCCTGAAGTGGGCAGACCCCGACGGCGTGACCTTTGCTGCCGAGTGCTATTTCAACGGCATCGGTGTGGACGAGGACGAGGCCAAGGCACAGCACCTGCTCGACTCGCTGATCAACGAGCACCACTCGCTCCGCTACACGCAGTCGTTGGCGGGCCTTTACTATATGTATCCTGCCAACCTCGGTCTCCGCGACAGTGCCAAGGCCATGCGTATTTGGCAGGACGGCGATGCCTTCGGCAGCGCGGCATGCCGCTTGAGCATGGCTCGTTTCTATTATGAGGAACAGCAGTATCCCGAGGCTATGCACTATTTCCGCAAGGTGGCCACAAGCACCCGCCCGGACGACTTCCAGGAGGAGGGTTGCTACCCCATGGCCATCATGGCATACAACGGTCTGGGTTGCGAGGCCAACGCGGACAGCGCCATCTACTGGCTGAAACTGGGTGCCGACAAGTACCACGACGCCACCTGCGCCATGATGCTTGCCTCCATTTATGAAAGCGAAGAGCACAAGGACATGCCCCAGGCGGTGAAGTATTACCGTCGGGCAGACGAGTACGGCGACACCACGGCCATGGCCAATCTGGGTCGCCTCTACGCCAGCAATGGCAACAACGACCGCGCCATGGAGTGCTACCAGCAGATGATTGACCGCGGACAGGCCGACGGCTATTTCCTGATGGGTTTGCTTTACGACAATGCCGGCGAAGGGAAGAAGTGCAACGAGTATATGGTCAAGGCCGACAAGATGGGCAGCAAGAACGCCGCCGAGGTGCTGGGCACCGTCTACGAGTTCGGTTTCGACGACACCAAGATTGATGCCAAGAAGGCCGCCAAGTATTACGAGCGTGCCGCCACGCCCAAGGCCCTCTACCGCTGGGGTCTCCTCTACCTCAACGGCGAGGTGGGCAAGCAGAAGGAGAAGGACATTGAAAGGGGTCTTGAACTGGTACAGATGTCCGCCGACCAGGGCTACATCGATGCCCTCTACGCCATGGGCTATTTCTACGAGACGGGCCGCTACGTCGATTCCGTTGACCACGAAAAGGCTGTCTATTATTTCCAGCAGCTGGCTGAAAATGATGTGGCCGCTGGCCAGTTCAAGATGGGTCTCTACTACGAACTGGGCGACGGGGGAATCGAGGTTGACTCGGTCAAGTCTATTGAATACTATCAGAAAGCTGCCGCCCAAGGCCATGGCGAGGCCATGTGCTATCTGGGCGATTTCTACCGCATAGGCCGTTTCCTGCCCCTCGACAAGGCCAAGGCCTTCGAGCTTTACACCCAGGCCCACGAGGCCGGCGAGGAGATGGGCACCTACTATGTGGGCCGCTCCTACCTTGAAGGTTGTGGCGTGGAGATTGACACCATCGCCGCTATTCCCTACCTCAAGGCTGCTGCCGCGCAGGGCGTGGGCAACGCTGCCTACAAGGTGGCCGACATCTATAACTTTGGTCGTGCCGGTGTCCCCGCCGACGGCGACTCCGCCTTAGCCTACTACGTCAGCGGTCATGAGAACGGCAGCGGCGAGGCCAGCTACTTCCTGGGTCGTCTGCTGCTCAATCAGGAGGAGTTGGAACAGGCGTTCCAGTACTTCTCCGTCGCTGCCCAACGGGGCAATGTCGACGGCCTCGTCACCTATGCTGTAATGTTGCAGCGCGGTGTCGGCACCGATGAGGCCGACCCCGCCACGGCATACAAAGTCTTTGAGTATGCGGCTCGCCGCTATGGCGACGAGCGCGCCTACTGCCAGCTGGGCATCGCCTCCTTGCAGGGCAACGGCTGCCCGGAGGACGAGGTGCTCGGCAAGGCCTATCTCGACACCGCTGCCAACCTCGGCAACGTGCTGGCCATGTATGACCTCGGCCTCTGCTACCTCAACGGCTACGGCTGCGTGCCGGACACTGCCATCGCCATCTCATGGCTCGAAAAGGCCGCCGACAACGAGAGCATCGACGCCATCAACACCCTCGGTGATGTCTACGAGGCCCAGGGCGACTTCAAGAATGCAGTCCTCTATTTCGAGAAAGCCATCACACAGGGCAGTCTCGACGGCTATTGCAACATGGGCTACTGCTACGAGCAGGGCCAAGGCGTGGTGCTCAACTCGCAGAAGGCTTACGAGCATTACCTCTATGCTGCCGAGCACGGCTCGACCCGCGGCTGCATGATGGTGGCCAACTGCTACATCCACGGCATCTATGTCGAGGAGAGCGTGGCCAAGGCCCTCGAATGGTACACCAAGGCTGCCGAAGGCGGCAACATACTGGCCATGTACTACTGCGGCTCCATCCTCGAAAATGGCGACGAGGGTGTCCCCGTCAACAAGAAACAAGCCAAGAAGTGGTACAAGATGGCCGCCGATGCCGGTTACGACCCCGCCGGTGCCGCCCTCAGCCGTATGAAATAATAAATACACTCTCCAATGAACGTTGAAGAATACATCGTCGCCCGCGTCAATGCTTTGATGCACACGCAGGACGCCACCATCATCAAGCGCCTCGAAGGGGGCATGAGCAACTACACCTACGTTGTCGAGACCCGCGGCAAACGCTACACCTACCGCGTCCCCGGCAAGTATGCCGAGAAATTTGTCGACCGTGTCGAAGAGTGGGACAACATACAGGAGGTAAACCGCTTAGGGCTCAACAACGCCACCTCTTACGTCGAGATTATCTCCGGCGAGAAGTTGGCCGAATATGTCGAAGGCACAATCATGTCCGAGACCGACGTGGTCAGCTACAACGACCTCTCCGTCCGCGCCCTCAAGAAAATCCATGGCAGCGACCTCCGCTTTAAGGACTACAACGCCTTTGGCCGCCTGGCCGACTACGAGCGCTACTGCCGTGAAATGGGCTTCACCCATCCCAAGGAGTATGTCGACCTCCGCACGCGCCTCGACCAGATGCGCCAGACCTTTGCCGACATCCCCCTCGTCCCCTGCCACTGCGACTACCAGCCCACCAACCTCGTCATCAGCGGCGACAAACTCTACGTCCTCGACTGGGAATTTGCCGGCATGAACGACCCCTTCTACGACATTGCCTGCTACGGCAACGCCGGCTTCGACAAAGCCCTCTCCCTGCTCGAAGCATACGTCGGCCACAAACCCACCCCTGCCGAACTCCGTCGGCTCTACTTCCACCGGGCCTTCCAGTGCCTCCAGTGGTACAACGTCGCCATCTACAAGGACCGTGTAGGCCTCAGCAAAGACCTCAACATGGACTTCAACCAGGTGGCAGCCTTCTTCTTCGGCATGGCGCGCGACCTCGTCGGCCAGTACGACCAGCTTTGACCCACCCTCCGGCCTCTGCCGGATGACCGAACATCTCCAGCCCCGGTACACAACCGTACCGGGGCTGTTTTACATCCATTTAGCACCCTCTCGCCCCTCCGCCGACTGTCCAAACCACCCTTTTATCAACCATCTGTTCCATTTTTCTTTCAAAACTCTTATAGCTGTTTCTTCCTGTGTTTCATTTTGTTAGTGTGGGAGACGGTTTCCCTGTTTCTTAAAATTGTTTCAAAAAAAACCTTGTTTTATAAAAAAATCGTATTTTTGCAGCGGGATTGTTGGCACCAATCCATGCTGCCACAGCCCCAGCAACACAACAAAGAATGCATAATTCAATATAGTTATGGATATACAAAAGACAAAACCCCTTTACCTCCCACCCAAGATAGTCGCGGTGGCATTCAAGGTCGAGTTGGGTAACATGGCAAGCAACCCTCTCTCCCTTGATATCATCCCCTTCGAGGAGGATTTCAGCACGGGGCAGCGCTACAACCGCTCCTACAGCAGCGGCGACGACTTCTTCGGCGGCGGCAACACCTCGTCCGCTCCCGGCACCTCCGACTATAATACCTTCGAATGGGGCTGGTAAACCCACAACACAATATAAATGAATAAAAAGACAAGAACTATGAATAAATCCCTTACCCGCATCCTCCTGTTGGGTGCTCTCATCTCAGCGGCACTCTTCTCCGCCTGTCAGAAAGACGGCGTTGTAACCCTCCGTGCCCGCATAGGCCATTTCGGCTCGCAGGACAAAGTCTTTATGGGCGGTGAAGAAAACCTCACCCCCTTTTGGCGCAATGGCGACACCGTGATTGTCAACGGTGCCCCCTACACCCTGGCAGGTTCCACTAATTCCGGGTCCCGACTCGAAGTGGCTCGCGCTGCCTCCTACTGGGCCGTCTTCCCGGCATCCATCACCCCCGTGGCCTCCCAGTCCGACAGCCGTATCAATGTCTCCCTCCCTGCACTGCAGCCCTACTACACCGCCTCTGACGGCAAACAAGCTGTCAACGCCCCCATGGGAGCCTATTTAGAAAGCGATGCCAGCTCCGGCTCCATCACCTTCACCAACATGGGTGCCCTTTTGGCCATCAATATCGTCAACAACACCGGCCATGTCAACATCACCGTCGACTCCGTCAGCGTCCGTGCCACAGGCATACCCCTTTGGGGGGACGGCTACGTTGCCGACTACCGCACGGACTCCCGCCGTGTCGTTCTTACCTCCACTCTCCAAGGCCACGACTCCGTAGTCCTCGCCCGTCCCAACCCGGACTTCCCTGACGACCCAAGCGCCTCGCGCTCCCTCTCAATGGGTTTGGCCGTCACCAATGCGGCCGAAGTATACGTGTACGTCCCCTCCTGCGAACCTCTTACCCCCAACCGCTACAGGATTATCATCCATGCCCATGCCGCTAACAACGTGGACGTCTCCGAATCCAATGAGCAGAGCGAGTCCAACCCCTACGCTGGCTGCATACCCAACAACAGCCTCGCCCCGGTCAATTTCAGCCTCGGCAACTCAGAGATAGAATACCCTGAAGGCGCAGTCCACGGAGTCTTCACCGTTGCAGACGGTCGGCAAGTCTACTTCTCACAAGGCAACCTTCAGTACCAAGCCTCAACCCGAACTTGGCGTTTCGCAGAGCATCAGTGGGATTTTGTAGGAGGAGGCAATTTCGAAGGGACGGTAGACGGCAGTGACAATGAATTGATTAGCTCTTCTTATTCAGGATGGATTGATTTGTTCTGTTGGGCAACAAGTGGTGCGAATACCCGTTATCCCCCATATTATCATAGTACTGATGCAACTGCCTACCCAAATATTGCTACCATGGCGGGGACTGTTTACTTTTATGATTGGGGATATAATGCCATATCTAATGGAGGCAACCAGCCTCAGATATGGCGAACATTGAGTAGTACCGAATGGAATTATTTACTTAGACTACGAACCTTTGGAAACAATTCTGGAGAAGGCTATAGCTTTAAATATGTATCAGTGTCTGCAAATGAGCACACCATTAGTGGAATGCTGATTTTCCCTGATAATTATACGAATCAATTATCTGTTGGAGATGTGATAAATCAGATACCAGAGGGGTGTGTTTTCCTGCCACAAGGCGGGTATAGATTTGATGTAAATGTTACAAATGACCAAAAGGGTCATTATTGGACTTCGTTGGGGCCAGGAAACCATAAAGCATATACCGTAGATTTCCCAAATCGGGAAAGTAATTTGATAGGCCAGCATAATATGTCATATGGCTATTCAGTCAGATTGGCAAAAAACATCAACTAAGAACAAATCCAAGATGCAATGAAAGCAGAGCGGGGCCTCAGGCCCCGCTCTGCTTTCATTGCATAGCCCCTGTCGCGGCCCGCGTCCGTTCCTGGTCCGCCCGCCGCCGTCCGTTTCCCGAACATTTGCCGCACGGTTCCCGCAGCGTGGGAGGGGGAAGCGCCGTGCAGGCGGCGGGGAGCCGAACGCGAAGGGGCGTGGGAGGGGCGGGGGAGGGGCGTGTGAGCCCCCGCCCTCCGTGCATCGACAACAGGCTGTAAACCAATGCGATGAAAAACAACAGGCCAATCTTTGCATGTATTAAACAAAAGGAAACCAGCAAGTTGCAGGGATTTCTGGAAAAATCCGTGCGGAGGGAGGCCGATTTTCGGGAAAAACGGGGGAATCCGGGGCGTTTTGCAGGGGATTTTCCGCGGCCTTCGGGGCGTGGATGAAAAAAAGTTTCGAATACAATCGGCTGTGGCACAGCGGGGTGTGAAAAATCACGAAAAAAAAGCGAAAAAAAAATTTGGCGGTTTGGAAAAAGGTCGTATCTTTGCACCCGCTTTCGACAGGGAAACGCACCGCAAGGGCGTTCCTGGAAAGGGAAAGCGAAAGTACATTGAAACGGATGGGAAAGATGAGATAGCGTGTGTCGGAGGCATCCGGTCGAGGCCGGGTGCGGAGACACGAAGACGAGTCAAAAGGTAGAAGCAAGCAATTCTTACAATGAAGAGTTTGATCCTGGCTCAGGATGAACGCTAGCGGCAGGCCTAACACATGCAAGTCGA
>JAFVCA010000030.1 GCA_017479705.1 Bacteroidales bacterium
ACGGGTGCATATCTGCTCCCGGACTCCGTGCTGATGGTACAAATCACTTGGGTTCATCTTTTATCCGTTTTTTTTGTTCATTACTAAAACGTTGATGAACCCATTCTTTATATGTCACCTAAGTAATTTTGTGAAGACCCAAAATTCATATACACCATCGTAGCCTGTCAGCATAGTTTCGCTTCCAGGGAATAATGTCACGTTGGCATTTGCTACCTCGGCACCAGTGGTAGCGTCGGTGACTCTGCCATAGATAGACCCTGGTTCGGTTCTGAATGTGCGTCCTGAATCATCTTCGTTGCACGCACCAAGCAAAAGACAGGCCGTGGCCAATAATATGAACAAACTTCTTTTCTCCATTTGCTAGTTATGGTATGTAAATCTGTACCTGATTGCCATAGCCAGTTCCATAACGAGTGGTTGCGTAAGCTCTAATATAGATATATCCACTGGTTTCAGGAAGTGGGATGAGTGAAGTGTATGCTCCTGTTCCATATCCATCGGATGTTTGAGCAAACGACGATGATATATTGGGATTGGGACTTGTGCCATAGCATACACCTTTTTCATAAACAGCTGTCCCTGCATCATCGGTCACGTTGCCACCAGTCTGAATATATTGGCCATAGTAATTGTTGACAATGGATGCTGAAGAGGTGGTGACTATTGGTATTCCGGAAAGCGTGGTAAAAGTCCGTTCAGGACCGTATATGGTGCCAAATTCATTGGTGGCGTAGGATCTTACACGGTATGCCGTGCTAGGTTGTAAAGGATAAAGCATTCCTGATATGGTACCTTCTCCTGCCCCAGAGGATACCCTTGAGTCATTGATTGTAGGTGTGTGGTTACGACTCCAGCAGAGACCTTTGTCTATAATCGGACATCCATTGCCGTTGCTGACTTCACTGTATCCCATTGAAGATGTAGGGTCAAGATTTTCCACAATAGTAGCACCACAAACGGGTATGCATGACATTGTTGAAAAAGCGATATCCGAACTATATCCAGTCCCCAAATTGCTTGTTGCAAAGGCGCGAATATGGTAAGTGGTATTGTGTTCCAGTCCTGTCAGTGTATAATGAAAGTTGCCTGAGCTTGGCCCTAAATTTACTACATTGTCATTCAGCGTTGGATTTGGGTATGTACTGTAGCAGAAACCGCAATTTGTAATGGTTCCGCCGTTGGTATTCAGTATACGGCCTTCGCACTGTGCAGTTGAGGCGGTGATTGCTGTGGGTTGATATATCTGTACATCAGGTGGGTTGCCTGACGAGCTAGTCGCTTTCACTGTCAGTTCAGCACTTCCGTTTCTGGTCTTTATTGCAAGGATTGTTGAGTTCAGACCGGCTGCTAAGCGGGTTCTGTTAATACATATATTGACTGGCACAGTTTGCCCAGATGTTATAGTGGACGGCAGAGAAGATATTGATGCAATCCAGTTGCATGAGTGTTCTATATGACAACTGACGGGAACTGTTCCGTTGTTGAAAATCTTGAATGTCATGCTTGTTACAGACACGTCTGCTCCAAAGTCAAGGGTGTTGATGGCTTCGCCGTTTGAATTTGTTATCTGAAGTGATGTTGGTAATTTGGTAATCTGGACATCTCGGCGCATGTTTTTTCCGTTTTTCACCTTGATTGTATAAGGATCCACCAAATCTGTATACTCCGCCTTAGATACCTTAATTGAATAACTGTCATCTTCCAAATCCAGAAATTCGTATCGGCCGTCAAAACCTGTAAGCGTACTTTCTCCATTAGGAAGGAGTGTCACGTTTGCCTTTGGCACCCCATCTCCAGTAGAAATGTCGGTCACATATCCATATATTGAACCCAGCTTGTCGTTGTCTTCTGAACAGCCGAGCCAAATCGGGCTAATGACTAAAAGAAAAATAAATGTTATTGTTCCTGTGATTCTTGTTTTCATTGCTGTTGGGGTACTACGTCTTTCTTTAATACCATGTTTATGTTCTTGGTCTCCCCAGGAGAGATAGTGAAGTGGTTACGGTTTGTCTGGTATCCTTCCTTCTGAGCTTGTAGTTGGTATTGTTTAATGGTTCCATCAAGGTCGTTAAACTGAAAAAAACCACCGATACCAGTAAATGTGTTATAGCCTCCAGGGCTTACCGTTATCATTACACCGGATAATGCCTCCTGGGTATCAAAATCGATGACCATGCCTGTGATGTTGCCAAAGGGTGAATCGTCCACTGGACTACATGCCGCAAACAAGGTGGATAAAGTAAATATAATCAATGTTTTTTTCATAATGGATTAAATTTAGAAAGAAAAGGTGAATGACATGCCCATGAAGTCGGGTGAAGCGGCGGGTACGAATGTTAAAATATTTCCATTATATTTAATAGTGGGTCTTCCGGGCGACACTATGCCATCAATAATGTTCCAGGCATAGATGGCCGCAGTTCCTGCGATGAAACCATAACCGGCCACTCTCCATCCTTTGACCTTTTGGAGGACTTTATTATAGTTGGTGTAAGCATGGTTCATCTTTGATTGATTAGTTGCCACAAGCGATTGCGAAAGAACGATACCGCCGATACAGGCCACTTCCCCAATGATAAACAATGCTGCTCTGCCGTATTGCCCTTTCCAAATTTGTTGGGCACCAGGAATGAACACCCTGGGTGAGAATCCATATTCTGTTGTAGCTTCAACTGGGTCGGCTTCATAGGTGGGGTTCTTACGTGTTTGGTATAGGAAGTATCCAGTTAGCCCTTTGGATGTTGTTTCCCAATAGGAGGCGATATATCCTGATTTTATCCATGGGTCATTTTCTCCTACCATTAGTTTTCTGCGACGAATAATCTCTTTTTCGGCATCTTTGATGATGTTTTTTTGGTCGTGGCCAGTTACCACCACCACCTCTAAATAGGTGTTTGGTAAAGTACGTTTGAACGTTGATGAAGCCCAAGTGGGCTTGTCTTTATTGTTGCTGGAAAAGTCTTGGGCACTTGAGGTTTTAGGGGACATCAATGAGCCAATCAGACACAGTGCAGCTAACAAGTAGGTTCTTTTCATCATGGTACGATTGCTTTTTGAGTTATTGTCCCAGTTCACTGAAAGATTTTAAGGCAGTTTCACGGAATTTTTCTTCGTTTTGACGCACTTCTTTTTTTACGTTTTCCGGGATATCTTTGTCGTTTTCGATCCCGTCAATAATAGACTTTGCAATCTCTTTTTTACTCACCGTCATGCTCAGATACCAAGTGACATAACCTGCCTCATCCACTTCTTTACTCTTTTGCCGACAGACTTCTTTGGTGTCGTTCAGTAGTTTGTCGATAGCTTCTTCGCCAGCACTCTCAATGTGAGAGGCCACGCTGCTGCGTGAATCTACGTCAAGTTGATCGAAATAGTCTCGCATAATGCTGCGATAATGGCCGCCGATTTTCATCTTTACCTGTTGCCGGAGAGAGTTGAGTTGCCTGTTGAACTCGATGGTGTAGTCTCGTTCGCCGTTTCCCCCAGTCTTTACACGGAAAAAACCGCTGGCAGCAAAGTATTCATCGTTGTCTGGAAGCCAGCAGGGTTGGCTGACTGTTTCCTCAAGGGCTTCATTGTTCGCTTGCTGAACAAGTTTTTGTTTTGCTATTTCTTTCAATTCATCGTCAAATTGTGCTTTGGCAGAAGGGCACAAAACAATAGCAAACAGGATGCTCAATACAATGTAATGGATATTTTTCATGATAATAGATTTGATTGATAATTATTGTTCTTTAAATTCATTAAAATCTTTTTTATTTGATTCTTCAAACACCTTAAAGGCACTATCACGAAATGTTTTCTCGTTGAAGCGTACTTTCAGCTGCTCGTCATCCGATATTTTTTGTACCAGATCATTGGCAAATTTTTTCTTGCTTACCTTAATGGTCATGAACATGGTGACATTCCCGTTTTCATCAGGCCGGGTCTGTTTTCTGCACACTTCATAAGTTTCGTTGATGGTTGCCTTAATGACAAGGTCGCCAGCACTCTCTAAATGCTGGTTAGCATACGAGCCCTCTTCGATGTCCATTTGGTCGAAGTAGTCTCGAAGAACAGCACGGTATACACTTGACAGTTTTTGTCTCATCAACATCTGAGCAGAGCGCAACGTAGCAGTTGCTGCTGTATTCATACTGCTTTGTTTGAATTGACGTTGAATGGTGGCATAAAACCACTGGTCGTCGTCAGCCATCCAGCAAGGTACATCATATACAGCAACCTCTGTTTGGGTTGATATAGGTGCCTTGACTTCAATTTGTTTTTGTGTTGATTTGCATCCGGTTAGCGTTAATACAATAACCGTGAGAATTGAAAATAATAATTTCTTTTCCATTTTTTATAGACTATAAAATTTGCTGCAAAAATACGACTAATATCTGATTCTTAGAGTGTCCAATGTGGCCACGTGTCCACATCGGACAGGGGCATAGGTGGTCTGTAAGTGCCTTTCTGTTTTAGTGATAGCGAATAATATGTTGTACGTTACCTGTTAATGGATGTGCCTTTTCAAGACACATTGCCTATTTGTCTTTCTGTCTCTTGACATAAATGTGGGGTTAATAGAATGATGTATCTGCGACACATTGTGTCTTTGGGGTGGGAATTTGTATTGTGTAGTGTGAATTGAGGTGTTTCTTTTGTGGTGAAATGGTGTTTGTATGCCGCCTTCTTTTGGCTTGTTTAGTAATATTCTGCGGTTGTAATAGGCAAAAAATTATAATATTTTGCTGATTATAACCGCAGAAATTAGTATATTTGCAGGGTGAAATAAATGTAAGTTATATGCGTATACATCGGATTATGAGTGATATAATCACTAAAAAGCTTCATTCTGGGAAGGCGATTGTGCTAATCGGAGCCCGTCAAGTGGGGAAAACGACCCTTCTGAATGATTGTCTGCAAGGATATGAAAATGTGCTATGGATGAATGGTGACAATCTGGAGACCCGTACATTGATGGCAAATATCACGGTGGAACGCTATCGCAGTATGCTGGGAAAGAACAATGTGGTTGTCATTGACGAGGCTCAGCGGATAGAGGATATTGGGTTAAAAAGCAAGCTCTTGACGGATAACTTTCCCGAAGTACAGCTTGTTATTACGGGTAGTTCTTCATTGGATATTGCCAACAAAGTCAATGAGCCATTGACTGGGCGCAAGTGGGAGTATCGGCTCTTCCCGTTGTCGTATGGCGAACTGGCTGCACACTTCGGTGCTATGCAAGAGTGGCAGAAGCTGCCAGTTCGGCTGGTTTACGGTTGCTACCCTGATGTGGTGTGCAATCCTGGTAGCGAGCGTGAGGTGCTGAATAACCTAACCGAAAGTTACCTGTATAAAGACGTGCTTGTTTGGGAACGCATCAAACGTCCCGACAAGGTGGTTAGGTTGCTTCAAGCTTTGGCATATCAGGTGGGCAGCGAGGTGTCTACGAACGAATTGAGCCAGATGGTTGAGCTGGACCGTTCCACGGTGGAGAAATACATTAACCTTCTGGAGCAGTCCCAGGTTGTTTTTCGTCTCGGAGCTTTCAGCCGTAACTTGCGTACTGAGATAAAGTCTGGACGTAAGATTTATTTCTATGACAATGGTGTTCGGAATACCCTTATCGGCAACCTGTCGCCTATTGACATGAGAGCCGACGTGGGGGCATTGTGGGAGAATTTTATGGTTGGCGAGCTGTTGAAGAAGAATCATTATGAACTCACCTACGCAAAGTCGTATTTCTGGCGTACCACACAACAACAGGAGGTTGACTACATTGAAGAGTGTGATGGCAAGATGAAAGCATACGAGTTTAAATGGAATCCGGCAAAGAAGGCTAAAGTAAGCAAGACCTTTGTCAACGCTTATCCTGGAGTGGAGGTGCAGACCATCACTCGCGAGAATTATATGGACTTTCTTTGAGAGACATGGAATAGTAGGAGAAGAGGTCGGCGCCGAGTGCCCGGCTGATGGTGAGGAGCTGCTGGGTGTCAACGGAAGGCTTGTTGAACAGTTTTTGGAGGGTGCGAGGGGTGATGCCGATGCGGTCGGCGAGCCATTGGTTGGTGTGGCCTGAGCGGCGGAGTTCGTCGCGGATTAGGTTGCCTATGTGTATCTGCATAGTGGTTGCTGTTGTGCGCTTGGCTACCGAATCCCTTGATATACCCCGACGGCCACAGACAAAAAAAGAAGGCGAGCAATCTCGTCTCCAGTCTGCGGTCGTAGGAATTACCTTTTGTGGATAGACAAAATGCTCGCTTACTTGCGAGCATTTGCACATTGTCTTCCACAAAAGTACCAATATGAAGTTTCCTACGTTTCAGACTGGTCGGGACAATAGCAAACGCTATGTTAATATGTCAGTTTGTTTGTTGCAATCAGCTCTGTTAGTTCATGTTTGAGTTTTTAGTTTTGTTAGGTGTTCTTTGTAAGTCGTTGCAAAATTACGAATTTATTTTGAAATAATGGATTCGAAAATTCGATTTTTTGTGTCTGGCGTATCGGTTAGTGTCAGGGAATGTCCTAAAGCTTGTGGTGGTCTGCCCTCTTAATCCTGCTTCTGTATCATGCGGACATCCTTGCTTGCGACAGGCAAGAGTGTTTTGGCTATCATGCGGCTGTATGTCCTCGTTTGGCAAAAGGCATAAACTAAAGGGGAACATCCTCCAATTCGGGTAGTATGACAACGTCGTTTTGTTGTTCGTTTTGAAGGAACATGCAGTAGTAGATGGGGAGATAAATGATGCCGCCCTTCCGATGTACCTTTCGTTCGTTAGAGAAAACACAGGCTCGGTCAATACCATATTCCGTAGTGTTTAGGAATCGGTTCAACGCACTGTGTTCTGTGTAGTCTTTGCCTGATTTGATTTCTAATGGCAATACTTTTAGTCGCTTGTAGTCGTCAATTAGGAAGTCTACTTCTCCTTTCTGTTTGTTGTCATAATAGTGTAGTTTGAAATTGTGGGCGGTCAGTTCCTGGGCAACTACCGATTCATACACCGTGCCAAGGTTGATGCTTGTGAGATTCTGCAACACGGCATTCACGTTCAGTTCATAAAGGATGCTGGTCAATAGTCCAACATCATTCAGATATAGTTTTACCAGACGTTTCTGCTCCGATTCGACAAGAGGGAAGTGGGGATTGCTGATGGCCGACACCTCCAAGGTGACGCCCGAATTGGTAAGGTATTCAAACTCGTTGGCATAGTCGGAGAAGGTTTTCCCTTTTTTGCCTTCGATGTTTTTATACACGATACGTTTCTTCTTGTTCTCCAGATTGCTGGGGATAAGGTCGTATATTTTGCGAATGGATAGTTTGTGCTCTCGGTCGTACTGCGAGGCGTCGATTCGGTAGAGATTATAGATATCCCTGTGTGTCTGCCTTACGCGCACCATATTTCTGTCTTCTAAATAGTTATTGATGGCTTCTGGCAATCCTCCGACAAGCAGGTAGTATTGGAACCGTTTTAGCAGGATGTTGTGCGTGCTTTCGTCCAAGGCTTCTTCTCGCAGATATTTTTCCCGAATATTCTCGATCCACTTTTTCCCAATGCCGGTGGCCCAGAGGAACTCTTCGAAGTCAAGAGGGTACATCTGTTGAATGGTAACGCTGCCGAGTGGCACTGAAGGTGTTTGCGACAGGGCGACACCCAGCTGTGAGCCACTTGCAATATAGCGGTAGCGCCCCTCTTGGCAAAGAAACTTCAACAATGTCATCAGGTGGGGGTAACTCTGTATTTCGTCCAGAAATATCAAGGTGTCCGACTTGTCACCCAAAGGCTCTGTGTAGAAGTTACTCAGCCGCATGTATAGGTCGTCGGTGGTGTGTACATCTGCAAACACCTGCTCGCCTTCATAATCCTCTTTCAGGTTTATTTCGACAAAATGAGAGAAGAGCCGTTTTCCGACATATCGGATGATATACGATTTGCCAATTTGTCGAGCCCCGTTGACAAGCAAAATCTTATTCGTTTCCTTCGTGAGGAAACGCTCTAAATATTGTGTAAACTTGCGTTCCAGCATTTTCCGAAAGTATAAAATCAGATGCAAAGATACGAACTTTTTTTTACCCGACAAAGAAAATAATGACTTATTCCTTTTTTTTGTGCGTGTTTTTTACAACTTATTCTAACGGTGAATGGGATTTTTGGTCCACTTATTCTGTTTTTTTAAAGGTTTATTCTCTGACTTATTCTGTTTTTCTCCAACTCGAGGAAGGCAATAGATGACATGTGTCGGAACTGGTTGTGGACGATGAGCGAATCGGTGTAGAAGTGAAACAGGCCGATGCCGAGGGCTCGGCTGATGGAGGGTGTCTATAGAAGGCCTGTTGAAGAGTTTTTGGAGGGTGCGGGGATGATGCCGATGCGATTGGCGGGCAATCTCGTCGCTACTCTGTAGTCGTAGGAATTACCCTTTACGGGTGCCAATGTGAAGTTTCCTACGTTTCAAACTGGTCGGGACAATAGCAAACGCTCTTGTTTTATTGTGTATTTTCTTCTTTTAAGTCATGATGTTTAGGAGGATTTTGTTGCAAGCGGTACAAATTATTTTTGGATTGACGAGGTTTTTTAATCTGCCGCTATGCAATTTTGCCGGCATCCCTGCGTTATAGAGAGACAAATATAAACGCTAAAACATATAGATTATGGGAAAGAATGTTCCTTTCAAGAAAAACATGATTCAGGGCGGCAGCACAGTGCTGGCGGCCTTGGTGCTGGGCATTTTCATGGTCTGTACCGTGAAAACGCTGAAGAGTTATGACGATACCGTGCTGGTGCGCGGCCTCTGCGAGAAGGAGGTGCCGGCGGACCGTGTGGTGTACCGCATCAGCTATTCCGAGAAAAGCAATTCGTTGGCCGACCTCCGCACAACGATTCGCCAGAACAACGACATCATCATGGAGAAGCTGCACAGTGCTGGCTTCAAGGATGATGAACTGAAGGTGGGCAACGCCAGCTACGACGACCGTTACACTTACGCCAACGATGTGTCGCAAATCACGTTCCGCTACCAGGCCAACCAGACTATCACGGTCTTCTCTAAGAATTTGGACTTGGTGCGCAAGGTGCAGCAGACACTTGAGACCGACCTCGTGAACCAGAATATCCTGGCCAACAGTTGGGCGGACTACCAGTTCCTCGGTCTGAACGAAATCAAGCCCGCCATGATTGCGGAGAGCCTTGAGAACGCCCGCGCCGCTGCCGACGAGTTCGCCAAGAACAGCCACAGCCGTATCGGCAAGATGCGCACCGCCTCGCAGGGCTATTTCGAGGTGGAGGACCTTGACGAGAACACCCCGCAGGTGAAGAAAGTCCGCGTGGTGACCACGGTGGAATACTATCTGAAATAGTACCACCTGATGCGCCGCTTCGTCTTTTGGGGCATCCTGTTGGCAACGTTCTCGTTGACGGCAGGATGCTCCGTAATAGCCAAGGCGGCTTTCGGCATCGACGAAATCAAGGAGTACCGCGAGGAGCGTGTTCAGTCTTTTCTTGCCGAAAGCCAACGGAAGGTGCCATGCCGACAAATTATTGCCACGGTGGAGCAGCAGGACAACCTGATAAGGCTCGACCACGACACCACCATGATGCAGCACAGGGCTCAACCTGTGCAGGTACTCTACTTTGATGGCGACTCGTTGATATTCTATCATATCAATTGTTACACGCAGTCCAGCTCCAATTTCCTCCGTTACGACTGGAACAACAAAGGCTCCTTCGACCGTTTCCCGCCTTCGCCCACGGTGGTGCCGGATTGGCATGGGCGCATGACGCTCACGGAGTACCGCCGTTGCCTCCCCGGCCTGGCGTCGGGCAGCCGTTACACCATACTGATTCTGTGGAACAACATGCTACGCAAGGTGTCGGCAAAGGCAGTAGAGGCTGTTGCGGCCAATGTGAAAGGCCGCGAAGACTGCACGGTGTGGCTGGTGAATACGGACCAATGGATTGTCGAATATATAAACAAGCAGCGAACCGAATGAGCGAGCCATTTGCGTTTGCCCCATTAGGACCAGAACATTTAGAGCTGGTGCGGGACATTGAGCGAGAGGCAATAGCCCACTTGGAGCGTCCCGACCTGCTGCGCCGCAATACGGAACAGATGTGGCGTGCCTGTCTACAACCGCCGCACCTCTGTATAGGGGCTTGGTGCGGAGAACCGCTGCAGGCGATAAAGGGCGAACCGCATGCCGCACCGGTCTTGGCAGGTTTCGCTGTGCTGTACGTTCCAGAGAAGGGAGGACCCGAGGATCTCTCCTGTCTGTTGACAAACATGAATGCAGCACAGTATCTTTCCGCCAACTACAAGATATGCATTGTACACCCCGGTTGGCGTGGACATCACCTGCAGGTGCAGTTGGGACAGCGGCTTGCCGCTGCGGCCAAGGCAAGAGGGATAAACCTCTTGTGTGCCACCGCCTCTCCCTATAATCCTGCCAGTGTCAAAAGCCTTTTGCAACTGGGCTACCATGAGGATTCGCGGGTGGAAAAATATGGTTTTGAGCGAATTCTTTTTTATCAAATCAATTAATTTGTGTATCTTTGCAGCATCATTAGTCGGATGGAATCGTCTCCCCGAGTGATGTAAAGTCAAAGGTATGAAACATTTGATGGCAAAGATAATGGTTTCTGTGGCATGTGCGATTATCATGCTGCATGCCGTTGTACCCCATCATCACCACGACTGCTGCGATGCCAAAGGCCTCACGTTCGAGACCGAGCTTGCCTGTCATTGCGACTGCGACCATCACGATGGCGATCGTCACTCGCACCATCCGTTCAATATCTGCCTGTTGCAGGAGATGCTCTCTCATCTGGTGATTTCCACCAGCGACGACCATCTCACCACGGCAGCCCTTATCAAAGCCGAATCCAACCAATTCATTGTTCTGGCTCTCTTCATTCCCCAGCTGGAACAATGGGCACCTTTCCTGCCAGTCCGTCCTGTGTGGTGGCCCACTGGGTCTACCCCGCTTGTTTCGGCGCCGGCAGAGGACGCCAATGGATTGAGAGCTCCTCCCGCCATGGCCTGACGGCTTTCCGAATCAGTTTATTCGTAAATGTGTTTCGTTAATCGATCCACGCATTTACTCGTTCACACATTTATTTGATTTTTATATTTATCAATATGAAGAAAATAGCCATTTTATTATCCGTGGCATTCGTTCTCGGTATGGTGTCTGCGTGCCACCATGCTGGAGAGGAACACGACCATGACCACGAGCATCATCATGATGCAGAACAATATACTGCCTACAGCACCGATTTCGAGCTTTTTGCTGAGGCCGAACCTTTTGTTGTGGGGCAAGAGTCGAAGGTGGCCGCCCATCTTACGCGCCTGTCCAACTTCAAGCCTCTCGACACCACACAGGTAAAAATCAGTCTTATTGTCGACGGCGAGGCCCTCACGCAGACCATTGACAGCCCGGAGCGTCCCGGCATCTATAAATGCACCTTCACGCCCACCAAGGCGGGTTGTGGTCAGCTGAAAGTGGAGATTCTCCAACCTAATGGTACCTCTGTGGTGTGTCATCCCCATGTCCATGTGGTTGCCAACCACGAAGCCCTGCATGAACATGAGCATGAGCACGCCCATGAACATGAGCACGCCCATGAACATGAGCACCATCATCACGCCCAAGCATCCTCCAATGCCATCACCTTCACCAAGGAGCAGAGCTGGAAGATTGATTTCGCCACCGATATACTCCGGCTGCAACCCTTTGGTGCCGTCATCAAGGCTTCTGCTCAGGTGTTGCCCTCGCAGGGCGACGAGCGCGAGGCCACGGCAACAGCCTCGGGTGTGGTGTTGTTCAGCAATCCCAATCTCGTCGAAGGCACAGCCGTCAAGGCGGGCCAGCAGCTTTTTGTCATCGAGAGCAGCGGCATGGCCGACAACAACATGAGCGTCCGTTTGCAGGAGGCCACGGCAAACTATACTGTCGCCAAGGCCGAGTATGAGCGCAAACAGCAATTAGCCGAGGACAAGATTGTTTCCCAGTCGGAATTGCAGCGCGCCAAAGCAAAGTATGAGACGGCCAAGGCCGCCTACGACAACCTGAAGGGCAACTTCTCGCAGAAGGGAGCCGTGGTCCGCGCCCCCATCAGCGGCTATGTCCAGCGTATCCATGTCAACAACGGTGGCTTTGTCGAGGCGGGCAGTTCCGTCGTCACCGTGTCCCAAAACCGCGACCTCTTTGTCCGTGCCGAGGTGCAACCCCGTTACTACAGCCAGCTCAGTGGCATCAGCGGAGTCAACCTCCTTGTTCCGGGCGACGACCATGTCTACACCCTCTCCGAGCTGAACGGCAGCTTGGTGTCATACGCCAAGTCTACCGACCTCGACTGCCCCATGGTGCCTGTCACTTTCCGTGTGCGCAATCAAGGCAACCTCCTCAGCGGCAGTTTCGTCACCCTCTACATCACCACGCGGTCCGACCGTCAGGCTTTGGCCATCCCCAATCAAGGCATCGTGGAGGAAATGGGCAACTATTTCGTCTTTGTGCAGTTGACTCCTGAATCGTTCGAGAAACGTCTGGTTACGCTGGGCGCCACCGATGGCCGTTGTACCGAGATTCTCTCTGGTGTCAAGGCTGGCGAGCGGGTCGTCACCCGTGGAGCCTCGATGGTCCGTCTGGCACAGAACGGTGCCGCCCTCGACCCCCATGCCGGTCATGTCCATTAATCCCTAATACCATGTCCGTAATTCCTAATACCATGTCCGTTATGAAAAAGTCCATCTTTTTACCCGTCATATTCCTGTCGCTCTCAATGCTGCCTGTGGCACTCGTGGCGCAGCCCCATTACGCCCAGGTGCTGAAGGATTTGGAGGCAAACAACCTCTCCCTTTTGGCTGCCGCCAAACAGGCCGAAGCCCAGCAGACTGCGGCCCATGTAGGGCTGTTGCTCGACAATCCCGAAGTCGACGCAGCCTACTATTGGGGCGACCCCTCCGAGAATGGCATCCGTTGGGACATCAGCGTCTCCCAGTCGTTCGAGATGCCCTCTGTCCTTGTGCGGCGTGCGCGTCTGCGCAACCTGCAGGAGAACGCCGTCGGCCTCAGCTATCAGGCTCTCCGTTATGCCACCCTGTTGGAGACCCAGCAACTTTGTGCCGACCTTGTCTATTATCGCAATGTAGCTGCCATCTATAACCGCCGTCATAACTCTGCTGTCCGACTTGCCGAGCTCTACCGGCGCCGATACAATGCGGGCGACTGCTCCGTGCTCGAATACAACCGTGCTCAGATGAACCTTGCCGACATGCAGAACAAGTCGACGCTGGCCAATCTGGATGTCGACCACGCCGTCCACGATCTCAGCTACCTGATGAACATGGAGCATTATTCCTTCCTTCAGATGACTTACGACTCCGTATGGTTCGAGCCCAGTTTCGAGGCCTGGTATGAGCAGTTCGAGATGCACAATCCCGCGCTCCGCCAGTTGGACAACCAACTTGCCGTCAGCCAGCAGCAGGAGCAGCTGAGCCGTGCCCAATGGCTGCCGCAAGTCTCTTTGGGCTATGCGGCCGAGAACGTGGTGGGTAGCACCTGGCGTGGAGCCACCGTGGGGCTGACCCTGCCCCTCTGGAGCCAGCAGCGCGCCGTCCGCGCCGCCAAGTTGCAGACAGCGGCCTCCCAGGCGGCTCTCGATGCCAAGCGTGCCGAACGTTCTGCCGAGCTGCGCAGCATGTATCGCCGTCACGAGGCACTGATTCGCGACCTCCAGAATCTCAAAGCCGCCTTCCGGCAGAACAACAGCATCTCCCTGCTCGACAGGGCGTTGGAAGCTGGCGAAATCAGCCTGGAGCAGTACCTCCAGCAGGTCAACTACTACAACGAGGTAGAGATTGAGATTTGGAACACCGCACGCCAGTTGGAACAACTGCACCTCCTTCTTTATTCCGTCGAACTATAGTATAACATCACCATTGCTAACATTTATGACCAATGCTAAACAAAATCATACAATTCAGCTTAGACCATAAACTCTTCATCCTTGTGGCGGCCATCCTGCTGATGGTTGCCGGATTGTGGTCGGCCAACCGTACGGACATAGATGTCTTCCCCGACCTCACCGCTCCGCAGGTGGTGGTCATGACCGATGCCCACGGTATGGCTTCCGAAGAGGTGGAACGCCTCGTTACCTTCCCCATCGAGACGGCCGTCAACGGTGCCACCAATGTGCGCCGCGTCCGCTCCACATCCTTGGCTGGTGCCAGCTTTGTTTTTGTCGAATTCGACTGGGGCATGGACGTCTTCCGTGCCCGACAGATAGTCAGTGAGAAGATGACCACCCTTGCCGAGCAACTGCCCGAAGGCATCACTCCTGTTTTGGCTCCCCAAAGCAGTGTGATGGGTGAGATACTCTTTGTTGGCCTCCAAATCGACGATTCCGCACAGATTGCCAACCCCACCTCCCAGCAGGAGCTCCGCACCATAGCCGAATGGGTGGTCAAACCCGCCATCCTCGGCACTGGCGGCGTCTCCCAAGTCACCATCATTGGCGGCGACTACAAGCAGTATCAGATTCTTGCCGACCCCATCCGCATGCAAGCCTACGGTGTCACCATGGCCGACATTGAGGCCGTGGGCGGCAGCATCAGCACCAACTCCACGGGTGGTGTCATTCGCGACTTTGGCAACGAGTATGCCCTCCGTGGCATGGGCCGCACATGCGATGTCGACGAACTGGGAGCCTCCTTAGTCACCATGCACCAGGGCCACCCTGTCCGTCTCAGCGATGTGGCCGAGGTGCGTGTGGGCAATGCCCCCAAGATGGGCTACGCCTCGTGCAACGCCAAGCCCGCCATCATCCTCTCTATCTCCAAGCAGCCCAATATCAATACCCTCCGCGTCACCGAGAACATCGAAGCCAACCTCCAAAACGTTGCCAAAACCCTTCCGGCCGATGTCAAGATGAACACCCACATCTTCCGTCAGGCGGACTTCATCCAGTCCTCCGTGGGCAATGTCGGCAAGGCACTGCTCGAAGGCGCCATCTTCGTTGTGATTGTACTTTTCCTCTTCCTCGGCAGTTTCCGTACCACGCTCATCTCCATCATCTCCATTCCCCTCTCGCTCTTGGGCACGGTGCTGTGTCTCTATCTGTTGGGCTATGAAATCAACACCATGACACTGGGTGGCATGTGTATTGCCATCGGCTCCTTAGTGGACGACGCCATTATCGATGTGGAGAATGTCTACAAGCGCCTCCGCCAGAATCACCGTCTCCCAGTCGAGCAGCGCGACTCCGCCTACAACGTCGTCTTCCATGGCTCGTCCGAGATTCGCAGCTCCATCATCCATGCCACACTTATTGTGATGATCACCTTTGTGCCCCTCTTCTTCCTCGATGGGCTCGAAGGCCGCATGCTCAAACCGTTGGGCATTGCCTACCTCATTGCGCTCTTCATGTCGCTGCTGGTGGCCATGACCGTCACGCCGCTTCTGTGCAAACTCCTCCTCTCCCACGAGTCCTACCTCAACCGCCGCGAGAAAGACAGCTGGTTGGCTACTTGGCTTTCCAATGGTTACCGTCGCATGCTCCAGTGGGCTTTCGGCCACCGCCGTCCCGTCATTTTCACCACCGTGGCTCTGCTGCTTGTGGCCATCGGCCTCATGTTCACCGTGGGGCGCGACTTCCTGCCGCCCTTCAACGAGGGTTCGCTCACCATCGCTGCGGTTGCCAAGCCAGGCATCTCGCTGGAGGAGAGCAACAAGCTGGGTGTCATGCTGGAGAAGGAACTCCTTGCCATCCCAGAGGTCACCACGACTTCTCGCCGCACAGGCCGTGGCGAGCTGGACGAACACTCCCAAGCCACCAATGGCGCCGAGATAGATGTCAACTTCCAACTTGCCGACAGGAGCAAGGAGGAATTCATGACGGACGTCCGCGCCCGCTTGGCCTCCATCCCCGGCGTCGTCACCAGCGTGGGGCAGCCCTTAGGCCACCGCATTGACCACATGGTCAGCGGCACCCAAGCCACCATTGCTATCAAGATTTTCGGTACCGACCTCAGCCAACTATACATGCTTGGAAACCAAATCAAATCGGCAGTGGCGGACATCGAGGGTCTGGTGGACGTCAATGTCGAGCAGCAGACCGAAACCCCGCAGCTTCAAGTCCGTGCCAACCGCGCCATGCTTGCCCAGTATGGCATCACCATGGAGCAGTTCAACCGCTTCGTGGCCACGGCGTTCAACGGTGAGAAGATAGGCGATGTGTACGAGGGACAGCGCAGCTTCGACCTCGTTCTCAAGCAGCGTTTCGCCAACGACACCCTTACCATTGAGGATGTCAAGGATGCCCTCATCGACACCCACGACGGGGGCAAGGTACCCCTCGGGGTGGTGGCCGACGTGGTGTCGGTGGGCGGCCCTAACACCATCTCGCGCGAGAACGTGCAGCGCAAACTGGTGGTCTCCGCCAACGTCAGCGGCCGCGACGCCATAGGCGTTGTGGAGGAAATACAGAGAACCGTCGACAGCAAGATAAAGCTCCCGGAGGGCTACCGCATTGATTACGGCGGCCAGTTTGAGAGTGCCAAAAGTGCCACCCGCACCCTCATCCTGGTCTTCATCGTAGCCCTTGCTATCATCTATCTGTTGCTCTACACTGAATTCAAGAGCCTCACGCTCTCGCTCATTGTCCTGCTCAACCTGCCGCTGGCCCTGATAGGCGGTGTGCTGGCCATCAAACTGGGTTCCAACACCCTGAGCACCCCTGCGCTGATAGGCTTCATCACCCTCTTCGGCATTGCTACGCGCAACGGCATCCTGCTGGTTTCGCGTTTTCAGACGCTTTTTGCCCAGAAGGGGGCGTCGGCCTCGTCGGCCCGCGAGCTCATCATGCAGGGTTCGCTGGACCGTTTCAACCCCATCCTGATGACGGCCTTGACCACCGCCCTCTCATTGGTGCCCATGATTCTGGCTGCCGACCACCCCGGCAACGAGATTCAGGCTCCCATGGCGGTGGTCGTACTCGGCGGTTTGGTAACCTCCACACTGCTCAACATCTTCGTGGTGCCCATTGTCTTTGAGTGGTACCACAATTGGCAGACCAAACAACTTGCAAAGCATTGAACATGAAACAGACAACCCTCTGCTACTTAGAGCACGACGGACAATACCTGATGCTCCACCGCGTTAAGAAACAGAATGATGCCAGCCACGGCAAGTGGATTGGCGTTGGCGGCAAGTGCGAGGCCGACGAGAGCCCCGACGAGTGCATGCTGCGCGAAGTGCGGGAAGAGACCGGTTTGCAGGTGCAGGGCTGGCGTTACCGCGGCATTGTCACCTTTGTCAGCGACGAGTGGCCCAGCGAGTACATGCACCTCTTCACCGCCACGCGCTGGAGCGGCGAGCTCACCTCCTGCGACGAGGGCGAACTGGCTTGGGTCGACAGGAATGCCATCCCTCAACTCTCCCTGTGGGAGGGCGACCGCATCTTCCTCCGGCTCATTATGGACCCCGCCCAGCCCTTCTTCTCCCTCAAACTGGTCTACCGTGGCGACGACCTCGTCAGCGCCCGCCTTGACGGCCGTCCGCTCCCGTTGGTGAAAGGGTAGGGGAGGAACCGGAATGTGGAACCCTTGTCCGCACCTTGCGCAAGCTTGGGTGGACAAGGATTCCTGTTTCCCGGCCGCTCCAGCCTTCGGCCGCAGTGCCTTCGCTCTCCCTTCGCTCCTTCGGGACCCCTTAGCCCTCATTTAGCCCTCATTTGTCCCCTATTCTTATGATTCAGCCAAATTATTTTTGAAGTTTTTGTCGTAAGGGGTATTGTTTCGGACAACGGCGAAGGCCGTAAGCATGAGTTTTGCCCGGACGGCGTTAAGAACGCACATTTTGTTCTTGCCTTCGCCAG
>JAFVCA010000031.1 GCA_017479705.1 Bacteroidales bacterium
ATTACAAAGATACGAAGATTCCTCCAGTTATTCTATATTTAAAACGTTAATAATCAATAAAATGTATTAATATTTCTGGCGTTTTTTCCCCCCGTCAAAATAACCACATCGTTACAACTTATTTTTTAATCATCACTATATATGGCTCATCTGCTACAAACATTAAAGAATAGTGTAAGGCTGCTTGTCAAAGCAAAAAGCAATCTCAACCAGAAGTCTTATTATCCTAGTGAACCTCACAAATCAAAGATGGAAATCCTTTTGGACCAGCTTTATTTCGTTTGGAAATATGGTAATTATGAAAAGTTCTATTTCACTTATGGGTTTGATAGAAAGGATATGGGACGTAAGAAGATTTGTTCTGAGTATATTATTAACGAAGATGCCTTCTTGAAAAAACTGGATTATCATAATAATCACATCAATCGGAAACAAGGCAGGTTTTCGGGTAGATGCCTCATCTCGGACAAGTTTTATTTTTATCTTTTTTTGAAGAGTTTAGGATTCCCTACCCCAAAAATCCTATATTATACAAGAAACAAATCGTTATTTTATAGTGCTGACAATCAATATAATAGAATAAATATGGGGGGGGGTAAAAATTGCCCTTACACAGAATATGGATGCTTTTGCGAAACCTTTTGGAGGACAATTGGGTAATGGTGCTTTCGCCATCAGAGTTGAAGATTCACAGGTTTTTGTAAATGGTAAATTGATTGACCAAACAGGCGAACTATTAAAGACCTTCACAGAAACGAATTACATAGTTCAGGAGCGTGTGGTTCAGCATTCACATATGGATAGATTGTGTTCCACTTCATTGAATACAATCCGCGTTCAGACAATTATTACGGAAAACGAAGAGATTATTGCTTTTAGGGCTGGGGTTAGGATGGGAAGAGAAGGTAGTAACGTTGACAATTGGGCAAAAGGTGGCATTTTTGTAGGGGTGGATATGAATACAGGAAAACTATTAAAAACAGGATTTATAAAACCACCTTTCGGCACAACTGTTACACGACATCCTGACAATGGATTGGTATTTGAGGGTTTCCAGATTCCTTTCTTTAACGAAGCCGTGGAAATGGCAAAGGAACTGCATTCTAAACTGTATAGGATTCATTCTATTGGTTGGGACATTGCCATTACCCCCCAAGGCCCTATGTTCATTGAAGGAAATAGCCTATGGGAGATTTCTCTTTTACAGGCCTCAATGGGTGGACTAAAGAGCATTGAAAAGTATTTCGAATAAATTATGATTAGAGTTATTGGAGTTGGCGACATCATGCCGGGCGGTCTGCTTACAGGCAGTCCTAATGCTTGCGCAAATGAAGATATACGTAATCAGCTATTGCAAGGTGATGTGAGGTGCGGAACCCTAGAATGTGCTTTGGGTAACGAACCAAGTTACGACCCTGTAAAAGTAGCAGAAAGGGGAAATGTTATTTATGCAAAAGATGACGACGTACGCAGATTGAAAGAATTACATATTAATGTTGTCAGTCTTGCTAACAATCACTTTTTTGACCTCGGTGCCAAAGGTGCACAACATACCATCGAATTGCTTGACAAGGAAGGCATTTTGCACTGTGGAGCTGGTAGAAACTTGGAAGAAGCGGGGAAACCCGTCGTGATGGAAATCAAAGGGAAAAAGGTGGCTTTTCTCGGTTTTTGCGATACAGAATACAGACATGTGTATATGTGTACATACGCGACCAAGGATTCTCCAGGCATCAATCCAATGAATGCGGATTATGTGGTGAATGAGATCAAGAAAAATGCTTTGTTGTACGATTATGTTGTTGTATTGGCGCATTGGGGTACAGAACACACCTTCGCACCGGATGTTTCTACAGTCAAAATGGCAAGAGCGATGCTGAAAGCAGGTGCTTGCCTGATATTGGGAAGTCATCCCCACAGGGTACAGCCTGTTATAAATACTAAAAGAGGAAGCATTGTATATAGCATGGGCAATTTTCTGTTCCCGGAAAGGCTGATTGCACCACCCAAAGTCACATATTATCACGATGAACCTATAGATTATACAAAACTTCCTGTTACTGATGAGTATCCAATCGTGGATTGCGTGACCTTGAAAACGCTTCCTTACTGGGCACGGGTTGGACAGATTGTAACGAGTCGATTAAGCAATAATTCTGTCGTTTCAGATTATCGGTTTTCTTATCTTGATAAAAACAACTGCTTGTCCTTGTTGGATAAAGAAAAGAGCCATGATGCGACAAAGAAACTTGAAGGTTTATCGTGGCTGTTGAAAACTGGTTTTTGGAGACCAGGTATGTTCGTTAGAAGAATATTTAATTCTATTCGTGTTCGAATGATACGGATGATGAAGCTTTTATGAGATATAATTTATAAGAAATGAAATCGGTATCGTTAAAGGAAATATTAAAAAAAACAAAGCTTTATTCCGCATTTCTGAAGATGCATCGTCTTCAGGAGATGAGAACCTTTTGGAGTGAGAGATATAGGTTTCTCAAAGAAGCACGGAATCGCTTTGTGTCGGAAAAACCTAAATATGGCTCGTTTTTGGATTACAAAAAAGCCTTCTGGAAGCATCGCGTTACCTATTCGGAATACATGTATAGTTACGAGTTCTGGCGTCTAAATGAGCAAGAACGAGATGAATTTATATCGACTTCAGAGATGCAGGTTATCTATCGTAAATTGGGGGAACAGGTTGTGCGAGACATATTCCACAATAAAGTCGATTTTCTCACGACCTTTTCCCCGTTTGTTCATCGCTGGTGGGGTATGGCCAAGGAACTATCGGTAGAGGAACTGAAAGAGAAGACCAAACATTTTGACATAATAGCAAAACCTGTAGATGGAACAAGGGGGGATGGGATTTTTAAAATCGTAGCAGATGACGTGTCCGACTGGCAGCAATTATTTTTGAAGTTGAAAGAGAACAACTATTTGCTTGAGCAGCGTATCGAAGAGTGTGACGAGTTGGCTGCATTTCACCCAGTTTCGCTGAATACTATCCGTGTTGTCACTATATCCAAAGATGACCGTTGCGAGGTCTTTGGTGCATTATTTAGGATGGGTGCTCATGGTAGTATCATTGACAATACACATGCCGGTGGAATATATGCACCAATCGATATTAATACAGGAATAATAGACATTCCTGCCATAGATGCATGCAATAACCATTATGATGTTCACCCTGACACGGGTAAGAGGATAAAAGGGTTTCATGTCCCTAAATGGGATAATATTATTGCTACATGTAAGGAGGCCTCCCGTACCATTCCCAATATTCACTTTGCTGGATGGGATCTTTGCGTGAACAATAAAGGAGAAGTTGAGATAATTGAGGGGAATCATGCTCCAGATTTTGATGGAGGTATGCAGGCTCCGTTGAAAATTGGTGTAAAAAAGAAATTGCAACAAACAGTAAAATCCGTGATGGGTATTGACCCCATACTGTTAATTCCCATTTGGAAAAAAGGAAGGAAAGAATATGTCAAATAAAGATTCGAAAATTGGAAAACTCTTTAAGCAAACATTGACAAGAATTTCTCCCCAATTAAATACGAGAGTGGTTTACTTGGTGAAATTCAAGAAACCGATTAACTTGAAAGAGCCTAAAACTTTGGATGAAAAAATCCAATGGTTGAAATTCAATACTTATTACAAAAATCCTCTTGTAACGCAATGTGCTGATAAATATGCTGTCCGTGAATACATTGAGAACTGTGGCTGTGGTGAGATACTGAATGAATTGTATGGTGTATATGATAAAGTGGAAGATATTCCATGGAGTAGCTTGCCAAATCAATTCGTCGTCAAGTGGAATTTTGGATGTGGACAAAACTTGATTGTGTTTGATAAGTTTAAATTAGATGTTGATGATGCAAAAAAGAAGTTGAATGATTGGTACAAAACCAAGGACACTTTTTATTTAACCTATTCAGAAATGCAATATCGAGGTATCCCGCCTAAACTGATTTGTGAGAAATTGATTGAGACGGAAGATGGCGATGTACCAGTGGATTACAAATTGTATTGCTTCAATGGAGTGCCTGATTGTGTGTTGGTTTGCTGTAAACGTGGACAGAAGGATTATGAGACAGAGTATTATTTTTTCGACAAGGATTGGAATCTAAAACGATATAACAAGCGAGGCAAAGAGGCTCCAGCTGATTTCACCCTCCCCAAACCAGAAGGTATTGATAAAGTGTTTGAATATGCAGCGAGGCTTTCTGAACCATTTCCTTTTGTTCGAGCCGATTTTTATTTGGAGAAAGGGAAAGTCACTTTTGGAGAATTGACCTTTACTCCTTGTGGTGGTTTCGATGTAAACAGGCTTCCTGAAACCCAACTCTATTTTGGAAATATGGTGAAACTTAGTAAATAAACCGATAATGACCATCCCATAAAACCAGTTTCTTTAATCGCAGTTCCTTTCATCATCGGAAAACATAAGGTTATTGATGGGTAAGGGATTACTTTTTGATTTATAAATCGTGATTAATCATGCACATCTTCCTCCTTTCCTCAGTCTATCCCTCCCATTATTCCCCTAAAGGCACTACTCCCGTTGTGCACTACTTTACCAAAGAATGGGTTTCGGAAGGGCATAAAGTACATGTTTTTCATACCGAATCGTCTTTCCCCAAAGCGTCCTATTTCCTTGGAAGGCCTTTTAAGAAAATGTTGGATTCAAGACTTGGGCATTTGGTTCCAGATCATGCACCAAAAGAATATGATGAAACCAAAGATGGAGTTAAGATTACGCATATTTCCTTGAAGAAAGTGAAACCGCATGGCAGATTCCCTAAAAAACAAATCCATAGAGCTTTTAATATCATATCATCATGCGTTGAAAAAGAAGGAGTTCCTGATTGCTTTGTGGGACACTGGGATAATCCGCAATTGGAATTGCTTCACGCTTTGAAAGCGAAGTTTCATCGTCCAACTTGCTTAGTGTATCATAGCAATCGTTTTTCACAGCTTTACAATTGCTATGGTAATGATACAGATGCCTTAGTAAAGGGTATCGATCTGGTTGGGTTTAGGAATGCTACTGCACAAGCCGATTATAATGAACATTTTAGAAAACCAGAGCGTGCATTTATCGCTGCTTCAGGTGTTTCTCGTCCCTTCATTGAGGCGGGAATGAATGATGAAAAAACAATCGATGAGGTCAATCGTTTTGTTTATGTTGGAGCACTTATCAATAGGAAGTTTCCAACAACCGTGATTGCTGCTTTGTCGCAAGCCTATCAAAAGAGTCCATTTGAAATAACATACATTGGCGAAGGAGACGAAAAAAAGCAAGTACAGCAACGATTTGACGAATTGGATTGTAAAGGTAAACTAACTTTTACAGGTAGAATACCCCGAGAAGATGTGATAAAATATCTGAAGCAATCTGAGGTATTTGTGATGATTTCAAAAGGTGAGATCTTTGGATTGGTTTACTTGGAAGCCATGGCACTAGGATGTATAACAATAGCTGCTCGTCATGAGGGTATTGACGGCATTATTGAAGACGGTGAGAATGGCTTCCTATGTGAAGCAGGCAATGCAGAAGAATTGGCTTCTATTATTGCGAGAATACGAAAGATGTCACCCGATGAGTTGAAAATCATATCTTATAAAGCCAAAGAAACTGCACAAGCCTATTCGGATGTGAATGTCGCAAAGAACTATATTGATGAATTAAGTAAGATAGTGTCATGAAGTTGTCCTATTTGTACGGAAAGTTGATGAAAAAGATACAGGGGACATGTGTTGTCAATAGTCAAATTGACAAGATCTCTGTAGTGGGAAGATGTTGTAATGTTGTGAGTGTCGTAATGGATAGGTATTCCTATTTTGGAAGTGATTGCCAGATTGTAAACACCCAGATAGGAGCTTTCTGTAGTATATCAGATCATGTTTTTATCGGAGGAGCAGAACATCCTATGGATTGGGTTTCAACATCTCCTGTATTCCAAAACACTCGCCATAGTGGTCCGTCAAAGCGATTTGCGAAGTTCGACTTACCAAAGTCCAAGAGAACAATTATTGGTAATGATGTGTGGATCGGACATGCTGTTACGATTAAGCAAGGAGTCGTAATCGGAGATGGAGCAGTAATCGGTAGCAATTCCCTTGTTACTAAAGATGTACCATCCTACGCTGTTGTAGGTGGCGTACCGGCCAAAGTAATCAAATACAGATTTCCCCAAGAAGTCATCGACCGACTTGAAGAAATCCAGTGGTGGAACTTGCCGGATGAAAAGATTACGAAGGTGGTGGACTTGTTCCATATCAAGAATCCGAGTTTGGAGGATATTAATCGGTATTTTTCCGAAAATCACAATGTTGTAGAAATGACTGGGGGGGGGTATGTGTCAAAATATCAATAAGTTACAATAATATGCTCTTGAAAAGGAGGGCCGCTTGATGGTGGTTTCTCCTTGTGGCTATAATATTTTGGTGCTTACTTCCATCTATCCTGCAGATGATGTTCCCAAGGAATGGACGCCGATAGTGCATTATTTTACTCGCGAATGGGTAAAAAACGACAAAGAGGTAAAGGTGGTGAATGTTGTGTCGCGTTTTCCCCACCTCGCCTATTGGATTGCCCGACTATTAAAGAAAAGGCTCTCATCAAAAGCTGGTTTCGTGATAGGTGACAAGCCTTTGCCGCAGCGCACATACGAATTGGATGGGGTGAATGTGTTTCGAATTCCTTTAAGGAAAACCAAACCTCATGGAAGTTTTTCAAGCAAGGAGATACAGAAGGCGGTTCGCCTAACAAAAACCTATTGTGAAGAAAACGGCTTTACCCCAGATGTGATTGTTTCTCATTGGGCAAATCCATCGGTTCCAATAATGATGGAATTGAAAAAGACCTATAATTGTCGTACGGTTTATATTGCTCATGGAGGGTCTCATTTTGAGGTGTTTGGAAAGGATGAGAATAGATGTCTCGAATCCATAGACAAGATAGGTTACAGATCGGCATATATCAAACAAAGATTTGAAACGGCACCAAAGTACGTCAAACCGTCGTTCATGTGCTATTCGGGAATTCCTTCAAGGTTTGTGGACGCCAACCACAAAAAGGATATAAATGACATACGACGTTTCATTTATGTAGGCACTTTGATTGGCAGGAAATATCCGGCCGAGATTGTCGCTGCACTGAAACAATCATTCGGAGAGGACGACTTCTCTATGACGTATATAGGTAAAGGTAAAGAGGTAGAAAAAATCGAAAGGGTTGCCAGCAGCTTGAATGTTATTGATAAAGTTCATTTGTTGGGCCGTCAAGAACGTGAGGATGTGGTGCGCCAAATGGACAAAAGTGATGTGTTTGTCATGATTTCGAGAAGCGAGGCTTTTGGGTTAGTATATTTGGAAGCCATGGCAAGAGGCTGTATTACTATAGCGTCGCGAAAAGAGGGATTTGATGGCATCATTCAAGACGGAATAAATGGTTTCCTTTGTGAAGCAGGAAATGCTGAAGAATTGGCTTCAATAATTTCCCGTCTCAGACAGATGCCGATAATTGAATTGCAGAAGATTTCTGATGCCGCAATAAAAACAGCGAGTGAATTGACCGATGAAAAAGCGGCAGCCTATTATTGGAGTCAAATTGTTGAATGAACAAGAACTATGAAACTCATATTTCTTACCATGTCCCACCTCACCGAGGTGGACACTCATGGCATCTATAGCGACCTTATGCGGAAGTTCCGCGAAGAAGGCCACAAGGTGTATATTGTCTCGCCACGCGAGCGTCGCACGGGCGAAAAGACCCGCCTGTACGAAACGGGTGGTGTTCAAGTCCTTGGCATTCGCACTCTTAACCTGCAAAAGACTAGCGCTATTGAGAAAGGTATCGGTCAGGTGCTGGTGGAAACACAATTCAAAAAAGCCATCAAGCATTATCTGGGGCATATCCGATTTGACCTCATCCTCTATTCCACACCGCCTATAACTTTCCCTAAGGTAATACAGTATTTGAAGTCCTCCAACCCACGAGCCAGGACTTATCTGCTGTTGAAGGATATTTTTCCACAGAATGCCGTGGATTTGGGGATGATGAGCAAGTCAGGGATTAAAGGTATTCTGTACCGTTTCTTTAGAAAGAAAGAGAAGGCACTTTATGCCCTCTCCGATTATGTCGGATGCATGAGTCCAGCCAATGTGCAATATATTGTCGAGCACAATCCAGAGGTCAGTCCGGAAAAGGTGGAAGTTGCGCCAAATTCATACGAATGTGTCGAACAGATTGTTTTGACAGAAGATGAACGTTGTGCCATTCGTGAGAAATACCATCTACCGACCGATCGACCCATCTTCATTTATGGCGGCAATCTCGGCAAACCTCAAGGCATTCCTTTCTTGATCCAAAGCCTCAATGCCAATGCTGACCGAGGGGACTGTTATTTCGTGGTCGTCGGCAACGGGACGGAGTATGGAAAATTGAAAACTTGGTATGAAGAAACGCAACCAAAGAGTGTATCGGTGTTCCAAAGATTGCCCAAAGAGGACTATGATCAATTGGTGCGAGCTTGTGATGTGGGTTTGATTTTCTTGGACTATCGATTTAACATCCCCAACTATCCTTCGCGTCTATTGCCGTATCTAATGGAGAAGAAGCCCATTATAGCCGCAACAGATTCCAATTGTGATACTGGCAGTATTGCTGAAGCTAACGGATATGGTCTATGGTGTCCGAGTAATGATGTTGCTGCATTTACCAATTGTATAAACCGAATGCTTTCTTCTGATAGAATGCAAATGGGTGAAGCTGGTTATGAGTTTTTTATGAAGAATTATACTGTCGAGCACACATATAATGCCATAGTGAGTCACCAATGAATACAGAATAAAGATGGAGTACGCTATTATTAATTTTGGTGTGGATGATTGCCGATTGAATGATATTGTCAAAAGTATTAACGTTGGGTGTGAGGAAACGTTCTGGACAGAGTTGTTGTTCAGACAACGTTTTGAGTACAACCCTCTTGGCAAAGCTGTTCTTGCATGTGCTTTTGACGCGGAGAGGGTGATAGCTTGCGTGGTGGTGGAGAGGTTTCCTTTTCAAAGTGTAGGGCGGAGCATGGTTGGGGGGATTTTACGAGTTTTGTTTGTTCAGGACGGATATAATAATAAAGGTTTGTGGACAGGCATACTAAAGGTCGTGGAGGAAGAATGTAGTTGTCAGAATATTGATGCTATCTATTGCTTTAACAATAATGAGGATAGTATGTTTAGCTTGACAGAAGACAATGGGTGGCTTTCTTATAAAGGTGAGGTCAGTTACCTTTTGAATTCTGTGACAGACCAGTGGCGGAACATTTTTAAACTAATGGATATTAACCAGCCCTTTATTGCTGATGTCAAAGAAAATCAAGGTGAGGCAGTTGATGTGGATGAGCCACAAGAAATAGGAGAAACAAGAATTGCAGATTATTATAAATGGCTGTTCCATACAAGTTGTAAAAGATTTGTAATGGTTGACAATGAGAACGTGTGCGCGGTTGTGGCTATAGGTCAGAGGGGAAAGCGTGTGAAAGAGGCTCGAATCTGCTATTTTGAAGCAAAGAAAGGCTTAGAAGAGGCGCAGCAATCGTTAAGAGAGATTATACATAATAAAGTGGATGGGATAGATGTAGTCAGTTGTATAGATAGCATGAATTGGCTTTCTCCGAGAAATGCGTTAAAAATCACTCAAAAGGTGGATTGGTCTTATAAGTGTATTCGTAGGCCCATGGGTTCTGAGGTCAGTGAGATAGATTATTTAATGTCATTGCTGCAATGGCTTGATTGATTGTTTGCTCCTAATGGTGATGAGTAAAGCCTATTTTATATTACTAATAACTAAATGTTTTTATGTATAAACTCTTTTTCAAACGAGTCCTTGATGTTATTATTTCTAGTATTGCTTTGCTGTGCATAGGATGGTTCATACTATTGATAGCCATTTTCTTGCACTGGGCAAACAAAGGTGCTGGGGCGTTCTTTCTTCAAGAACGGCCAGGTAAGGATGAAAAAAAATTCAAGATTATTAAGTTTAAGACCATGACAGATGAACGAGACGCTGAAGGGAATCTTCTGCCGGATAAAGAAAGAATTACTAAGGTGGGTGCGGTGGTCAGAAAGTGGTCTATAGATGAACTACCACAACTGATAAATGTTTTTAAAGGCGATATGGCATTTATTGGGCCCAGACCTTTGTTGCCGGAATATTTACCGTGGTATACAGAGCGTGAACACTTGCGACACACAGTAAGACCAGGAATGAGCGGATGGGCGCAGGTGAATGGCCGGAATACATTGTCTTGGGATGAAAAACTTGCCCTTGATGTATATTATGTTGAAAATCTATCATTTTTGATGGATTGCAAAGTTATAGCAACTACTGTTGTAAATGTATTGCAACATAAGGATGTAAATGTTGTCCCAGGCTTGAGGTTGGGGAAGTTGGATGATATTAGGAAACAGCAAAAATAGTACAAAGATGGAAAACTATATTTTCTCCATTTTCTTCGAATTCCCCGTTACGAAATATGTCGTTCTATCATACACGGGTTGCGCTTTGCTGTGAAAGAGCGTGTTACGTATAAATTTCACACGTGGAAGATATGATTTCGATAAACAGCGTCCATTATTTTTGGAGTCAATGAGCATGTATCATTGGGTCTCAGAAGAATTCTTTATCTATCATTTTGTCGGTTTAACACCGAAACAACGACAATCGTTTCCCCCAGAATATGAGAAGAGCGTTTTCTGTGACGAGGTTAATGATTGCAGATGTTCAAAAATATGTTGTTTTATACAACACAGATAACGCCGATTTATATTGTTGAATATTTAATTTGGGAGGCTTGCCATTAAGCTATGATGATTATTAGAAGAATACAGAAGGAAGACCTTCCTGTTCGTGTTGCATGGATGAATAATCCAAAAGTTTATTTATCCATGCACTTCGATGTGCCAATACTTTTGGAAAACACGATTAAATGGTATGAAAGCAATCTTAGTAAGGACAATCGCTTTGATATAACGGTTCTAAAAGACAATAAGATTGTTGCTTTTGGTGGATATACTTCTATTGATAGGGTGGTTGGTAAGGCTGAAACATACCTATTTGCAAATCCAATACAGCATCACCATGGAATTGGGACAGAGGCGAAAATGCTAATGTGTCAATATGGATTTGAGGTGTTGGGTTTGAACAAGCTGTATTTTGTGGCTAACGAGGATAATTTCCCAATCATTCGTGTAAATGAGAAATGTGGTTTTGTAATGGAAGGAAGATTAAGGCATGAGTATTTGACTACAAAAGGAGAATTAAAGGATATGTTGTACTATGGATTATTAAAAGAGGATTGGAAGAAAAAAAGTTTTAATGGCAATGAGTGAAAAACAAAGAATTATTTTAATTGGTGCAGGACAACATTGTAATGTTGTAATGTATAATATTGCTGCTGAAGGTAAATATGAAGCGGCCTGTATAGCTGAAGTAGATAAAGAAAAATGGGGGCGAGAAGTTAATGGTGTTCCAGTTGTTCCGTTCGTTAATTTCAGTAAGGACGCGATGAACAAAGTTGAAGAAGCATTCCATACTAATCTGTTCTTTATATCTTTTGGAGCCATGCGTTGGCGGAAAAAAGTATTTGAATTTTTATTGCAGAATGGTTGGGAGGCTGTGAACATAATTCATCCTGATGCCGTAGTGTCTCCTACCGCAAAAATCGGGAAGGGAGTGCTAATTGAGTGTGGTTGTTTGATTACTCCGTCTCCGGTTATTGGTAATAATGTTGTGGTAAACACAGGTTCACAAGTAAATCATGATAATATTGTAGAGGATCACGTGTATATTGCATCTGGTGTGATTCTTTCCGGAGGTGTTACTATTGGGAATAATACATTATTAGATGACGGAGTGATTGTTACACTTGGGACGAAGGTCGGAAAAGATAGTTTGATTGGAGCTGGTGCGGTAGTAACCAAAGATATTCCGGATGGTGTAGTAGCCTATGGCAATCCTTGTAAAGTTGTTCGTGAGAACACTAATATTTGATTAATTTAAATAACAAAGAGCAAACTCTGAAGTTGGATTATGTCTATCTTTAAAGATAAAACTCTGATGATTACTGGAGGGACGGGTTCCTTTGGTAATGCAGTATTAAAGCGGTTTCTCCGCACGGATATTGGAGAGATACGTATCTTTTCTCGAGACGAGAAGAAACAGGATGATATGCGTCATGAATATCAGGCGAAATATCCTGATGTGGCTCATAAAATTAAGTTCTACATTGGTGATGTACGTTCATTGGAGAGTTGCCGTTCGGCTATGCCAGGGACAGATTATATCTTCCACGCAGCGGCTTTGAAACAGGTGCCGTCGTGTGAGTTCTTCCCGATGGAGGCTGTTCGGACCAACGTTATCGGTACTGACAATGTGCTGACAGCTGCCATAGAGAGTGGTGTCAAGTCAGTCATCTGTCTTTCGACCGACAAGGCCGCCTATCCCATCAATGCCATGGGCATCACAAAGGCTATTGAGGAGAAGGTGGCAGTGGCCAAGAGCCGCTACAGCGGAAAGACGAAGATTTGCTGCACTCGGTATGGAAACGTGATGTGCTCCCGTGGATCAGTTATCCCTCTCTGGATTGACCAGATTCGGAACGGAAATCCCATCACACTGACAGAACCGTCTATGACACGTTTTATCATGTCGCTTGACGAGGCCGTGGATTTGGTTCTCTTCGCATTCGAGCATGGTGAGAACGGTGATATACTGGTGCAGAAGGCTCCGGCATGCACTATACTGACTCAGGCTGAAGCTGTGTGCGAGCTATTTGACGGAAAGAAGGAGGATATAAAAGTTATAGGTATTCGCCATGGCGAGAAGATGTATGAGACTTTACTTACCAAAGAAGAGTGCGCAAAGGCAGTTGATATGGGTGACTTCTACCGTGTGCCAGCGGATAATCGTGATCTGAACTACGATAAGTTCTTCAAAGATGGCGACACTCAACGAGCGACGATAGAGGAGTTCAACTCGAATAACACCAAACGATTGAATCTGGAGGAGACTAAGGCTAAGATTGCTTCTCTGGAGTATATTCAGAATGAGTTGGCAGGTTCGGTTAATATGGTCAAATGACGAACACGAATCATCCGCATAGCACGAATTTCTAATATCCGAAATGATTCTTTTCAAGCAAGAGAGTTATAATATCATTGGTGCAGCTTTCCAAGTGTATAATCAGTTGGGATTTGGTTTTTTGGAAGCTGTTTATCAAGAATGTCTTGAACTTGAATTCATTAAGAGGGGTATTCCATATGCTCGGGAGCAAGAGCTGAAAATCAAATATGACGGAATAGAGTTAAGGCAAACATACAAGGCGGATTTTGTATGCTATGGAGAAATAATCGTAGAGTTAAAAGCAGTTTCTATGCTTGATCCCTCACATAGGGCTCAAGTATATAATTATCTTCATGCGACAGGCTATCGACTTGGACTATTGTTGAATTTTGGTTCAGACAGTGAACTCGAAAGAGAAAGAATAGTATTATGATTGTTTTTGTTCTGAGAGACCTTTTTTGAAAGAGTATTCGTGCCATTTGTGTTATTCGTGTTCAGAAAATAAATATAGAATGAAGATATTGGTAACAGGAGCAAAGGGTTTTGTCGGAAAGAATCTTTGTGCAGAGTTGAAGAATGTGATGGAGGGCAAATCTAAATGCTGGGGGCCGGAACTGGTGGTTGATGAGGTCTTCGAGTACGACTTGGACAATACACAACAGGAATTGGAGGAGTGGTGCAGCAAGTGTGACTTCGTTTTTAATCTTGCAGGTGTGAACCGACCGAAGGAGACTTCAGAATTCATGGAGGGTAACTTCGGGTTTGCTTCCACTTTGCTCGAAACACTGAAGAATCATAAGAATACCTCTCCTGTCATGCTCAGCTCGTCACAGCAGGCTTCGCTGACTGGCCGTTTTGGTAACAGTGAGTATGGCCGTAGCAAGAAAGCTGGTGAAGAATTGTTCTTTGACTATAGTGAAGAGACGGAAGCCAAAGTGATGGTATATCGTTTCCCGAACCTCTTTGGCAAATGGTGCCGTCCGAACTACAATAGCGCAGTTGCAACGTTCTGTAATAATATTGCTAACGACTTGCCGATCACAGTCAATGATTCTTCGATAGAATTAGAATTACTATATATTGATGATTTGGTGGCGGAGATGATGTCCTGCCTGAAAGGGGAGGAACATCATTGCGAGTTTGAGGGTCTGGAGGTCTTGCCACAGAAGAACGGGAGATATTGCTATGTGCCTACGACACATAAGATAACGTTGGGAGCTATTGTCGACTTGTTGCATGAGTTTGCGGCACAGCCCAAGACGCTCATGATACCGGAGATTCCAAGCGGGTCCTTCGCAAAGAAGTTATACTCCACGTATCTCTCGTATCTGCCGAAGGAGAAAGTGGCGTTCCCACTGAGAATGAATGTGGATCAGCGCGGGTCGTTTACCGAACTGGTCCACACGCTTAATTGCGGGCAGGTGTCTATCAATATCAGCAAGCCCGGCATCACAAAGGGGCAGCATTGGCATCATACTAAGTGGGAGTTCTTTATCGTCGTGTCAGGACATGGCCTGATACAGGAACGTCGAATCGATTCTGATGAGGTAATTGAGTTTGAGGTATCGGGTGATAATATTCAGTGTGTCCACATGCTTCCAGGTTATACTCATAATATCATTAATTTGAGCGATACTGAGAATCTCGTCACCGTAATGTATTGCAATGAGGTCTTTGATCCGAATCGGCCAGACACTTACTATGACCCTGTGAAGTAAAACATATAATTACTATCAATCAATTGTTTAATAGTCAATTGATAAATGTGTTTAGCAGACTTTTCCAAGTATGCAAATAAGCTGTAAAGTGGTAGAGGTACCTGTATGTTACAAAAGTCCCCATTGGATAGGAATAACAAAAACGTTTAATTATCATCAATCAATCATGTAATTGTCCATTAATAATGCTATATGACAGACCTCTCCAAGTATGCAAATAGGGTGTATAAAATTATCGGATCTGCTATGAATGTGCATTCCGAAATGGGTTGGGGGTTGCTGGAACCAGTTTATCAGGAAGCCTTACATCTTGAGCTTATTGACCGAGGTATAGCCAATGAACGTGAGTTGGAGATACCGGTGTATTACAAAAAACACCTCTTGGATAAGAAGTACAGAATGGATTTGGTGGTTGATGATATTATCGTTGAATTGAAGTCGGTTACCAGATTGGTTCCCGCCCACAGGGCACAATTATGTAACTATCTTCGGTTGACTCGTAAGCCACTTGGTCTGCTTATCAATTTTGGTGAAGTGAATCTGATTGGTGAGAGATGGGCTTATGAGGAGAAAACTAATGAATGCTTCATTGTCGACCGCAATATGCAGCCTATCTCTGACACTGATTACGGTAATTTGATCGATTACCACAAGGAGGAGTATTAATGAAAATATTATATGGCAATTAATGTTTAATAATAGGCATATGAATTCTTTTGCTAATAATGGTAAATTAAAGCTGTTGATTATTGTCGGCACTCGGCCAGAGATTATTCGTCTGGCTGCAGTAATCAACAAGTGTCGTCAATATTTCGATTGCCTGTTGGCTCATACTGGTCAAAATTACGACTATAATCTCAACGGTGTGTTCTTCAAAGACCTTAAGCTTAAGGATCCGGATGTGTATATGGATGCAGTGGGGAAGGACCTCGGTGAGACGATGGGTAACATCATTGCCAAAAGCTATCAACTGATGGTCGAGACTCAACCTGATGCCGTCTTGGTTTTGGGTGACACCAATAGCTGTCTGAGTGTGATTGGTGCCAAACGTTTGCACATTCCCATCTTCCACATGGAGGCAGGTAATCGCTGCAAAGATGAGTGCCTGCCCGAGGAGACCAATCGGCGCATTGTGGATATCATCTCCGATGTGAATATGGCTTATAGCGAGCATGCCCGTCGTTATCTGGCAGAATGCGGATTACCCAAGGAGAGAACCTACGTGACGGGCAGCCCTATGGCTGAGGTGCTCCATGAGAACTTGGCTGAGATTGAGGCTTCGGACATCCATCAGCGTTTGGGACTTCAAAAAGGTCATTATATTTTGTTGAGTGCCCATCGTGAGGAAAATATCGATACCGAAAAGAACTTCTTATCGCTTTTTAACGCCATCAATAAAATGGCCGAGAAGTACGATATGCCGATTCTCTATTCCTGCCACCCTCGCTCGCGCAAACGTTTGGAAGCTTCCGGGTTTAAATTAGACCCTCGTGTTATCCAGCATGAGCCATTGGGTTTCCATGACTACAATTGTTTGCAGATGAATGCGTATGCGGTTGTGAGCGATAGCGGTACACTCCCAGAAGAGTCCAGTTTCTTTACCAGCGTTGGACATCCCTTCCCTGCTATTTGCATCAGAACCTCTACGGAACGTCCGGAAGCGTTGGACAAGGCCTGTTTTTTCATTGCAGGTATTGATGAGAAGACATTGTTACAAGCAGTAGAATGTGCGGTGGACATGAACAACAATGGCGACCATGGCATGCCTGTGCCGAATTACGTGGATGAGAATGTCTCTACGAAAGTGGTGAAAATCATCCAAAGCTACACAAATATCGTCAACAGGATGGTTTGGAGGAAATTCTAACGAATGATAATCGGCTTTTTACTAAAGGGGACTTCTGTAAATTCGTTTTATCCGTTCTCATGCTGCATGAAGATTAAAAAAACAAATTCGTTACATTCGTGCAATTCGTGTTCAAAGATAATGAATAGTAGTTGTCTAAAAAGTGTATCGGTTGAAAACGGCTTCTAATAATCAAACTTCGTTGAAATGGGATAGTCCGTCTGTGCAAGTGCTATCCCAGTTATTGAGAATCGCATTAGGCAAGGAGGAACCATCTTCTTTGCCTAATGATGTAAATTGGCAGGAGGTATACAACCTGTCTTTGAAGCAAGGTGTGGGCGCAATTGTGTGTGATGGGATGTTGGCAATTAAAGATTGTGGCATTGATGAGGAGTTGAAGTATAAGTGGATGGGACAGAGTATGGTTATTGAACAAAAGTCCAAGGCTCGATGGAGGGCATTGTGTCAATTGGCGGAGCTATTTGCTCAGCATGGAATAAAAACCAACGTTTTAAAGGGGTTCTCATACGCATCATTCTATCCAAATCCTTTCCACCGGCCATCTTCAGATTTGGATATTTGTTTGTTGGATGATTTCGAAAAAGGGAATCAAGTAGTTGAGAAAGTCGGAATCGATGTGAATCGTTCTGAATCAAAGCATTCCCATTTTACATTTAATGGAGTTCATGTCGAGAATCATCAGTTTTGTGTAGGTGTCAAGGGAAGTAAGGTTGATAAGGCAATAGATTTATTTTTAAAGTCTTTATTAGAAACCAGTGAATGCACGTTAGGTAATACCAATGTGATAAAGCCGAATTGGTTATTTAATGCATTCTTTTTTATGTGTCATGCTAGAACCCACTTTCTCATAGAAGAGGGTATCACTTTAAAAAATGTTTGCGATTGGGCATTATTGAAGGATTGCAAGGTTGAAGATGGAGATAGAGAGCTTTTCTGGACGAAGTGTGATGAATTTGGATTAATGAAGTTTGCAAGTGCCATTGACGAAGTGGCCGGATTTGTGTTTGGGGGAAATCATCTGTCAGACTTAGGAGGAAGATTGTTACAGGATATATTATCTGTCAAGACACATAAACATAATAAGAATAAGGCGATGGCGCATTTGAACATTCTGAGAATGATATGGGAGAATCGATGGAAATACTCTTTATTTTCAGATACAACACCCATCAATATGTTCTTTAAATATGGATATGGTTTCTTTTTTGAGAGAAATATCAGTCAATACGATTTAAAAGAATGGTAATAGATACGGCACTTTTGCTTTCGGTATCAGAGCAAGCTAAAAATAATCCTCGACTAAGACAAAACTATGACTTGCGGAATAATACCGATGACAAAAGTCAACGAATGCTGAATGCACTTGAACCTGGAACAGTAATGCCCATTCATCGGCATAGGAATAGTTCAGAGACAATGATTGTAATAAAAGGTTCTCTAAAGGAATTATTCTATGACGATAATGGGAATATAATAGGAGAGTGGATATGTGCGCCTAATACAGACTGTATTGGAATGAATATCCCAGCAGGACAGTGGCACAATTTGATTTGTTTAGAACCAGGTACAGTTTTATTTGAGGCAAAAGACGGACCTTGGGAACCCTTAAGTGAAGAAGATGTGCTGGAGAAATAAGTATGGTGGGTTGCTTCATAATTGTTTATTGTAAAATGAAAAAAGTATATATATATGTCAGATAGAAAACGTATTTATCTTTGTTTGGCTCACATGTCGGAGAACGGCATGGAGCAGAAGTATGTTAAAGAGGCTTTTGATACAAATTGGGTGGTGCCTTTAGGCCCCAATGTGAATGGATTCGAAGCCGATTTGGAACAATTTGTTGGTCAGGACAAGAAAGTGGTTGCATTATCGTCGGGAACGGCAGCCGTTCACTTGGCTCTGATTGCTTGTGGCGTCAAACCTGGAGATGAAGTAATCGTGCAGAGTTTTACTTTTTGTGCCTCTTCACATCCTATTACATACCTCGGAGCTATCCCAGTGTTTATAGACTCTGAGAAGGATACATGGAATATGGATCCAGATCTGTTGGAGGAAGCCATCTTAGACAGGAAAGCCAAGACGGGCAAATATCCCAAAGCAATAGTGCCAGTGGCTCTTTATGGCATGCCATACAACATAAAGAGAATAATGGAAATAGGTGAAAAGTATGGCATTCCGGTCATTGAGGATGCAGCGGAAGGATTCGGTTCCCGATTCAATGGTCAGGTTCTGGGTACTTTTGGTGAGTATGGTATCCTCTCGTTTAATGGCAATAAGATGATCACTACCAGCGGTGGCGGTGCACTTATTTGCCCCAACAAGGAGGCTGCCAGTACGATTATGTGGTATGCAACGCAAGCCCGTGAGGCATATCCATATTACCAGCATGAGGCAATCGGATACAACTATCGAATGAGCAATGTTTGTGCAGGAATTGGCCGTGGACAGATGACCGTGGTCGAGGCTCATCTTCGTCACCATAAGCATGTTCAGAGGATGTATGAAGAACTTCTCAAAGATGTGGATGGAATTACCATGATGAAAGCCCCGTCAGATAATTATGATGCTAATTACTGGCTTTGCACAATGCGTCTTGACCCAGAAGTACGGATAAAAGGTCAGGAAAATGCATATAAGAATGTTATCACAGGGGCTGTCGGTGGTGCGGCTGGAGTTATTCACGCCGTGGATTCTGCCACAACGGATTGTCAACCCAATGATAATGTTGAGGCGTTAAGATTATTTTTGGATGCTGCTCAGATTGAGGCTCGTCCATTATGGAAGCCAATGCATAAACAGCCAGTGTACAAGAATAATCCGGCATACGTAAATGGTGTGAGCGAATCCATGTTTAAGGTAGGTATGTGTTTGCCTGCAGGTCCTTATGTCTCTGATGAAGATGTCCATTATATAGTGGAATGCATCAAGGACTCAATTCAATAATTATTTCAATCAGAGAATGTGTTAGTGGACATTTTAGTGTCTTTTTTTTCTAATCTTTCCATAGTAATACTATATGAATTGGAATCGCGTTTTTAAGAGCAACTGGTCCAAGGTACTTGCTCTGTTACTACTTTTTGCTATTATTGCTTTCTTTGGCGGGCTGCTGTTCTCTTGGGGTTATCGTTTCCGTAAGCGTACTCTTTTGCTGCGTGGGTCTTATATGGCCATTGCTGTGCTGTGGGTAGTGCTTACTATCTGGACGATATGCCGTAAAGTTCATTTTGGCGCATTGTGGAGGGGAATGATGAATGAGATTTATCGACGAGCCGAGCATTATGAGAATTCTCTCTATCAGAATTATCAGGATTTGAATTCCCGTTACCCCATGGCCATCGCTGAGTATGAGTCTCATTGTTGGCACCAGCACCCCCGTCCAACCAATGAAGAAATCATGGAATCGGCGTTAGCTATATCAGAGCTTGAATGGATAGAGCGGGAAAAAAAAGCACGTGACAAAGTCGCGAGCAAACATGCCAGCCATTCATAGCAGCATACTCTCTGAATAATGAATAATAATGGGTTCATCTGAGAAATCAGGTGAGCCCATTATTGTTTGCCCTAAGCTTACTTGGCAAGAACCGACTTACCCGAGACAAATAGTTGCATTACCTGTACCGAAGGAATCTCGTGCAGAGGGATAGTCATAATGTCTTTGTTGAGAACGACAAAATCGGCCTCTTTGCCTACCTCGATGCTGCCTTTTGTCTTCTCTTCAAAGTATCCTTTCGCAACCCAGCAGGTGATGGAGCGCAGAGCCTCTTCGCGGGTAAATGCATCCTCCATCTGCCATCCGCCAACAGGATTCCCATTGAGGTCTTGGCGAGCCACAGCGGCATAAAATGTATACAGCGGGCTGATATGCTCGATAGGGAAATCCGTCCCATTCACCACCCAGCCGTTCTGTTTCAGCAGGTGATGGTAGGCGTATGCGTTCTGCACCCTGTCTCCCAGTCGTTCCTCAGCCCATCTCATGTCCGAAGTGGCATGGGTGCTTTGTATTGATGGAATAATACTGTATTTTCGATACAATTCGAAATCATCAGGATGAACCACTTGGCTATGTTCAATACGCCATCGTCTGTCGTTCTTCCCTTTCAGAACAGCTCCGTATGCTTTCAGCATCATCCGTACCCCGGCATCACCAATGGCATGGGTGCATACCTGAAACCCTGATTTGTACGCCTTCCGGCAGATGGAATCGTAGTATTCGTCGGGATACATCCTCAAACCCCTGTTCTTGGGGTCGTCGCTATAGGGCTCAATCAAATATGCGCCCCGTGAACCCAAAGCACCATCCGCGTACAATTTGATAGAGCAAACCGCAAGCCGCTCTTTGTGCATGGGTCCTTTGGACAGGAAATAGTCCATCGTCTCCTCGTCCGGATTCATCATGGCGTTTACCTTTATTTTCAGTGTTCCATCTTGCTGCATGCTGTCTATCAGAAGGATGTCGTCTAACGAAAGTCCTGCGTCTGTAACACCAGTCAGTCCTTGGGCAAAGCAAGCCTGTTGCGCAGCAAGCAGTGCCTGTTTGTGTTCGGTGGGTGATAGTTTGGGAATACGCGCTTTCACGCTGTCGTAAGGTGCATCAAGCAACAAACCGGTCGGGCTCTCATAATGCATGTATTCAAGCAACCTGTTGTTCACCAGTCCCATGTGTCCGTCGATGCGGGTGAGTGCAACATACTTGTCTGGGAAAAGCTCATTCAGCTGTTTGTTGTCAGGGAACTGCTTTCCCGGCCATAAATTCTGGTCCCATCCGCGTCCCAACAACCATTCCGAGGGATACTGTTGTGCATGATCTTGCAATCGTTCTATCACCTCATCAAACGACTTGCAACCAACCAAATCAACATATCGCACCATCAATTCCCCCAATCCGTTAAAGTGGCAATGCCCATCCATAAATCCTGGATAGACAGGTGCCCCTTTTGCATCAAGCATCTCCCCAGCACGGTATTGCTTCAGTATTTCTTCGGTTGGACCGACTGCCACGAATTTGCCGTCTTTTACGGCAAAGGCTTCGGCCTGGCTGAAATCATTGTCAACGGTATAAACAATGGCGTTGTAGACAATCAAGTCTGCTTGTTGCCTATTTGTGCATCCGGTCAATGTGGCAATGGCGGTCATCATTATTGTTGCGATTGCAATCGGTATAGTTTTTTTCATTGAAAAACGTTTATTCAAGTTGGAAAATCTTATCCATCAAATGCCATTTGGCTGCCGACGGGGCATGGGGATCGCATCCCTGAAACTGTGCCACATGGGCCTCCCATTCGGCCTGTCGAGGCAGTGTGGATAGCCGTGCCATATCGCGTTCCCAATCAAATTCATCCACCGTGTCGCAAATCATAAATACCTTATTCCCGTGACGATATATTTGCATGTCTAAGATACCCACCTCATGCTGTCCCTGCATCACTTCGGGCCACACATGTGCATGGGCTTCTACGTACTTTTCAATCATCTCCTTGTCGTTGACAAGTTCCAGCATCTGGCAATAGCGTTTCATTGTCTTTCTTTTTTCTGTGATTTATTGATGAATATTGCGTAGCCGAGTACCACGGCAAAGCAAACCAGCGGGACGGAGTAAGAGATGTAAATGGAGAAGTTGTCGCTTAATAGTCCTTGCAGCGGAGTCAGCAATGCACCGCCCAGAATGGCCATTATCAGGCCGGATGCTCCAATCTTGGAATCGCCTGGTTGTCCCCCAAGGTCGGTGCGCTCCACATCCTCTAAGGCTAAGCCGTATATAGTGGGAAACATCAGGCTCATGAACACGCTGATGGCTACCAGGAAACACACAAGCACCCATCCGCTTCCGGCCAATCCCACCACTGCGGCGGTGCTAATCAATGCCATTGTTGCGCCAAATATCAGTAGATTCTGGGGGGCGAAGAACTTCATCAGCCATGTGTAGAAAAACCGCGAGAGGCAGAACCCAATGATGGAGATAAGGTACACTGTCGATGCCGACGCCTCGGTCACCCCAAGCTCCTGCATCACGATGCGGATGGTGAAACTCCAAACTCCAATCTGCGCTCCCACGTAGAAAAACTGTGCCACCACACCTCCGCGGTATCTCTTGTTGGCCCACAGCCTTCGGACAACGGCTTTCAGCTCCGTGACGGGTTCATCATCTTGTTTGCCCGTGGGCATCTTCACCACCAGCATCACAACCAAAATCCCAATCAGCACTAACCCCAAAGTCATATAGGTTCCCGAAATGGAGTAAAGCGAGATGTCGCTGAGGATAAAGTATTTACTCAGCAATATGCCCATGATGGACCCTATCGGGTTAAAAGCCTGTGCTATGTTCAGCCGCCGAGTCGCTGTCTCTGGCGACCCCATCGAAAGGATATAGGGATTTGCCGTGGTTTCCAACACCGAGCATCCTCCCGCCATGATATAGATGGCAATCAGGTAAAACCCATAGCTGGCGGCCTTTGCGGCGGGCATAAACAGGATGGCCCCCAAGGCATAGAGGCTCAGTCCCAGCACCACTCCACTCTTATAGCTGTGTTTGCGGATAAACAGAGCTGCGGGCAGGGCCAGGCAGAAGTATGCCCCATAGAAGGCAAACTGAATGAGCGACGTCTGGGTGTCGCTCATCGACATAATCTTCTTGAAGGCCGACAGCAATGTGTCGGTCATATTGTTGGCCAATCCCCACAGCAGGAACAGTGTGGTGACCAGCACAAACGACTTGATATAAGGCTTTTCAATGGTCTTCATGGCCTTTGTGTTCAATTGCGTCTGATATGAATTTCGATGGCTTCCCCGTGCTCTTGGCAGAACACCGGAGTGTCATCCACCACCAAGGCCAGGTACCCGCCGCCGCCGGCACCCGGCATCTTCCATGCCCGGACACCCAGCAGTTGTGAATACTTGTCTATAAATGCTTGCACACAGCCCTGTATCATGGCGGGGAAGAGACTCGTCTGTGCCTCAAACGAGGCTCTGTAGGTCCTCGCAAAGCCCTCCAAGTCCATGGACAATATGGCTGTCCAGCACTCGTCCGCAGCCTGTGCCAACCGTTGCACTTTCTCCTTCGTGATGTCCATCCCCGTGGTCACATTGCAGCTCGGTTTGCGCGGCTCCATCGGAATTAGGCACAGGTGGCTCTCCAACCAAGCCAGTACCTTTTCGTCGCTGCAACGTTCAAAACGCTCCGGCCAGAAGTGGTTGTCGTAGTAGTGGCGGCACAATCCGGGTATGCAAATACCTATGGCATCCTGTGCCCCGCTGATGATGCCGTCCTCGCGCTCCGGGCTGTTCTCAAAGCAAAATACCAGTCGGGCCAGCATTTCGGGGTCCATCTTGGGCAGCTGGTACGGCCAGATGCGTTTAATTTGGTTCCGTGTCGAAGTCGACAGGCCGCACCGCTCTCTGATTTCAAACGTGGGCAACAGGGATATGGTGATGGCCCATCCCGGAGCGTGACAGCTCACGTAGGGCTGGTCAATCCATGTGCCGGCAAGGTCCAGTCGGGTGGGCAGCCCTTCGCTGTCCCCGTTGCTGTGGCCGAGGGTGGCTTTTAGGCTGGTCGAGCTGCGGGCCTCCATCCCCTCGTGCGGGGTGCGCTCCAGCACCACATACTCCATTCCGCGCTCCTCGCACAGCTTCCGTTTCTCCTCCGAGGCACCGTCCGAATTCACCACAAGCATATCAGGCTTTACGATGTCAAGTGTTGGAACAAAGTCCAGTATTCCGCTGCCTTGATTGATAAATGCCTCTTTCACGTAGCGGATGGCCTTGACCATAAAAAGACGCTCGTTCTCGGGATACAGCGTCTTGTGGCCCTTGTAGTGCAGGATGGTCTCGTCCGAGCCTATGCCCACATACAAGTCGCCATATTCAGCCGCTTGGCGGAAAAACTCCACATGCCCGCTGTGCAGCAGATCGTAGCAGCCACTTACAAATACCTTTTTGCTCATGTCCCAATAACGCCAAGCCATTCCTTTTATTGTGCATCATTCTGTTTTGTGATGCGACCGCACCGAGAGGGGCAAAAACGTGTTTTCGGAGTGTCAAAAATCCCGTTTTGCAAAGAGTAATCGAGAAGAATTGCAAAAATTATTTACCTGAAATACAATGAATAATAATCTTTTTTGAAAATAATTCTTTGCTAATTGAAAAAAAAGTAGTACTTTTGCACCCGCTTTTGAGAGGAAAGACACTCTCTCAAATCTGTAGAAAACAGATTGTCCATTGGTGTAATGGTAGCACATCTGACTCTGGATCAGCCAGTCTAGGTTCGAGTCCTGGATGGACAACAGTAAAGGCCGAAATCGTGTGATTCCGGCTTTTCTTTTTTTGTCTTACCCCTATGCAGTCCCGACTGTCCCTATGCCGGTATCAGGTCCCATAGAGCAAAAAGTGAGGGGGCTGAGTCCCAGACTGCGAGTCTGTCTCAAGCCCCCTGCTGATTGAAATGATGTGGGTAATGGGCGGATTATTCTGTCGTTGTGGTGCTGGTGTCGTCGGCGCCCACTTTCGAGCGGTTCTCCAGTTCCATCTTACCGAAACGGAGCGTGATGCCGGCGGAGATGTAGCGGCTGTTGAGCGTGTAGCTGTTGCTCTCGTTCAGCAGGTAGGGGTTGGTGTTGTATGAGCCGGAACCGATTGTCTTCCCCCAGTTGAAGATGTCTTGCACATTGATGTAGGCGGAGAGTTTGCGCTTAAAGAAGTCTGCACGCACACCGCAGTTCAGGAAGTAGCGTGCCTTGCGTTCTGCGGCCAGGCTGATGGTGGGCGATGAGTAGTTGGCCGAGGCAAAGATCTGGTACTTGTCAAACACTTTCACCCATGTGTTCAGGCGCACGCTCCACGACACTTTGTGGTTCTCCAGCACCCCTTTAGCCCCTTGGTCAAAGTGGTAGCCATAGTCATAGACATTGGTATAAAGTCTCACATTGACAAATCCCGACGGGCGGAAGGTGACGAAAGCTGTTCCTCCCACGCGGTAGGATGAGCCCATGTTGTACGGCACAGTAAACTGAACAATGCGGTCCAGTATCGGGTCAATCTCGTCCGTCGAGGTGGTCAGACTGCTTATCTCGTTGGTGCTGAACCGGGCGTATCCCTCCAATCCCACGCTGCCAAAGGTCATGAAATATTTGTTCCAACCTATCTCGGCGTTGTGCGTGTAGGAATAGGTGATGTTGCGGTTGCCGGTCGAATAGCTGTCCACCGAATAGCGTTTGTAGGTGGTGATGTTCTCCTCGCTGGGTCGGCGCATGCGCATGGAGTAGTTGAGCTTGAAGTTGTGCATGTCCTCTGTGCGGTAGGACAGATGGATGGAGGGGTTGTAGGTAAGGAATCCCCGTGCCAGGCTGTCGATGGTGAAGGGGAAGGCTTCGCTGCCGTAATAGCTGAAGTCTATATGCTCATACTGTGCTCCGAGGCCCAGCTCCATGGTGAAGTTCCCAAAGCGGCGGGTCCATTCCACGTCGCCTTCCACCGAGTGCTCCAAATCGTCGAAGTCATAGCTCCGCAATTCGTCTCTCACTTCGCTCGTGGACGCGCTGTCTACCACATTGTAGCGGCGTGATATGTTCTTCAGCCCGTATCCTAAACCGAACGACAGCTCTCCGTCCTGGCTGTAGGGGCGGTTGTAGCGCACGTTGGCGTCGAGGTTATTGTTGTGGTAGTTGTCTAAATAACATTTGTCGTAGTTGAAGAGCGACACCGTTGTGTATTGGCGGATAAAGTCATTCTGGCTGTTTCCGTTGCTGAAGTTGGTGTGCAGACTGGCCCGGATGTTGTGGCCGTTTTTGTCAAACTTGTGCGTATAGTCCAGTCCGGCCATGCCGAAACCGTTCGTCGCCTTCGTGTTGTTGGTGTCGAAATAGTGGAAGAAGTCGTAGGGGTCCAAGTTCTCGCGCTGTCTGTCGTACAGGCTCGTGCTCTTGTTGCCGCTCAGGTTGTAGCTCCCCATAAACTCGATGTTCGTCATCGTGTCTATCTCGTAGCTGATGTGGGCAAACACATTCCCGCTCAGTCTGCGGCTGTTGCTCTCGCTGTTGTAGCTCTCCGTGGCCACGGTGTCGTAGGTGCTGTCGGGCAGGGCGTTGTGGTCCTTGCGGTAGGTGGTTTTGCTCCATCCCTCGTTGCTGTTATAATTGTAGCGGCCGCTGGCATACAGGTTCACGGACAGTCTCTCGTTGGCCCAGGTGTACGACAGCCAGGGCGATACAAACGGCTGCGTCGCCCCGTTCACACCAAAGCTGATGAAATGGTTGCTCTTGATGTAGGCCGAGGTGATGATGTTGATGACGGCCTCTGCACTGGTGGCGTACTTGGCCGACGGGTTCGTGATGGTCTCGATGCGGTCCAGGGCGTTGGCCGGCAGGGTTTCGAGGTAGGTCTTCAGGTTCTCCTCCGTCAGGCGGGAGGGCTTGTCGTTCACCCAAATCTCAACGCTCGACACGCCGCGCAGCGTGATGTTCCCTTCAATGTCCACCTCCACGCCCGGGGCGTTTTGCAGGGCGTCGCTCGTGGTGCCGGTCTGTATGGTCGGGTCGTCGGCCACGTTGTATATCAGCTTCTCACCGTCCATGGCATACAGGGGTCGTGCCGCCGTCACCTTCACCTCCGTCAGGGTTGTGGCTCCGGGTGCCAGTTTCAGGGTGCCCAATGCCGTGTTGTTGGTGACGGTGAAGGGTATCAGCACATTCTTATATCCTATGGCCGACACGCGCAGCAGCATATTGCCCTGCGGTATGTTGGTCAGCTCAAAGTAGCCGTTCAGGTCCGTGATGCCACCTTTCACCAAGGTGGTGTCCTCGGCGCTGAGCACTGCCAGGTTGACATAAGGGATGGCCTCGCCGCTGACGCTGTCCTGCAGTGTGCCGATGACCTTGAACACATCGCCCTCGCGCACAGTCTTCTTCTGGCGCACTTGCTGCGCCTTCTCTGCGGCCTCCTGCTGTTGCCGCTGCCGTCTGAAGCGTTCGCGCTCGCTCATTGTGGGTCTGTTTCCGCCGCCGCCCGGAGGGGGTCCCATGGGGCGTCCGCTGCCGGGGTTGCCTCCCGGCTGGGCCAGAACGGTGGGGGTGAGTGTCAGGAAAAACAGCAATGCTGCTGTCGAAAAGAATGCTCTGTGTGTGGCTTTCATATAATACTGTTTTATTATTTTTTGTCTAATATCATTTTGTCTCGGTCGGTCTCTTTTTATTGCTTCGATGTCGAAATTTTTTTCTGCCGTTGTATCGCCGTGGCGTAGACCATGATAATGAGGGTCGTCAGCAGTTCGGCGCAGGGGACGGCAAGCCACAGCCCAGGTGTCCCCAGCAGTCCGGGCAGCACTGCAAAGGCCGCCACCAAGAACACGATGCCCCGCAGGATGGTGAACAGGCTGGCGGCGCCGGACCGCTCAATGCTTTGCATGTAGCCCACAATGCAGATGTTCAAAGCCATAAACAGGAAGCCGGAACCGTAGTAGGGCAGTCCTGCCGAGGCGATGGCGTAGGTCGGGCTTTCCGGCGTGAGGAAGCAAAGCACCACCGTCGGCGAAAAGAAGAGGAACACAAGGCTCACTACCACCCCTATCACCACGGACACCAACAGGCTGAACCGCAGTGTGCCAAAGACCCGGGGCTGCTTTCCCGCCCCGTGGTTGAAGCTGATGATAGGCTGTGCCGACTGCGCCACAGCGTTGCAAATCATATACACCAAGGGGAACAGGTAGCACGCAATGCTGTAGGCCGCCACCCCTTCGTCGCCGATGTGGCGCATAAAGGCCAGATTTCCGCTCAGCATCATTACCGCCACAGCAATCTCGCCCACCAAGCCGGGGAACCCCACGCGAACCATATAGCCCACGTTGCGCAGCGTCAGCCTCAGGCTGGTACGGGTGGTTTTGAGCCGGTACAGGCGCAATGTGCGGGAGCGGAACAGCATGTAGTACACCACCATCAGGGTGCCCACCAGTCCGCCGATGTCCGTGGCCAAGGCGGCCCCCATCAGTCCCATCCCGCAGGGGAAGATGAAAACATAGTCCAACACAATGTTCACCACGGCCGGGATGATGTTGGAGAACATGGCATAGCGGGGCGACCCGTCCAACCGGATTACAAACAGTCCGAGGGTCTCAATCATCAGCAACAGGCAGGTGGGCAGGAACCATACGTAGTACTCCCGTGTGGGTTCATACAGCGTCCCCTCCACGCCCAGCAGATGCAGCACCGTGGTGGGGAACAGGTAGCAGAATGTCCCCATCAGCAGTGAGATTGCAATGCCCGCTCCGAAAGCTTGCGTCACGTTGATGCGCGCCGCCTTGGCGTTCCCCTTCGAGAGGTGGATGGCTGCCACCACGCTGGCGCCCACACCAAGCATCATCCCCAGCCCGTTGATGAGCATCATGATGGGGGCTATCAAGTTGATGGAGGCCAGCCCGTAGGCTCCAATGCCGTGTCCCACAAAAATGCCGTCCGTCAGCAGAAAGGCCATGTTGAACAGCATCCCCAGCAGGGTGGGGAAGAAGATGCTGGCAAACAAACGCCCTATGTTGGCGTTGCCGAAATCAATGTTGTCTCTGTTATCGTACATATTCAGTCTGTTTTTTCCCGTTCTTTGGGGCAACGAGAAAGGGGGTAGGGGCGGACCTCTGCCGTCTCCTACTCCCTGCTCTGCGGTTTGCCGCAATGGGTTGTTTCTTAGTCGTTATGCTCTTTGTCGCCTTCGGCCGGGATGCTCCTTTGGGGTAAGGCGGCTCCCGTGCCGGTGAGGCTTTAGGCTTGGCGTGATTTCAGCTCCTCGTAAAACTTGGCGCGGGCCGTAATCATGTAGGGCCGCACCCACAGGAAACCAATCCCGAAGGTGATGATGCCCAGCAATATCCAGCCAATAAAGCTGAGATCCAACAGGAAGAGCTTGCCCTTGTAGCCCTGCATCATCTGCTGGCTGCACCGCAGACTCTCGGTCACCTTCAGTTCGGGGTTGTCGTGAAGGATGTAGGGCGTCAGGGCGTAGGAGTAGGATTTCACTATGCCGGGTATGACCAGCAGCAGCGACCACAGGAACACGAAGAGCATCACCAGCAGCGAGGCTCCCAACCAGCGTCCATAGTGGTTGAACACGGCAAAGGGGCGCGTCACCAGCTCGTCGTCCACGGCTTCGCCGCGCACAAATTGCAGGTAGGCCGCAGTAAAGCCGAACGCCAAGGGCGCGGACACCAGCAGCCCGCCGAAAGGCACGGAAGCGGCCATGTAGCTCACGGCGATGAAAAGCAGCATGCTCAGCACCGGGTAGAGCCACTGCCCCCGCAGGTGCTCCAAGGCTGCGTGGCGCAGCTGGCTGTTGGCGGGCATGGCGGAAGGATTGATTGTGTTTTGTGTATCCATAGCAGTCTTGTCTGTTTTATTCAGCGTGCAAAGATACACATTTTTTTTCAATCGGAGGCTTTTTTCTCTCCCGTGGCAGCCGCAATCCTGTGTATATGGCACTTATATGTATGGAAAACATATCTTTGCGGATGGTTCCCTCCCGTTTTTTTTCTACGCCACATTCCTGCATCGGCACTGAGTCTCCTCGCTGTCCTCAACTCCGCTCGCTGCAGGATTCTTTGCCCTTGTCCGCCGTCGCATTAGCCCAATGAGATTAGGATAAATGATAGATAAGTATACGGGAAATGAGCGGGACGGAGCGAAGGAAGGGCGAGGGCGGGATGTCCGGGCATTTGGACTACAGCGGTTTGAGGGTGGGCGGGAGCCGCGGCACAGCCGACGGGGCGCGCGAGGAGGTGCGTTTTTGCATTGAAACTTGGGCTAATTGAAAAAATAATTGTATCTTTGCAGCATGAAACGTTACTATTTTTTACTATTCTTATGCTCCTTGGGGGGTACCCTGCAGGGGCAGGAAATCAGAGTGGGCACGGCCCGGCCGGTGGATTCGGCGGGCGTGGTGACCGATTATTTTCTGCGGCCTTACCGCGTGCAGCGGGAGTTGCTCCTGTTGCAGGACGCTGTCGATGACTGGCGCGAGGAGTTGAGCGCCGACGAGCTACAGTCGGAGGCATGGCAGCGCGACCACGGGCGGCTGCACACGTGGCGCATAGGGGTGGACGCAACAACCTTTCTGCGCGATGCCGCTTTCTCCCTGCCCTACACGCGGGGCTACACAGCCACGGGCTTTTTTGTCACGCCGTATGCCAAGCACTTGTTGGGGCCGGATGCGCAGTTGATGGTAGGTGTGCACCTGGCGGGTGCGGCGGGCTATGACGGCATCCGCGCGTGGCAGCCTTTGGTGCGGCTGGAGTATGAGCCGTTTGCCCATTTCCGGGTGGTGATGGGGTCGCTGTATGGGACGCTGGCGCATGGGCTTTACGAGCCGATGCTGGACCGCGAACGCTACATTTACGACCATCAGGAGGAGGGCGTGCAGATACTGACGGACTACTGGCTGGGGAACCGGCAGCGGTGGCGCATGGACACTTGGCTGCACTGGGAGGAGCTGTTGGAGCCGTGGCAGCCTCGCCAGGAGCGTTTCACTCTGGGTAGCAGTCAGGAGCTGACACTCTGCGGCCCGCAGCAACGCGGCAACAGTGTGCGGGAGGTGGAGGTGAGTGTGCCGTTCAGCTTCCTGGGCAGCCACAGGGGAGGGCAGTTCTCAACACTGGACACCTGCATCCAGTCGCTGTTCAACGAGAGTGTGGGCTTGCGGGTGAATGTGCCCGTGGGGCAAGGGGCCGCCGTGGCGGTGGATGTGCCGTTCTTTTTCTATCAGGACATTTCGCCCACCAAGTGCATGGCCTACGACAACGGCTGGGCGTGGTGGCCGCAGCTGTCGGCGGACTGGATGTTCGCCCAGGACCCCATCGACGAAAAAGCGTTCTGGCACGGGTCGTGGCGCCTGTTGCTGCAAGCCGGCTACTGGCAGGGGCACCAGTTCATTGCCCCGCGGGGCAGCTACCTGTTTCAGAGCGTCAGCTGGCACAGACCGGATTTTGCCGTGGCCGAGAGACGGATGGTGACGGGGAAACTGGCCTTCGAGAACCGATATAACGAGCGCTTTTCCTTGGGGTTGGACACGGAGTATTATTATGACCTTGAGGAGAGGGCTATGGATTTTGCTTTCGGGCTGTACCTGCGCTATGGGCTGATGCCGAAATGAGCTGCGGCACAGAAAGCAGACAATCCGTCGGGCAGAGCCAGCGGATTGTCTGTGCGGGATGTGATGCGCGGCGTTAGTCGAGCTTGTAGACTTTGCCGTCGATGGGTGTGTTGAGCAGCGGCGCGTGAATGGTGCCTTTGGCGTCGAGCCCCATGGTGTATTTGTGGATGATGCCCAGTTTCTCCTCCATCTCCATGTAGTCAATGAGGCAGGTCTTCTTGTCGTATTTGAGCACCATCTTGGTGATGCCCTTGTTGTAGCCCTTCTTGACGGTAAGGGTGATGATGTAGTGATGGGCGTCGGTGGCCATCTGGAAGTTGGTGTTGAGGTCGTTGCAGATGCTGTAGATGTCGCCGTTCATGGCCCAGGCGAGGGCGTTGCCCAGCAGTTTCATGAGGGGGACGAAACGGTAGTTGAAGTTGAGTTTGTGGCCGTCGATGCCGTTGTAGAGGTTGGTGGTGGTGATGATGTAGTATTCGCCTTCGGGGTCGGAGTAGCGCATGGCTATCTTGGCCTCGGTGTCGCCGTGTTTGGCGGGTTTGACCTGCTCGTAGTAGAGGGTGCCGTAGCGGTGCTGGATGGTGTTTTTCTTGGGTTTGATAAGGTCGTGGCGGAAGGTGTTCTGGATGCTGCGGTACTGCTTGTTGGTGGTGAGGAGTTTGTTGAGGACGGTGCTGTCCTTGGCGGTGATGGTTTGGGCCGTGACCGATGCTGTGAGCGTAAGGGCGAGGAGGAGAAGGGTGAGTGCTTTTTTCATTGTTGTGTGATTTAATTTGTGCTAAAAAGAATGTCCCCCGATAGGGATGCATCGGGGGACTCGGATTGGGTATTGTTGAGTATTACCTGTCGATGCAGAGGTGGATTATCTGACGGTGAATTTCACAGCGTCGCCGTTGAGACGGTAGATGTAGGTGCCGGGAGCGTAGCCCTGAAGGTCGAGGCGGTACTCCTTGGTGCCGCCGGGGATGATGAGGTTCTCAACCACTTTGCCGTCGATGGCATAGATGGTGAGGGCAGCGTTGAGGGGGAGGTCAGAGGGAATCATCAGATAGTCGGTGGCGGGGTTGGGATAGCAGGGGGCAGTGGTGTAGGTGGTGTTGTCGTCGATGCCCAGGTTGTTGGGGTGAATCTTGTAGACCATGCCGTGGCGACCGGAGAAGGTGTAACCGCCGGCAGGCTCGATGCTGGAAGCGGGTGTGAGGGTGAAGAAACCGTCAGCTCCGCTGCTGCCCCAGCCCCAACGGATATAGAACTTGTTGTTGTCGGAAGAGGAGGAACCGGCAATGACAAAGGCATGGCCAGCAGCGTCACGGCCTGTGCCAGCGGGGTCGTAGGCACTGTAGTAGACGGGACGGCGGTGGTTGTCCAGCTCGTCATGGAGAATGGTGTTCCACTGGTTGTTGGTGTAGCCCTGGCGAAGAATGTAAGTGGCTTCGTCGCTATAGTTGAAATATTTGTAAAGGGCAGGGGGAACATCCTGGCTAAGGGCTCCACTGCCTTCAGCGTCCCAGCCCATCTTGACGGTGACACCGCAGGCAAACAGCAGTTTGCCAATGGCGCGCTTGCGCTCATAGGAGCTGTTGAAGGTGAGGGTGTTGGGCATGTTCTCGAAGTCGAATCTGTTGGAGTCGACACGGAATTTGTAACGAATGGTTTGTCCGTTCCAGGAGAAAGAGGCTGTGGGCTCGACATCGCCACCCATCTCGGGATATTTCCAGTAGTGGATAATCATGCCCATGGCGGTGGCAACGCAGCCGGCGGGGCATTGGACATTGTTCTTGACGGGGCACCACAGGTTGTAGGGGGCTACTTGGTCCCATTTGGCCTGGACGAGGACGGCCTTGCTGGAGGGGTCGCAGGTGAAGGTCTGTTCGGTGAGTTCGTTCCAGAGGGCTTTGATTTCGGCCGTGGGCTGGACGTTGCTGTTCTGGTTCTCGGAGATGAGCTTGGTGTAGCCCTCCAAGATGTACTGGCAGGCAGGGCTGATGTTTTCGGGGTCGAAAAATCCTACAGGAGAGTAGGCCAGAACGGGGTCGGTGCAATCAGAGGCGGAGACGATAACGAAACCGTTGTCGGCAACGTTGAAAGCGTACATGGCAGGGACACACAGGGTGGGATTGTCGTACTGCATGACCAGCTTCAGGTTGTCAGCGTCGACAGGCTCTTTGGCACCAGTGGCCACGGTGAAGTAATAGGCACCAATCTGTTTTGCGGTCTGAAGGTCGATGTTCTCTGCTTTGATGTTTCCGCACATCAAGACTGAGAACATGAAAATGACAGATAAAATTCTGTTTTTCATTGTTTTCTTTGATATTATTTATTGATAATGATGTTTGTTTTCATTTGGCAAAGATACAACTTTTTATTGAATTGGGCAGTTAAAAAATGTTGTCTTGGCATAGAATTAATTGGTATACCACTCATAGTGAGAGGAGAAAGAAGGTGGCAAGACCTAAATAGTTGCCTACAAGATAGCCTATTAGGCCGATGGAGATGCCTAAGACGACGAGGTCGCGATTGTCCAAAAGGGCAGCCACGAGGGGCACAAAAGGAGGGGAGTTGATGAGGGCGACGGAGGTGACGAGGGTTGTGTCGCCGTCGAGGTGGAGCAGACGGGCAAAAAGGATTTGCAGTATCAGTGAGCCAAAGATGATGAAGAGGATGTACCACAGGATGTTGAGGCTGCCGGTGAGGTCGAGTTGGCGCACATCGCAAGCGTTGGCAATGGTGAAGCAGAAAAGGTAGACGAAGTAAAGGCCCACGCGGAACCCTAAGGGCTGGCGCTGCTGCCGGTCGGCCTGGCTATTGACTCGGCGGACAAAGGGGAGGATCGAGGCGGCAATGGAGAGGGTGGTGAGCAGGAGGATGAGCATGGGAGTGGAGGCGGCGTCGGAGAAGAGGGTGGAGAGGAGGTAGGAGACAACGGCTATGATAAAGGCCATAGGAAGGGTGAGCCAGGCGTGGACTTTGGGTTGTGGCTGGGCGTCGGTGGCGGTGGCCTTGAGGCCAGCAGACTGCTTGGCGGTAGGCGAGGGGGGTAGGGATGCTTGGGGATTGAGCCGCGAAGGGAGCAAACGACGGAAGACGGGTTTGCCAAAACAGATGACGAAGACGAGGTAGAGCCCGGTGACGATGAGGTCGTAGGAGGTGATGTAGAGATAGGTGGTCTTGTCCATCCCCACGCCTTGGGCAATGGCCCCCATGTTGGGGATGCCGCCGGTGTAGATGCCCACCGCCACGGCACTGATTTGGGCAAACTGGTGGGGTGTGCTGTGGCTGCGGAAAAGGAAGAAGCCGGCCACGATGACTATGATGATGGCCACAAAACCGCTGAGGCATGCCTTGAGGGCTTTGCCTGTGGACCAGTTGGTGAGACTGCACGACATGAGCATCAGCGGGATGGAAAGGGGGATGCAGATGTTGCCAATCAGGTTGTTGGCATCGAGTAGACCGGGACTGTGTATCCAACCTGTGAAGTTGGCCATCAGCAGCCCGATGATGTAGAGCACGGCCATGGGGCTCACTTTGTCTATCCATGTCCACCGCCGCGCCAGAAGCATGACGAGTGCCGGGGTGGCGAAGAGGTATATCAGATAGAGTGCCATTGGGATTGTGAGGGTTCGTTAGTTGGTGGCTGTTTACGCGGTTAGGCTTTTTCCTGCGGAGCATGATTGCGGCATTCGTCGAGTTCCTCTTTGAGGTACTTGCCCGTAATGTTGTCCGTTTGGGCAGCAAGCTGTTCGGGTGTGCCGGCAAAGGTGATTTGTCCGCCCTTGCGGCCTCCGTCGGGACCCATGTCGATCACCCAGTCGGCCACTTTGATGACGTCCATGTTGTGCTCGATGACGAGGATGCTGTTGCCGCGGTCCACAAGGCGTTGAAGCACTTCCAGCAGGACGCGGATGTCCTCGAAATGGAGGCCAGTGGTGGGCTCGTCAAGGATGTAGAGGGTGTTGCCCGTTTCGGGACGCGCCAGTTCGGTGGCCAGCTTGATGCGCTGGGCCTCGCCGCCGCTGAGGGTGGTGGACTGCTGCCCAAGGGTGATGTAGCCTAAGCCCACATCTTGGATGGTCTTCAGCTTGCGATAGATGCGGGGATAGGACTCAAAGAAGGGGACGGCCTCGTTGATGGTCATGTCCAGCACGTCGGCTATGCTTTTGCCTTTGTAACGTATCTCAAGGGTTTCGCGGTTGTAGCGCTTGCCGTTGCACATTTCGCAGTTGACGTACACGTCAGGCAGAAAGTTCATCTCAATGGTGCGCACGCCTGCCCCCTTGCAGTGTTCGCAGCGGCCACCGCTCACGTTGAAGGAGAATCGTCCGGGCTTGTAGCCACGGATACGGGCGCTGGGCAGTTGGGTGAAGAGGGCGCGAATCTCGTCAAAAACTCCCACGTAGGTGGCAGGATTGCTGCGGGGTGTGCGGCCAATGGGCGACTGGTCTATCTCTATCACCTTGTCGATATGTTCTATGCCGGTGATGGATTTGTAGGGCAGGGGCTCCTTGGTGGAATGATAGAAGTGGCGGTTCAGTATGTTGTGGAGCGTATCGTTGACAAGGGTCGACTTTCCGCTCCCGCTCACGCCGGTGATGCAGACAAAGCGACGCAGCGGGAGGTCGAAGGTGACATCCTTCAGATTGTTGCCGGTGGCACCGCTGAGCACTATGTGGTCGCACCCCTCAATGGAGCGCCGCTGTGGCAGGGGGATGTCCTTCTCGCGGTTGAGGTATTGCAGCGTGAGGGTCTTTTTCTTGGAGGCAAGCAACTGCTTGTGGCTTCCGCTGAAAATGACTTTGCCCCCATGCACGCCCGCTCCGGGTCCGATGTCTACCACATGGTCCGCACTGAGAATCATGTCGCGGTCGTGCTCCACCACGATGACGCTGTTGCCCAGGTCGCGGAGCTCTTTCAGGGCGTTGATGAGCCGCCGGTTGTCGCGTTGGTGAAGGCCGATGCTCGGCTCGTCCAGAATATAAAGAACATTGACCAGACGGGCGCCAATCTGCGTGGCAAGGCGTATGCGCTGCGACTCGCCGCCGCTCAGGCTGCTGCTGTTGCGGTTCATGGAGAGGTAACCGACACCCACGTCGAGGATGAACTTGATGCGGGTCAGTATCTCGTGCAGTATCTCATGTGCGATGGCCTGTTGCTGGGGCTCTAACCGCTTCTCCAGATGCAGCAAGCGTTCGTACAGCTCGTTCAAATCCAATTCGGCCATCTGGCCTATGTGCATGCCGTCGATGCGGAATGCCAGGCTCTCGGGCTTCAGTCTGTAGCCGTGGCACTCAGGGCAGGTCACGGTGTTCATGAATGAGGAGGCCCATTTCTGCAGAGCCGACGAACTCTCGTCGGAGACCAGCTGCATGATGTAGTTCACTATGCCCTGGAAGCTGCTTCCGTGGTTCATCTCGTAGGCGTCTTCCATCCCCGTGAAGTCACTCGTGCCGTACAGGATGGTGTTCATCGCCTCGTCGGAGAAGGACTCCACAGGGTCGTCCACCGTGAAGTGGTAGTAGCGCCCCAAGTTCTCCAGCTTGCGGTAGAAATAGTTGGTGGGACTATACTTGCCAAGCACCTCGAAGGCACCCTCGCGAATGCTCTTTTTCGGGTCGGGAATCAGCTTCGAGAAGTCGATCTGTGCCACCTGCCCCAGCCCGTTGCAGTTGGGGCAAGCGCCGTAGGGCGAGTTGAACGAGAAGGTATTGGGCTCCGGTTCGGGGTACGAGATACCCGTGGCGGGGTCCATCAGCAGGCGGCTGTAGTAGGCCGGTTTCGGGGCTGGGGAGGGGATGGGCGACGGCGTTTGGTACTCCAGCACCATCAGCACCCCTTTGCCCTGTTTGAAGGCCGTGCGCACAGCCTCCTTCAGGCGGTCGGTGTTCCGTCCCGGTCGCAGCCTGTCCACCACCAGCTCTATGTCGTGTGTCTTGTATCTGTCCACCTGCATGTTGTAGGTCAGCTCCCTCACCTCGCCGTCCACTCTCACGCGCAGGAATCCCTTCTTGCCCAGCTGCGCGAAGAGGTCGCGGTAGTGTCCCTTGCGCGCCTTCACCAACGGGGCCAGAATATAGATGTCTTTATCGTGGTACTGCTCTTCGATCAGTTGCAGGATGCGCTCCTCCGAGTATTTCACCATCTTTTCACCGCTCACGTGGCTGTATGCAGTCCCCACGCGGGCATAAAGTAGGCGGACAAAATCATATATCTCCGTCACCGTGCCCACCGTCGAGCGCGGATTCTTGTTGGTCGTCTTCTGTTCTATTGAAATCACGGGGCTCAAGCCGTTGATGCAGTCCACATCCGGCCTCTCGATGTTGCCGATGAAATGGCGTGCGTAGGCCGAGAATGTCTCCATATAGCGGCGTTGCCCCTCGGCATGGATGGTGTCGAAAGCCAGGCTCGACTTCCCGCTGCCACTCAGACCCGTGAACACCACAAACTTGTTGCGTGGGATGTGCACATCCACGTTCTGCAAGTTGTGTTCCCGGGCTCCTAATACTTCTATCTCATCCATCTTGTTTCAATTTACATTGTCCTTTTTCTCTTCCTCACAACCTGTCGACCATCTCCGTGTTGCGCTTCCCTTTCGTGATGTTCGCATAGCGCGTCCCCTCGGCGGGCAACGCCACTTTGTAGCTCTTCTTCGACTTGTTCTTCAGCTCGTCTGTCTTCAGCCAGGGGTTGAGCATGCGCAGCACCTTGTAGGTCGTGTTGTTGTTGCGGGCAAAAGTGTAGAGGTTCACGTTCTGCCCCTCCAGTGTCACCGTCCGTGTCGGCACGGGCGGGTAGAGGTCGCATCTCCGCAGGAAATAGCCATACTGGCGGGGATTCTGCATGATGATTTTCATGGCCAGTATGCGGTACACGTAGCGCGACGTCTCCGAGTTGAGCCAAAGGTCATAATAGGTCGTCGTTTGCTGTTTGTCCATGCGGCGCGACAGGCCGTTCTCGCCACAATTATAGGCCGCAGCCGCAGCCGTCCAGCTGCCTAAACGGTTGTACATCGACTTGATATAGCGGCACGCAGCCTCGGTCGATGCCACCAGGTCGTCCCTCATGTCCACCTCGTCGCTTATCTCTAAGCCGTAGCGGCTCCCTGTGCTGGGGATGAACTGCCAGAACCCCTGAGCCTTGGCGGGCGATGTGGCGTTGGTCAGCCCGCTCTCTATCACACACAGATATTTGAAGTCGGCCGGTATTCCATTGCGTTTCAGGATGGGTTCGATGACGGGGAAATAGCGGTTGGCCCGTTTGAAATAAAGCACCGTGCTCGACTGTCGGTACATGTTTACGATAAGCTCGTTGTCCAAACCCTCGCGCACAAAATAGGTCTCCAGCGGCACCCGCTCGCCTGCAAACGTCAGTGTGTCAGGAATCACTGGCGCGTAGACCCTGTAGTCCTTCATCACCGCCTTACGCCACATCGCCTCAGCATCCTCCACACCCGCGGTGCACATCAGCACCGCGCCAGCCGCCATAGCTATCGCCACCGCTGCCGCGCATCTCAATAATCCCTTCTTGCTTATCATAGTTCTTAACGTTCATGCGCGGCCCACCGCCGCGGGGTTATAATGAGAATCGTTTTTCCCTTTTCCAGTTTTCTCCTCCCCCTTGGGTCATTTCAGCAGACAGCGTTCCACAATCAGGTCCGCCACCTCGCGCTTGCTCATCAGGGCCGACTTGTAGGCCTCCCCCTCCCTGCTCATGATGGTCACCCTGTTGGTCTCCACGCCGAAACCTGCGCCCTTGTCGCGCAGTGAGTTCAGCACTATGTAGTCCGCGTTCTTCCGCTCCATCTTGCCCCTTGCGTTCGTCTCCTCGTTGTCCGTTTCCAGTGCAAAGCCCACCAGCGTCTGCCCTGCCTGTTTCATGGTGCCCAGCGTGGCCAGTATGTCCGGGTTCTGCACCAGCCTCAGCGTCATGCCTTCGTCGCCCTGTTTCTTCAGTTTGTGGTCCACCGTATGCTCCGGGCGGTAGTCTGCCACTGCGGCCGTCAGGATAGCTCCCACGCAAGTGGGGAACAGCCTCGTAGCCTCCGCCAGCATCTCGCGGGCGCACTCCACATCGTGGCGGTGTATCCCCGCCGTGGTGGTCACCATTTGCGTGGGTCCCGTCACCAGTTCCACCTCCGCCCCTTGGGCGGCCAGTGCCTCAGCGACGGCAAATCCCATCTTGCCGGACGAATAATTGCCTATGAACCTGACCGCGTCGATGCGCTCATACGTGGGTCCCGCCGTCACCAGCACCCTCTTGCCCCACAGTGGCATCTCCTCCTTGGATCTCAGGAGGTGGTTCAATGCCTCTACAATCTCCTCAGGCTCCGCCATGCGGCCTTTGCCCTCCGTACCGCACGCCAGGGCGCCCGTCCCCGGCTCCACCATCTCAACCCCTGTCGAACGCAGGTAAGCTATGTTGCGTTCCACAGCGGGGCATTCCCACATCTGCGTGTTCATTGCGGGGGCCATCAGCAGCGGTTTGCGGCTGAACGCCAGCAGGAGCGTGCTCAGCGCGTCGTCGCCGATGCCCGCGGCCAGCTTGCCTATCACGTTGGCCGTGGCGGGAGCCACCACCATCGCGTCGCCCCAATCCTTCAGGGATACGTGCTCTGTAGTGTGGTCGTTGCTGGGGGCAAAGAGGTCGCTATACAACGGGCGGCCGGACACAGTCTCCAGTGTCAACCGCGTGACGAACTCCAGTGCATGAGCCGTGGCCACACACTGCACCTCATGCCCAGCCTTTACCAGCAACCGCACCAGCTGCGGAACCTTATAGGCTGCTATGCCACCAGTTATGCCTACAATGATTTTCATTCTGCTTGGCTGGCAATCACTGCCTCCTCCATGGCCTCCATGCGTTGCTGCTCCTTGTCCTCCTTGGCGGGGTTGCGGTAGTACAGCTCGTGGTCCAGATACTCCTCAGTGGCCACTAACGCAGGTTTGGGCATCTGTTCGAAACGGCGCACCACGTCTATCTGCTCGCGGTTCTCGTAGTATTCGTCTATGCCGTCGTTATTGTTTGCGAACTCCTCAATCTTCTTGTGCAGCTCCTTCTTCTCCTCTATGGCAATCTGGTTGGCGCGCTTGGTCAGCACGGCCACCGTCTCATAGATGTTGTCAGTCATTTGGCTGAACTCTGCCGTGTTGCGGGTGATTGTTGTGTTCGGAATCTTCTTTTTCTTCTCTTCCATGATGTAGATTATTTTGAATGTGTTTGTGAATGCTTGAATGTATGAATGTTGAATGTGTTAGTGTTTGTATACGCAAATTTTTACTTTTCTGAGTGTGTTAGTTTTATTACCAGCGGCGGTGCGCCGCTTTCATTTTTCAAGGCTTGCAATGGCCGCACGGGCTTTGGTGTAGTAGTTGCGTGCCTTGTCCAATCGGTCGGAGTCCTTGAACAGCGTGGCAAAGCGGTCAAAGTCGTTCACCACCTGCTGCAACCGCTCACGCATCTTCTCCTGGCGGCTGTTGATGCCATACTCGTAGCCGCTGGCAAGCATGTAGAACATAGCCTCCTCGCGGAAGGGCGAGTCCGGGTAGTTGTTCAGGAAGGCCTGCAGCGACACGTAGGCCGCATTGTAGTTCTCCGTCAGGTAGTAGCCATAGGCTATGTCGTAGTCCTTGTGCATCAGCTTGTAGCGCAACTCGTCCAAGCGGGTGTTGATTTCGGGAATATGGACGCTGGTGGGATAGCGGTCCACATACGACTCATACTCGGCAATGGCGTCCTTCGTCAACTTCTGGTCGAGGAAGTAGTCCGGCGACTCGTTATACTTGCACGTGGCGGACATATAAAGAGCCTCCTCGGCGCGTTCGCTGTAGGGGAAGCGCTTGTAGAAGTTCTTGAACTGGTAGCCCGCGGAGTAGTAGTCCTTCTCGCCCATCAGGCACATGCCGTAGTACCACGATATGTTCTCGGCGTTTTCCTTGCCGTGGTAGTGCATAATCAGATTCTCGAATAGCTGGATGGCTTTCGTGTAGTTCTTCTGTTCATAGTATTTAACGGCAGCCGTGTACTGCGCGTCGAAATCATGACCCTTCAGTAACTTTTCATAGTTGCTGCAAGAGGCTATAATAAAAGTTGTTAGGGCGATAAACGCTATTTTCAATGCAGTTTTCATAACTTGCAAAGATACACTTTTTTTTGCATTTAGCGGCCATTTAATAGATTTTAATCCTTCCGCTCGTCCGCTCGGCGCCCGCCACTCGCCGTGTGGAGGAAGCTTCTGCCTCCATTCCCCGGTATATGCAGCACCGTTCCCTGCCGCCTCCTTGCTCCATATCGGGAGGTCGGTTTTCCCAATCGGAATGGGAGAAGTGTTGGGGAAGTGTTGAGGAAATGAGGGGCAAGGAGCGAAGGGAGATCGACGAAATCATAAAAAAGCAGTGTAGTTTGTGCGAAAAGTTGAATTATCCGATTTTTATTTGTATCTTTGCTCTCTATAAAGTGAATTGAACTATGGATACAATAATTGTCTTAGATTTTGGTTCTCAGTACACTCAGCTTATTGCCCGCAAGATACGCGAACTAAATATTTATTGTGAAATACACCCGTTCAACAAGGTTCCGGCCTTGACTGCCGACGTGAAGGGAGTTGTTTTTTCTGGTAGCCCCTACAGCTGCAACGCTGCCGATGCCCCCGTGCCCGACATGACGGGCATCAAAGGCCGTCTGCCCCTGCTGGCGGTGTGCTACGGCGCTCAGTATCTGGCCAAGTATGGCGGCGGCAAAGTGCAGCAGTCCAATACGCGAGAGTATGGCCGTGCCAATCTGAATTATATCGACGGCAACAACCCGCTGATGAAGGGTGTGCCCACGGGCAGCCAGGTGTGGATGAGCCACGGCGACACGATTGAGTGTCTCCCGGACAATTACCACGTGATATGCTCCACCGACAGCGTGAAGAACGCTGGCTATCAGATTGAGGGCGAGCAGACCTATGCCATCCAGTTCCACCCCGAGGTTCACCACTCGGTTGACGGATTGACGATATTGAAGAATTTTGTGGTGGACATTTGCGGCTGCGCCCAGTCGTGGACTCCAGAGTCGTTTATCGAAACCACTGTGGCCGAGCTGCGTGCCAAGGTGGGCGGCGACAAAGTGGTGCTGGGTCTCAGCGGCGGCGTGGACTCCACGGTGGCGGCGGTGCTGCTGAACCGTGCCATCGGCCACCAGCTGCACTGCATCTTTGTTGACAATGGCTTGCTGCGCAAAAACGAGTTTGAGGGTGTGTTAGAGTCCTACCGCGACATGGGGCTGAATGTGAAGGGCGTGGATGCCAAGGAGCGTTTCTACAGTGTGCTGGCCGGAGTGACCGACCCCGAGAAGAAACGCAAGGCGATAGGAAAGACCTTTATTGATGTCTTTGACGCCGAGGCCAAGCAGATAAGCGATGCCAAATGGCTGGGCCAGGGGACTATCTACCCCGATGTGATTGAGTCCAGCTCGGTGAAAGGCCCGTCGCAGACCATCAAGTCGCACCACAATGTGGGTGGACTGCCGGACTATATGAAGTTGCAGCTTGTCGAGCCGCTGCGCAGCCTCTTCAAGGACGAGGTGCGGCGCGTGGGCCGGCAGCTGGGCATCAAACAGGAGCTGATTGGGCGCCATCCGTTCCCCGGCCCCGGTCTGGCCATCCGCATACTGAGCGACGTGACACCGGAGAAGGTACGGCTGCTGCAGGAAGTGGACGACATCTTTGTGCAGGGGCTGCGCGACCACGGTTTGTACGACAAGGTGTGGCAGGCGGGCTGCATGCTGCTGCCTGTGCAGTCGGTCGGCGTGATGGGTGATGAGCGCACATACGAGAGTGTCGTGGCTCTGCGGGCGGTGGAGTCCGTGGACGGCATGACGGCGGACTGGTGCCATCTGCCTTACGACTTCCTGGCAAAGGTCTCCAACGACATTATCAACCGTGTGAAGGGTGTGAACCGCGTGGTGTACGACATCAGCTCCAAACCGCCGGCAACCATCGAATGGGAATAAACTGAAAAGTGAAAGTTGAAAAGCGACTCAGTGAAATTGAAAATTGAAAAGGGATAATTGAAACGCGACTCACATATTCACATATTAACGTATTAACACATTCACAAGTACAACGCATTAACGAATTAATACATTCATTTTTTCGCACACCTCCCAAACCATGAAACAGAAACATCACATCCGTCGGGCAGCAAAGATATTGCAGGGTCTCCTTGTTGTGAGTCTGCTTTTCAATTTTCAATTCTCAACTTTCAATTCGGCCCGTGCCCAGATGAAGGGCGGCGTGGCCGTAAAGGTGACACGCAAAACCCAGATGATGAATGGCAAGCGCTATTTCATCCATATCGTTGAGCAAGGCCAGACGGTGTATGCCATTTCGAGGGCATACGGATTGAAGGAGGTGGAGGCTATCACTAAGAAAGATATTCATTTCCTGCAAGTGGGCGACACTGTATGGCTGCCCTGCAAGGGGCAGCGTCTGCCAGACGGAACCACGGCACCCCAAGCCACGGATGCCCCGGCGGCAACGCCCCAAGGCACTGCCGCACAGCCTGCGTCCAGCGAGGCGCGGGGCCAGCATGCGGCACAGGCTTCGGCTGCCACACAGATCTCCGCAGCAGCGCCGCAAGTGCAGACCGTGTACGGCCCCGGAGCCGAGGTGCGGCAGCGCGTCAATCCGCAGAGTATTGTGGTGTCGGTGATGATGCCCCTCTACCTCAGCCAGATGGAGAGCATATCGACCTCCAAGTTCGACGTGGAGCAGCGGGGCAAGACTACCTACAAGAGTTTGGAGTTCATCCAGTTCTACGAAGGTCTGCTGTTGGGGTTGGACCAACTGGAGAAGATGGGGTATAACGTGACGCTCAATGTGGTGGACGTGGAGGGGAACAGCGACGAGGTTGTCGAGCAAGCCTTCCGCAGCCACAAGGTGGCGGAGAGCGACCTGCTGATAGCCATGCTGACCCGCCAGCCTTTTGAGAAGGTGAGCAAACTGGCGCGCGCGGCGAACCTGTTTGTGGTGAATCCGGTGTCGGACCGCGAGGAGATTGTAAAGGATAACCCATACGTCTTCAAGTGTATGCCGTCGGTTCAGGCCAAGGCCAAGGCCACGGTGGAGGCTATCCACAATACGTTGCCCACCGCCGAGGTGTATGTCATACACTCTGGCGCCCGCGCCGAGAAGAGTGCCTTGGCGGCTCTCACCGCCGAGATGGACAAGGTGGAGGGCATGCGCTACAGGCTGGTTGATTGGGCCAAGGCGCAAAAGCTCACCACGATGCTGAAGAACGACGGGCAGACGGTGGTTGTGAGCCTCTACGACCAGGACAAGGCCAAGAACCGCATCTATGCGTCGCAGCTGCTCAACAAGCTCTCTTCAATCAAGAACAATACCCCGTACCTCTTCACCTTTGTGGATTGGACGTCGCTGTATACCGACATTGATTTTGCGCAGTTGCAGAATCTGAACTACCATACTTTCTATGGCGACTGGCTGATGACGGACGATGTGCAGAGGGCTTTTGTGGAGCGGTTCCGCGAGGAGTTCAAGACGGAGCCTATCAGCGGCTACGCCGGTATGGCCAATGACATTATATTGTATTTCGTGAGTGGCTTGCACCAGCGGGGCACGGCGTTCTTCGAGTCGCCGGTGATTCCGCAGCCCAAGGGCATGATATATCCCCTGCGGTTCAGCCACGACCGACAAGATTATGGTTATGAGAACGGTGAGGCCGTCCTGTATCGCATGTCGGACTTCCAATTTAAAGCAGTGAAATGAGACAAAAAACTATAGGGAAGGAGTTCCGCATGACGGGTATGGGTCTGCACACGGGTCGCACGGTGACCGTGACAGTGCGCCCTGCACCGCCCGATTTCGGGATTGCCTTCAGGCGCACGGACCGTTTCAGCATCGTCACGCTGAAGGCACTGGCCAAAGAGGTGAGCGAGACGAAGAGGGGGACAACCTTGGGGTCTGGCCGCCACAGTGTGGCCACGGTGGAGCACTTGATGTCCGCCTTGCATGGCTGCGAGGTGGACAACGCACTGGTGGAGCTGGACGGTGGCGAGGTGCCTATCCTTGACGGTTCGGCACGTCCGTGGATGATGCAGCTGGCACGTGTGGGCACGCTGGAACAGAACGCCGAACGGCGGGAATTTGTGTTTGACGAGAAACTGAGATTTGAATATAAGCACACGGGAAGTGTGTATGAGGTGGAACCGGACGACCGATTTTCGGTGGACTGTGTGATTGACTTCCCCGGAAGTGTGATTGGGAGGCAGTGTGCGCGGTTAGACGATATGTCCGAGTATGAGAAGGAGATTGCTCCCTGTCGCACATTTGTTTTCCTGCATGAGATTGAGCCGTTGCTGCACCTGAATCTGATTAAGGGTGGCAGTTTGGACAATGCACTGGTGTTTGTGAACAAGGAACTGGGCTCCCGACAACTGAGGCGGTTGGAACGCACGTTCCACAAGGATGCTTCGCAGTTCAGGGTGCATGACGGGGTGCTGAACACGACGGATCCCTATTTCCCCAATGAGCCGAGCCGCCATAAACTGCTGGATTTCATCGGCGATGTAAGGTTGGTGGGTATGCCGTTGAAAGGGCATTTCAGCATCTACAAGCCCGGCCACAGGGCCAATGTGGCTTTCGGCATCTACCTGATGGATTATATTAAAACGAGAATTGAAAACAGCTGCGGAGGCTTTCCGCAATAAATATAATAGGTATGCAAATGAATGATATACATCCCAATGCAAAGATTGGGAGTAACGTAAAGATAGGAAATTTTACCACGATAGCAGATGATGTGGTGATTGGTGATGGTTGCGACATTGGTCCCAATGTGACCATCTACCCCGGAGCACGCATTGGCGCCGGGTGTCGCATCTTCCCTGGCTCCGTTATCTCGGCCATTCCGCAGGACTTGAAGTTCGACGGCGAGTACACCACATGTGAGATTGGCGAAGGGAACACCATCCGTGAGTGTTGCACCATCAACCGCGGCACGTCGGCTTCGGGACGCACGGTGGTGGGCAACAATAACCTGCTGATGGCTTATGTCCACGTGGCGCATGACTGCGTGGTGGGCAACAACTGCGTGTTTGCCAACAATGCCACTTTGGCGGGCCACATTGTGGTGGGCGACTATGTGATATTGGGCGGCAAGACGGCCTGCTTGCAGTTTATCCACATTGGGTCGCACGTTATTACGTCGGGAGGGTCGTTGGTGGACAAGGACATTCCGCCCTTTGTGAAGGCTGCCCGTTACCCTATCTCTTATGCCGGCGTCAACTCATTAGGTCTGCAACGCAGGGGGTTCAGCCGGGAGGAGATCAACAATATCACTGACATCTACCGCTTTATTTTCCAGAAGGGCTATTCTATCAGCCATGCCGTGGAGGAAATCAAAGAACGCTACGGCCACACGGACGAGGGGAAGCAGGTGCTCAGCTTTATCGGGAGTGCCACCACAGGCCTGATGAAGGGATACACCTTTATGAAGAGGTAGGGGACAGCCGTTGATAATTGATAATTAATAATTGACTTACGAATTAACACATTAACACATTGACGAATTAACACATTCAAAGATTGAGAAAGTACATTAATTTAATATATAACGTTATGAAGAAGAAACTTTTGGTGGCCTTTATGGCGATAGCAGTGCTTGCAGTGGTAGGAGCTTGCAAGGAGAAGAATTGCCACTGCACGTCAGTGCGTGCGGGCGAGGTCCCTGCACATAGTCTGGAGCCATTGGGGAACCACAAGAATTGCTCGGAGCTTGACAGGCAATGGACGGCATCCGACAGTTCGCAAGACATGCTGAAGAAGACTTGCGTAGAGGCGGAATAGCTGAAGATGGCTCTGCGTATACGAGGCAATGCATTTGTCAAGAATAGCCTCACGCTTTCGGGTGGTGTGGCTGTGGCACAGGTGTTGCCCTTTCTTTTTTATCCCGTGCTGGGACGGCTGTTCTCGGCGGGGGAGTTCGGATTGTTAGCGGCCGTGACAGCTATTGCGTCCGTGTTGGCGGTATTGGGTTCGGGACGCTATGAGTCGGGCATATTGGTGGCCAGGTCGAAGCGGGAGGCCGCTCGGCTGGCAGTGCTGTGTGTGTTGATGAGTGTGGCGGTGCTGGCCGTCAGTTGGGTGGTGTTGCAGTTTGTGCTGGCGGAGCCGTTGTCCCGCTGGTTCAAGGAACCGGGGTTAGGCCGATGGCTGTTTGTCTGCCCTGTGGCGGCATTCTTCATAGTGGTTTATAATGTCTACAACGAGTGGTGTGTCCGCGAGGGATATTTTAAGGCTCTTGGGGTGAACAAGATTGTGAATTCGGGAGCCATAGCGGTGAGTAAGGTGGCTCTCGGTGTGGTAAAGGTTCTCTCGCAGGGGCTTGTTGTGGGCGATGTGGTGGGAAGGGGCATCAGTGCGGCGGGATGTGCTTTGAGGGCTTGGATAAGGGATGGACGGTGGTTTGCAGCTGTACGGCTGCGCAGCCTGTGGCCTACCGCCATGAGGCACAAGGGATACCCGCTTTATACCATGCCGGGACAACTGCTCAACGCCTTGGGACAAGCCGCGCCGATACTGATGATTGCCTACTTCTTTGACGAGACGGAGGTGGGCTATTTCTCCATGGCCATGACGCTCTTCTCGGTGCCCATCAATGTTGTCAGTTCGGCCATCCGTGACGTGTATCGCCGTCAGGCCAACGAGGAGTTTGCACGGCAGGGTTCGTGCTTGAGGAGTTTCACCAGGGTGTTGATGCTGCTCAGTGCTGTCGGGATTGCAGCATTGCTGCTGTTTGTGTGGTTCTTGCCGGCACTGATGGAGCTGTTTATGGGGGCCGGATGGGGGCAGGCGGGACGCTATGCCCAACTGTTGGCACCTGCTATGGTCATAATGTTCGTCTCCAACTCGTTGAGCGGCTTGTTTATTGTTGCCGACAAGTTGCGTCAGTTCTTTTGGTGGCAGTTCTATTTTGCTGCCGTCACACTACTTTCCGTATGGTTGGGCGGAGTGCTGGTGGGTAGCATGGAGGGAGTGTTGATACTCTTTGCCGTAGGCAGGGCCACAGCCTACGCGGCAAGCATAGTGATGACATACCGATATGCCATGAAAAATGAAAATTGAAATGTTACATCCCGTTTCAATTTTCACCTTTCAGTTTCCACTTTAATTGTATGCATGCATGCCGCCCAGCAGGAGGTTGACACCGAAGTATGTGATGACGACGCTGAGGAAGGCGAGAAGGCACCATAGGTGGAAGTGTACCAATGAATGCCCGGCACGCTGGGACATGCGGAGAGGATAGAGATAGATGAGCAGGGTGATGAGTGCCCAGACTTCTTTGGGGTCCCAGGACCAGTAGTTGCCCCATGAGATGTTGGCCCACACGGCACCGATGATGATGCCCACGGCCAGCAGTGCCACGGCGGGATAGAGCAGAAGGAGGTTGGTGCGCTCCATAGAGGGGCGCAGGGGGGGGCGCAGAAGAGCCGCAACGCTGCCCAGCATGGCGAAGATGAACAGGGCGTAGGCTATCATGATGACGGTGACGTGGAGCGTCAGCAACGGCGAACTGAGGACGGGCATGAGGTGTGTGATGGGAGGATTGGAACCGCTCATCATGGCGACCAATAGGCAGAAGCCCATAGCCATGAGGGCAATGGAGGATGCCATGCGGTAGCGGCGGGCAGTGGAGAGGGCCACGATGCCGATGGCGATGGCCATGAGGTGCATGCTGTCGAATCCTCCAGCCATGGGGGCATGGCCTCCGGCAATCCAGCGCAACACGAAAATGGCTATCAGGAAGAGAGTGAGCAGTGCCACAATAAGGGTGGACACTTTGCTGCCCACGGTAGAGAGACGAGAGGGTGCGTCGCTCTCCTTTCGGGGTGAGGCATAGAGAGCAATGGCAAGGCTGATAAGGCCCAGCGTGATGCTGAGCAGTGCCAGCCAGCGTCCGGTGGTGAGGGCGTTGTAGATGCGCTCGGCGCGGATGCGTGTGGGCGAGGGTAGCACGGAGGCAGCCTGTTTGCGCTGATAGTCCGCTGTCTTTTCAAATACTTGGTTGAGGGTTGTGAAGTCTCCCGTCACCACAAGTTCTTGGCAGTAGCTGAGTTGTTTGCGAATGAAGATGTATTCGTCGTCGTCCACGTCGAGGGGCAGCGGGTCGTTTTGAGAGTACCAATTGAGGGCGCCCGCAGAGTCGGTGAGGGGATAGAGTTTAAGCAGTTCGCTGCCCATCACCATTTTGACGAGGTTGAGTTTCTCGTCGGCGGCACGCAGCTCTTTGGGCAGCGGGTGGGAGGTGAAGAGGTCCTGATGAGCAAGAAGGTTGGAGAAGGAGGTGTAGCGACTCTCCATGCCCAACTGGTGGCGCAATTCGCCGCCCTTGATTTTGATCATTGGCTCGTCAATCCATTCAGTGGCATAGAACAGCCAGCCGCTGAGCACCTGTTCGGGGGTGAGACCAACGTAGGTGGCGTTGCCGCAGAGCTTGGTGGTAAAGTCTTTGGCAAGGGTTTGCAAGGGGCAGATACGCCCTTTGTAGAGTACATACATCTGTCCCATCTTGTCGGCACTTTGGCGCGGCAGGGTGGAGGGTGCAGCCTGTGCAGTGGAGGCAAAAAGCAAAAGCAGAAGGGGTAAGCCTCGCAGCAGACGGCGGAAATGCGACTTGGGGGTGAGGAACATCCACACAAGCCCCACGATGGCGAGGAGGTAGCCTGCATAGGTCACGGCTATGCCAATGGGGTCGTGTGCCACGCTGAGGGTGGAGCCACCCTGCATGTCGTAGTCGGCTTGATAGAAGCGGTAGCCTTTGTGACGATAAATGTTGTTCATGGAAATGACGGCATCGTCGCCCTCAACGGTCACGTGGCTGATGAAGTCCATGGGGGCTTTGGAACCGGGATATGTCATCAGTTCAAAACGTTGCAGTGTGACATCGAAGGGAAGGGCGAAGGAGTCACCATCGTCCGTGGTGCATAGATGGTTTGGGGTACCTTCTTCCAACACCAGATTTCCATGTTGGCCAGTCCAAGTGGTGAGGCCGCCTCCCAGCAATATGACCGATGCCGAGCTATAGAGCAATAGTTGGTGAGGAATGCGCCACAGTTTGTTCCGCGCAATGGTATAGATGCAGGCCACGCCCACAGCGGCAAGCAACAGGATGAACCACCAGGAATTGTAGACATGGTCGACGGCGAAGGCGTTGCCGTGGTATTTTTCAATAATAGTGCCGGCAGCGAGGATAATCACTACCGGCACCATGAGTATGACAGATGTATTTTTCATGAAAGAGGTTACTGCTTGTTAGAGTCCGTTTAGATGGCGTTGATGAATTTCACAACGGCATCGCGGTCGCTTTTGGAGAGTTTGCGGAAATTCTCCACAGAACGGCGTGCATCGCTGTCCTTGTTGCCATGCCACATGATGGCCTCAATGACGTTGCGTGCGCGGCAGTCGTGCAGACGGTCGCTGTGGCCGCTGCATATCTGCGACAGGCCACGTCCCCATAGAGGAGTGGTGCGGCACCAGCCGGTGCGGATGTCGTTCTGCATGTGAAGGCGATGTTGCACCATGTCGCTATAGGGCCAGATTTTCTGGAAGGGGTAGCGGGGCAGGCGGTTGTCGGAGTCTTTAAAGAAACCGTTTGGGTCGGTGAAGTTGTCGGGACCTGTGGTCCAAGAGGGACGATGGCAGGTGGCGCAACCCATGTCGCGGAATAGTTTGCGGCCGCGCTGTATGGTGGAGTCTTTCAGGTTACGGGCGGCGGGGACAGCCAGTCCGCGGTGCCATACCATGAAGTTGACATAGTCGCGGTCGGTCATCTCGATGGGCAGGGTGTCGCACATCAGGTAGTTGTAAATGTCAGTGCTGGGGTCGCCAGTCTTGTTCCACTGGGGGAAGTAGTGGTAGAACAGCTCTTGCACTTCGGGGTCGGCAGCAGCAGCGCGGGCATAGATGCTTTTGTCGAGGCTGAGGTAGTGGCTGCGGCGGTCGCTGCGGGTGACGTTGGGAATGTTCCAAATGGCGTTGGCACCGGCGGCATCCTGTAACGGACCGCGGCTCAGGGCATAGGTGAAGCGTTTGGGATGGGTGGTGCGGCCATAGAGCGAGGCCCAGTCATGGCCAGCCCAGATGGCTGGGTTGAGTTCGGCGCCAGCATCGTATTCTTTCTGGTATTGGGCTTTCAGAGAATCGTCCGGGATGGCATCGAGCAAGCCTGTGCCATAGATGCCGATGGTGCTCTCTAAACGGAACGCCAGTTGGCTGTAGGGGACGGACAGGGGAGCGTAGAAGGCATCCTCAGGGATGGTCACTTCAGGGTAGATAAGGCTGTAGGTCTCGCCGTCGGGGAATTGGTTGCCCCATTCGTCAGTGTAGTTCAGCCATGCGATATTGATTTTGTTCTCGTCGATGGAGGGCTTGAAAGGCGGCACGGCTTTGGTCTGTGGCATGCCAGCCACGGAGGTCTCGTAGGCATCGGTGGCGGTGTTGTAGACCACCAACAGGTAGCCGTTGGCCCAGTCGTCGGCGCGATAGCGCTCCATGCGGCGGCCATGGCCGTAGCCGGGGTGGCAGTTCTCGCAGGATGAGCGGACGTAGAGGGGACCCAGTCCGTTGAAGGGAGGATTGTTCTGCGTGATGGTATGCTCGAAGAAGAACTCACCATATTTGAAGGCGTTTGCCATGCCCGCGTACTCCACAGCGGGTGTCGGATCCTCGTATGCCGAGGCGGACTGGTTGAACGTGGTGCCCAGCTGTCCGCCGGCATACGTCTCCTCGTCAACGCCCGCAGGCAGTTGCGGTGTTTCGGGGTCACTTTGGCATCCGGCAAGGCTTAGCATTGCAGCTGCCAAAAGACAGGGTATGATTTGTTTTTTTGTCATGGTAAGTGAATGTTCGGTTAGTTGTTATTCGTATCTCTTAATCAAGTCGGTCACCTTGTCCAGCTCTTCGCTGAGTTCGGTGCAGGCTTCGACTGCAACCCCGTTGGCGGGTTCGCTGTAGTGCAGCACGAAGGGGGCGGGCATGGCGTCAATCTTGTTCAGTGCATTCTGTATGGCGTCGATCACTTCGGCATCCAATGCGGCGTCGCGTTCCTTCACAAAGTTGTGCAGCGAGTAGCTTTCGTTGCGCTGGCCTTCAATGCCACCCATGTAGACGTTGCGTATGCTGATGATGTTGTTGTGGAAGTCGGTAATGGACATGTGGCTGTAGGGGGACTCGATGTAGGTGATGTCGGACTGTCTGAAAGCCGATGCAATCTTGGATGTTCCCACCTCGTCGGCAATGTCGATGCAGCCCTGAACCATGGCCATCAGAGCGGCCAGACGGCTGGAATAGGTGCTTCCTGCCTTGCCGGCGTTCTTCATGTTGTCGCCATAGCTGTTGTCGCTTCCGGCCACGGTGTAAGCCAGCTCAAGGTCATCCAGTTTCTTAATGTGGCTTGCGGGAGCATTCTCGCCCATCCAGCCCACTTCCAGCTGGTAGCAGCGGTTGCGCAGGTCGCCGGCAACGGCAACGGCGTAAATCCACTCGTTGGCGCTGATGCTGGCGGCTGCTTTAGGTTGGCCGTTGGCAAAAAGGATGTACTCTATGGCGTGGAAACCCAGCAGGGCGTTGCCTAAACGCTCTCCGGCAACCACATCGCCCTCCTCGTCGTCCAAGGCTTCAATCATGGCGGGGCTGTTCATCAGGGTGCTGAAAGCATTCTCGTCCAAAGGCCAGCTGTCAATGTGGGGATCGATGCCGAAGTCACCTGCGGCACCGAAAAGGAAGGCTTCGCTCATTTCCCACTGTTCGCGGGCTTCGAGGAAGGTGGCACAAGCCTGGCGGACACCGGCGTCGGTGGGGTTCTGCTTCAGGGCGGCCAGCTGATCGGCCAACAGCTCAGCCTTCGAGGCCAGTGCGGTGTAGGTCGGCACCACGGTGTGGTTCACAAATTGTTCGTTGACGGCCTGTGCGGCAGTGTCTTCAACAGTGGTGTCAGTTTCTCTTTTGCAGGCTGTGAAACCAATGGTGGCTACGGCCAGCAGAGCAATCATGCTCATCTTGATAGTTGTTCTTTTCATTGCGTTGTATAATATTAGATTGTTTGTTGTTTCGTTGTTCATTGTTATTATTTATTTGAAAAATCCGCACCAAGTGATGCCCACTGCCACGTAAGGCTCATTGTTGTATTGGGACTTCAGTATTCTCATTCCTGCCTCGGCCTTCACAGCAATCTGGGGTAGTGGATAGTAGTTCACGCCCGCGGCCACCACTTGCCGCTCCGTCCACTCCGTGTCGGTGAAACCCTCTGCGGGCACGTAGCTGTCATAGCGGTCATACCGTCCAAACAAATAGAGACGAGGGGCACCCATGCGGCGCTGGCTCCAGGCCAGCAGGTTCACACCCGCCTCCACCGAGGCGTCCCAGGCGTTCCTCCCCACAGCCGTGTGAGGATAGGGGTTGCCAGTCATAGTGGTCTGGTTCTTGTTGCGTGTCGAAATCAGTCCGGCATTGCTCAGGTAGCCATAGTCGGCGTTGCCTCTCACTGTTACAAAATGATCCTGATAGGCAAAGTCGAAAGCTCCAATCATCACCGTGCCGGTGGCTCCGTAGTAGCGTGAGTCTTCCTTGTAGACCGTCCGCGTGATGTCATTGTTGAAACTGTTGCCCACATATCCGCTCAGGCTCAGACGCAGGTTCTTCACCCCGGTGAAGTCCACACGTGCCGCACCTGCTACCGAGTTGGCCGGACGGAACTCGTAGGGCGATGCCGAGCCATTGTGTATCCAGCCAGACTCATCAAACAGGTTGCTGTTCAGCCCTGGCAGCAGCTGCACCTCATAACGCCAGTTGCCCGCGCGGCCCCACAGGCTGATGCCCGTCTCGTGCCATGTGCAAGGCATGATGGTGTTCTCGCCTTCAGGACGGTAGACGGTGAAAAAGTGGTCTGGAGTGTGGTTGTTATTGGTCATGCCCACGGGTACTACAATATGCCCCATGCGCAGGTTCAGGTGTTTCGAGAAACTCTTCTGCACCCAGAACTGCTCCAATGCAACCTCGCCTCCGCGTTCCACCTCTTGTTCAAATTCGCCGGTCTCCTCAGTCTCTTTCTCCACAGCGACCTCGGTGCCGCCATGTTCAAACTCTATCTCGGTTCCAATAGTCCAGCCATGGCCAAAGTCGTAACCCAGCATCACCACGGCATGGGGCAAATCCACACGCCCATGTCCCTTGCTTTCGGTATACCGTTCGCTGTGTGAATAGCGAAACACGTTGTCGCTATAGAAATTATAGTTGTACACAGCCTCGCCATACCCACCAATAGTGAGTCGCGAAGCCTTGGAAAGACTGTCGTCCTGTGCCACTATGGCAACAGGGATTGTTACCAGCAACATCGCATTGCAGAATGCTTTACGAATGGTTTTGTTCATCTTTTGCCATTTTTCTTATCATTGCAAAAATATTGTTTTTCTGTCGCTGGGGGAATACCCAAAATTAGGTATTTTCCCGCCATGTCGAAAAAAAGTTGTACCTTTGCAACCGGAGATTGTTGACGTGTGAATATGTTAATCATGCTGTCCAACTAACAAATTAAAAAGAATCACCATTTTTAAACAATAGTATTATGAAGAGATATTTTCTGATTGTAGCATCCTTTTGTCTGCTCTGCGGCGTGGCTGCAGCCCAGACCGACCGTGACCCTGAGACGGATCAGGTTATCCTCGACCGCATCGACCAGTGGCAAGACCTCAAATTTGGCTTCATGATGCACTGGGGCATCTACGCCCAATGGGGTGTCGTCGAATCCTGGAGCATTTGCAGCGAACCCTGGATCGACCGCAAAGGCATGCCCTACGAGGAATACAAAAGCCGCTACCAAGCCCTCAACAAAACTTTCAACCCCACCCAGTTCAATCCCGCCGCCATGGCCTCCGCCGCCAAGAACGCCGGCATGAAATACATGGTCTTCACCACCAAGCACCACGACGGCTTCTGCATGTTCCGCAGCGCCGAGACCGACTACAGCGTGGCGGGTGTCGGCTGCCCCTACAGCCGCAACCCCCAGCCCGACATCACCCTCGACCTTGTCAACGCCTTCCGGGCCCAAGGCCTTTGGACAGGTCTCTACTTCTCCAAAGCCGACTGGCATCATCGCGACTACTGGGCTCCCGAATGGGCCACCCCGGACCGCAACGTCAACTACGACATCCCTGACCATCCCGACCGTTGGGAAAACTTCAAACGCTTCACCCATAATCAGATTCGCGAACTTACGCACAACTATGGCGACATCGATATCCTTTGGTTGGACGGCGGTTGGATTCGTCCCGAATGGAGTATCAACGACGAGTCGCGCCCCTGGTTAGGATGCAGCCAGCGCGTGCAGGACATCGACATGGATGCCCTCGCCGCCATAGCCCGTGCCGACAACCCCGACCTCATCATTGTCGACCGCTCCGTGGGCGGCCGCTATGAGAACTATCGCACCCCCGAGAAACAGGTGCCGGACTCCCTGCTGCCCTACCCTTGGGAGACTTGCATGACCATGGGCGACAGCTGGTCCTACGTCCCCTCCGACCACTACAAGAGCACCACCCAGCTCATCCACATGCTTGCCGACGTCGTGGCCAAAGGCGGCAACCTCCTTCTCAATGTCGGCCCCGACGCCTACGGCAACCTGCCACCCCAAGCCCTTGAACGCATGGAGCAGATGGGCGCTTGGCTATCGGCCAATGGCCGTGCCATCTATGCCACCCGCCCCCTCAGCCCCTACAGTGCGGGCAACGTCCGCTACACCCAGAGCAAGGACGGCAAGCACCGCTTCGCCATCCTCCTCCTCGACCAGGCTGCCGACACCGCCACCTTCACCATCCCCTTCCGTGTCAAGAAAGCTCGCCTCGTGGCTCCCGTCAAAAAGAGCCGCGTCCGCTGCTACCAGACCCCCGACGGCTCCACCACCATCACCGTCACCCTCCCCGCGCCGCAGCAGCACGCCCTCGCCGTAGAATTCTGACCAACAAAAGCATTCAGCAGAATGACAGTAAGCAGGTAGTAACACCTGCCTAACTTCGCCCCTTATACTATACAAAAAATTCGTTCTGTATTGATTCAATATAGAACGAATATTGAACTCGCATTCAAGGAACGTCCAAAACCCGAACTAACCCCGATGCAACAATGATTTAGAGTCATAAGAATATTATGGGTCCTTCCGGCAAATGCGTAGGTGAGATGCCATAAACCCAAATCGGCCATTAGGTGATGGCACATCTCCAATTTGTTGCATCACGGCTATTTATTTTGTATTTACTTTGTATTTATTTTCGCTATTGTTTGTCCAACCCAAACAAAATACAAAGTAAAGATTGCAGAATAGAAAGAACAGATTTGTTGAAGTAACGAGTGTGTGCGGTATGAAAAAAGGGGCAGGGACATACCTCCAGTCCCTCTGAGAGTGAGGTTGCAAATCCAATTCGGTTGGTCAGGCGTAGTAGAGGAAGCTGAGGTTGTCGGGGTTGAGGTAGCGTTGGGCGGCCTGTTGGAGGTCGGCGGGGGTGAGGGCGAGGATGTCGCGGTTCATCTCGTCGAGGGTGTCGGCATGTTCGAAGTTGAGACAGGCTTTGCCGATGCTCTGCATCTCGTTGAGGCCGGAGTCGTTGGTGATGGCCATCTGGCCTATGAGTTGGGTCTGGGCGGCATGGAGGTGCTGCGGGGTGAGGGGCTGGTGGCGGAGGTTGCGCAGCTCGGACAGGATGAGCTCGGTGCTGCGTTCGGCGGCATCGCTGTCGACACCGGCATAGATGTAGAAGAGACCGGCATCGGTGAAGGGGACGTATTGCGACTCGATGGAGTAGCAGAAGCCTTCGCGTTCGCGCACGGCGACGTTGAGGCGCGAGTTCATGGCAGGGCCTCCGATGATGTTGTTGAGGAGGGTGAAGGCGGTCTTGTCACTGTCATAAAGGGTAGGGGCTGGGCCGCCGACGAGCATGTGGACTTGGTGGGTGTGCTTGTGGGCGGTGAGGTTGAAGCGTTGGGGAATGGGTTGAGGCGGCTGCGGTGAAGGGGACTGAGGCTCCTCGCTGCGCGAAGAGGGGTGTTGCAGGAAGTGTTTTTCGCAGAGGTGGATGAGCCGCTTGAATTCGACGTTGCCGACGACGCTGATGACCATGCGGCCCGGTGTGTAGTGGGTGGACATGAAGGCTTTGAGCTCTTCGGGGGTGAAGTGGCGGACGTTCTTTTTGTTGCCGAGGATGTTGTGGGCAAGGGGATGGGTGCCGAAGTAGCGTTCTTCGAAGTCGTCGAAGATGAGTTCGGAGGGGCTGTCGCGGTAGAGGTTTATTTCTTCGATGACGACGTCTTTTTCTTTCTCAATCTCATGGGCGGGGAAGGTGGAGTGGAAGAGGATGTCGGCAAAGAGTTCGAGGCATCGGTCGAGGTGCTGTGAGAGGGCGGAGGCGTAGACGCAGGTCTCTTCCTTGGTGGTGAAGGCGTCGAGTTCGCCGCCGACGCCGTCGATGCGGTTGCGGATGTGGTAGGAACGCCGGTGCTCGGTGCCTTTGAAGATGGAGTGCTCAATGAAGTGGGCGATGCCCTCTTCGGTGCCTTGCTCGTGGCGCGAGCCTACGCCGATGTAGACCCCGGCGTGGGTGACGATGGAGTTGGTTTGGCGGAATATGATGCGGATGCCGTTATCTAAGGTGTGGTATTGGTACATGTTTTGTCAGTTGGTTTAAGGATGGAGAGGCCGAGGGCAACGAAGGTGATGCCGGCAAGGGTTTCGAGGGTGTCCTCGGAGATGAAGGAGATGAGGACTATGCAGAGCAGTGCGGTGAAGAGGGCACTGCGGCAGAGATGTTCGGTGCGGATGGCCCGGATGAAGGGCAGCAGGATGAGGAGGAACCCCACAAGGCCGAAGGCAAGGAGGAAGTTAAGGTACTGGTTGTGGGTGTGCATGCCGCTGTCGGCCAAGGGGGAGTGGGTGGCTTCCATCTGCAGGCGGCATTGGTCGGCCACGTCGCCAGTGCCCACACCGAAGAGGGGATGGCGCAGGAAGACTTGCCAGGCATTGCGCCACAGCTCGAAGCGTTGCAGGGAGGAGAAGTTGCTGATGCTGCGAAAACAGCGGAAGTTCTCGAACTCGTAGAAGAGGACGTAGAACATTTTGCGGGGGCCGGGTTGGAGGTAGACGGGGTTGGCAATGCCTTTCTCTATGGCTTGGATGTCGGCGGGCTGCAGGTGGGTCATGCCGAGGCTGTCTTTGGTGTAGCCCATGGCTCCAAGGTAGCGGAGCAGGGCGGGGTAGACGGTGTAGCCCGTGGAGGTGATGGAGTCGAACGGGAAGGTGCTGACCTTGCCCCACTCTTGGCGCAACTCCTGTTCGCAGACGTAGTAGTGGACATAGTTGCCGTTTTCGACAAGGCCGTCCTGCCGATGGAGGTAGGGGTTGCCATTGGCGGTGTAGGACTGCAGCGGAGCGGTGGACAGGGGGCGCAGGTGATAATAGTCATATAGATAAAATCCTGAGAGAACGGCAACGGAGAGCAGGATAAGGGTCAGCGAGAGGGAGGCGGCAATGCGTAGCCGATGGGGCAGTCGGTGCCCATAGGCAAGAAGCAGTACCACAGCGGTGACGGTGAGGATGATGAAGGCGGTGTAGGCATGCAGCATGAGCAGGAAGAGGAGGAACCACACGATGAGTAGCGACCCCACAAGGCGTTGCCACCACTTTGGGCAATGAACCATGAGGTAGAGGATGATGCAGATGGTCAGGCAGATGTTGAGGCCAAAACGGATGTGCGAGATGTGGGGAACGAGGTTGCGGTAGGGGAGGTCGGGGATGGTGAGGTAACGCCCCAGCCCGACGAAGGAGACGGCTGTCACCGTAAGGCAGTAGGCTGCGGCCACGGGTAGCAGCTCTGTGCGCTGCAATGGCTTGGAGGTGAGCACTACCAAGGGGATGGCAAACAGGGGGAGTTTCTTTTGGAGGTCGTAGAGGCCGTAGGACAGATTTTCGGTGCCGAGGAGCCACACTATGTGGACGGCTGCCAACAGGAGAAAAGCATGTAGCAGACGGTCGTGGCGCAGGGCTTGCCACCGCTCCTTCCACTGCCATTCTATCACCCAGTTGGCCACCAAGAGTACCCACAGCAGGTTGGTGGCAAAGACCGATGTGGTCATGCTTATGGCCAGTCCGGTGAGGATGGTCACGTAGAGGATTCTATGAACAAGGGCGCGGATGGCGTGCGGGGATTAAAACGACGAAACGGCTTAGCGGTTCAGAATCCGGTTGTATTCGGCAGGGGAGGAGATTATCTCGACGGCTTTCAGCACGTCGGGGTCTTCGCTGAGGGTGCCTTCAATGCAGCCTTTGCGGTAGTAGTAGTGAACCAGAATGGCGTCCTTGAGCAGTTGGCTCACCTCCTCGCGGTGGCGAATCAGGTCGTCTTTCTTGGCCTCCTTGTAGGTCTTCTCCAGCTGTTCAATCTGTTGCTTCAGGTTGTCCATGTAGTCCTCTTCTTCGGCCACTTTCTTGAGGTCGGAGATGATGTTTTCGGTGTAGGTGGTGTAGTCGTAGGTCTTGTCGGAGAGGTAGTCAATGAAGTCGTGATAGATTTCGTCGGTGATGACAAAGTCCTTTGGCGAGGGGATGCTCTCATGTTCGCGGTGGAATTTGAGGGCATAGTTGAAGAAGTGGAAACGGTTGTAGAGCGCCACGGAGAGGAGCGACGAGGTGGGATGCTCCACCTCAATGTCGGGTTCGATACCGAAGCCGTCGTACACTGTGCGTCCGTGGCGGGTTTTGAAGGCCGTCTTGAGAGAATCGGGCACTTTTACGGCACGGCCGTTGGCATCGCGGTGTTTATAGTCTATGGCTTGGATGCAGCGGCCAGAGGGGATGAAGTATTTGGACACGGTGACTTTCATCTGGCTGTTGTAAGGCATGGGGAGGATGTTCTGCACCAAGCCCTTGCCGAACGAGCGCTCGCCGATGATGACGGCGCGGTCCAGGTCCTGAAGGCTTCCGCTGACAATCTCGCTGGCCGAGGCACTTTGGTTGTTGATGAGCACCACCACGGGGATGTCCACGTCCTCGGCCGTCATGCGGGTGCGCGATTTCAGGTTGCGGGAGGCCACTTTGCCTTTGGTCTCCACCACCAGCTCGTTTTGCGGCACCCAGATGTTGACGATGTCCACCGCTTCGGACAGCAGTCCGCCGCCGTTGCCGCGGAGGTCAAGGATGATGCCTTTCATGCCGGGATTTTCGCGTTTCAGCTTGCGGAAGGCTTCGCGCACGTTTTTGGCAGCGTCCTGAGTGAACTCGTCCAACCGGATGTAGCCGACGTTGCCTTTCAGCAGACCGCTGTAGGACACATTGGGCAGCCGTATTTCGGCGCGGGTGATGGTGACGTCGAATTCCTTGCCCTCGCGTTCCAGTTTCAGGGTCACTTTGGTGCCGGCCTGTCCGCGCATGGCGGAGCTGACGTCGGAGTTGTTTTTGCCCTCGGTGCTCTCGCCGTTCACAGCCAGGATGCGGTCGCCGATTTTCACCCCGGCCTTGTCGGCAGGCAGTCCCTCATAGGGTTCGGCAATGTAGATCTTGGTGCCCTCCTGATGTATCAGCGACCCGATGCCGCCATACTGGCCCATCACCTGCATCTTTACGTCCTCCATGTCGCTCTCGGCAAAATAGTTGGTATAGGGGTCCATCGAGGCCAGCATGGCATCAATAGCCACCTTCATAGTCTTTCCGGGATCCACGTCGTCCACATAGTTGGTGTGGAGGTTTTTATAAACGTTGGCAAAAATCTCCAGATTCTTGGAGATTTCAAATCCTTTCTCGTTCTGTGCGGTGGCATTCAGGGCCAGCCCGATGAGTAGCAACAGTGTCAGTCTTTTTTTCATCTATTTATGTAAGTTTAATCTTTGTGTTTTTGAATGAGTTTTAGGATGGTACATTTTCGACGCGGAGGTCGTTGATCTTAAGTTCCAACGGCGAAACCATCCACACCACGTCCCCATGCTGGAAAACTGTGTCGGCGGGAGGGTTAATCATGTAATCCTTGCCGCGTTCAATGGCAATGACCATTGATTGATATTGATCCATCAAGTGGGCGTCGATGATGGACAGCCCTGTCAGGCGGCTGTCCGTGCCCACCTCAAGGCGATAAGTGTTTATCTCGTTGTCCGAGTGGTCATGAATCAGCATGTCGGGTTCCACCTCCACGGCGGTCCTGACGCGCGACAGCTGTTCCTCGCTGCCCAAAAGGGTCAGACGGTCAGAAGGCATAATCAGCATGTCCTTGTCCGGCAGGTCGTACACCTTCCCGGCACGCTCTATGGACACCACATTTACTCCATAGTCCTGCCGAATCTTCGAGTCCATCAGCTTATGTCCTGACAAGGGAGAATAGGGCGTCACCGTCATCCGCTCCATGATGAAGTTCTTCTCCAACGACTCAGGAATCTTAAACGAGTTCTGGGCTTGCCGCTGATAGAAGTTGGTCACAAAATGGTCCTCGATGCGGTTGTAGAAGTCCGTGGCGCGGCGTGAGAGCAGCACGACGGCCACCACCACGATGGCCACCACCACCACAAGGCCGGCGGCCAACCGCAGGTAGCGCGAAATAATCCAGCCCACCATAAACAGCGCCACAAAATATCGCAATGCCAACAGCGGGATTACCGCCACCTGGCTGTGACTGTAGGTGTGCAGCATCTTGCGGATGCGTTCCCGGTTCACATTCTTCACAGCCAAGGCCCACAGGAACGGAGCCATCACCACCAGCGTTGCCAGCACGCCCAGCAGCCTTCCCCACACCTGGGGCACACCCCACTTGTCAAACAGTCCATCTACCATGGGCCGCAATATCAGGATGCTCAGCAGCCCCAAAGCAGTGAGGATAACGCTATAGAAAAGTATCGACAACAACTGCTTGCGCACAAAGGAACCCAGCTTCTTCTCGTGCGTGTTCACACGTCCGCTGGTGCTGTAGTGGTCCAACGCCTTTTTCAGCCGTACAGGCAGTTTTGGCCAGATAAACTCGTATGCCGGCAGACCAGCCTTAATCATATATGGGGTCACAAACGTTGTCAATATCGAAACCGACACAATAATCGGGTACAGCACCGGGTCAATCACCTTGAAACTCAGACCCAAGCCCGCGATGATAAAGCTGAACTCGCCAATCTGGCAGAAGCAGAAACCTCCCTGCATCGCGCTGCGCAGCGGCTTGCCGCTCAGCAGTATGCCCAGCGTGGCGGCAGTGGACTTTATCACTATCACCACCGCGGCAATCACCACAATCGGCAGCCAGTGTTTCACCAGCACCTCAGGGTTTACCAGCATGCCAACTGACACGAAAAACACCGCGCCAAACAGGTTCTTCAACGGTGTGATGATGCGGTGAATCACGTCCGCCTCAATCGTCTCGCTCAGGATGGCTCCCATTACAAAGGCTCCCAAAGCCGTGGAGAATCCGGCAAAATCCGCCATCACCACCATCCCGAAGCAGAGACCCACGGCAACAATGCACAGCGTCTCCTCCGTCATCCACCTCCGCATCCAGCGCAGGAATGTCGGCAGCAGGAAAATCCCAAACGTGAACCACACTATCAGGAAAAACACCAGTTTCACCATGCTCATCACCAGCTCGCCGCCGTTGAAGCTCTTGCCAACGCTCAGCGTGCTCAGCACCACCAGCAGCAGCACCGCCACCAAATCCTCCACCACCAGCACCGCTGTCACTGTTCCCGTAAACCGTTGCTGCTTCAGCTTCAGGTCGTCGAAGGACTTGATGATGATTGTCGTCGACGAGATGGACAGCATGCATCCCAGAAAGACGCAGTCCATCGTCCCCATGCCTAACAAGTGTCCCACCGTGTTGCCCGCCACAAACATCACTGCCAGTTCCGTCAATGCCGTTATGGCACCCGTCGAACCCACCCTCTTCAATTTCTTGATGCTGAACTCTAAACCCAGGGCAAACATCAGGAACACGATGCCGATGTCGCTCCACACGTGTACGTTGCTGTCGTCAGTGATGGCAGGAAACCAAGGAAAGTAAGGTCCGATAAAGAAACCCGCCACAATGTATCCTAACACAAGTGGCTGTTTCAACCACTTGAACACCACCGTGATTACACCGGCAGTGATAAGGATGATGGCCAAGTCTAAGAAAATAGGAGGCAACGACGACATAAACGCACTTTATGATAGATTGTTATTACTTTAAGTTTTTAATTTCCTGTTCTTGAATGCTGCAATTTTTGTGCCAACACACCCGTTGTGCCATACCCTTCCTGCCACCTCCCTCTGTCCATCCCGGCACCTCCTGTTGTTTCGCACCTTCCTATTAACGCAATACCGCCTGCTTTATTGCCCCAAAAATGCCCTTGCTCCACATTTTTTTCTTCCCCGATGCCTTATCGGCTCATATTGCAGCCCTTCCCGCCCTCTCCACGTCCATTTATTTGCTGCCCTTGCATCGAAAAAAGCATCATTATTCCTGTTTTGTCAATAATATTTTGTATTTTTGCAACAATTAACATCTAATACTATTTTATATATGGCTCTGAAACAAAAAACATTACGCCTGTTTGCACTGCTCTCCGTGCTTGCAATAACCCCTTTGGCACAGGCCCAGGTCGACTTCACCCCCATTTTCACACAGATAAAACTTGAGGCTCGTACCGACTTCGACTATTTCCACAACACCAACAACCTCAACACCGAGGTGGAGAACCCCTACGGTTTCCACGGCCGTTACTTCAACTTCGTCATTGGCGGACCCATTGGCGAGAAGTTCAGCTACTTCTTCCGCCAGCGCATCATTGCCTCGCCCGGTGATGTCAGCCTCTTCGACAACACCGACTTCCTCTACATCAACTATACCCCTTCCCCCAACTGGATGCTCCGTTTCGGTAAGGACGCTCTCGCCGTGGGCGGTTTCGAATATGACGCGCCCCCCATCAACGTCCTCTTCAGCACCAACTACTGGGACAACTTCTACTGCTTCCAGCCCGCTGTCGCCGCCGCCTACAAGAGCGACGACGCCAGCCAGATGCTCCTCTTCCAGGTGGCCAACTCCCCTTACGTCCATTATGGCGCGGGCCTTGGCTTCGCCCCCGGTCAGGAGTGGAAATCGGGTCTCATGTCCTACAACCTCTTCTATAGCGGCAAGGTCGGCCACCTCAAGCTGCTCCACTCCGTCAACATGTTCCAGCGCCCCGACCGCAAATTCATGAACTACATTGCCATCGGCCACGAGTTAGAGTATGAGCACTGGGACATCTACCTCGACCTCATCCACCACGCCAACGGCCTTAAAGACTGGGGCAACAACTTCGCCGTCGTCAGCTGCGCCAATGTCTATTTCAACAAGGAGTTCAACATCTTTGTCAAAGGTGCCTACGAGCAGAACAAGTCCGACATTGCCCTTCCCGGCTTCGGCCTTGGCGACAACATCGGCCTTGGCTACTACGACATCTTCTGCCAAACCGGCTACAGCCACCTCACCTACGGCCTCGGCATGGAATACCATCCCCGCATCTGCCCCGACTTCCGTATCCACGCCTTCGTCTCCAACCGCCGCACCACCCATCCCGACGAGCTTGCCCCCGACGGCCAGCGGGTCACCAACTCCCTCCGCGCCAATGTCGGCATCACCTGGAGCATGGAGGTCTACCGCATGCTGAAGAACCGCATGGCCCGCATCATGCAAGAGAACCAGCAATAAAGATTCACGAATCAAAACATTCCCGCATACCCACATTCAACAAAGGCCCCGTGCCACCCAATCATTATGGAAATCCACAACCACCGCAAAAACAAAACCACGGGCTATGCCCGTTGGGCAGAGGCTGCTTTCCGCGGCATAGAACGGAGACTCAAAACCCGCGGCCCCCTCAAGTTCACCAGCAAACGCTCCATCGAGGCCATCCTCTTCCTCCTCGTCTTCGTGGGCTTCTTCTGGTTCATGGCCTACAAGATGACCCTTCCACACATGCTCAACACCTTCATGCAGACAGCCTACCATCTGCTGCTCGAAACCGTGTTCTACATCATGGCCATCTGCGTCCTTATGGGCGCCATTGGCAAGCTGTTGGTCGAGTTCGGTGTCGTCCGTCTGCTTGAGAACATCCTGCGGCCCCTCATGAAACCGCTCTACAACCTCCCCGGCGTTGCCGCCTTGGGAGCCATCCTCACCTTCCTGTCCGACAACCCTGCCATCATCTCCCTGGCGCAGGACAAGAACTTCTCCCAGTACTTCAAGAAATACCAGCTCGTCTCCCTCACCAACTTCGGCACCGCCTTTGGCATGGGCCTCATGGTCCTCGCCTTCATGACCGGCCTCGGTTTCGGCAAGGGCGCTCTTGTGGGCATCGTCGGTGCCGTCATTGGCAGCATCATCTCCACCCGTCTCATGCAGCGTTTCACCCTTCGTGCCTATCCCGAGCTGGATACTCCCGTGGCCGAGTTCTCCGGCGACGAGCAGCAAATCTCCTTCAAGAGTGAAGGCTCCGTCTTCCAGCGTTTCCTCAACTCCCTGCTCGACGGTGGCAAGGACGGCGTCAGCATCGGCTTCGCCATCATCCCCGGCGTGCTCTGCATCTCCACCCTCGTCATGATGCTCACCTTCGGCCCCGACGCCGCCACCCACCAGTACACCGGTGCCGCCTACGAAGGCGTCCCCGTCATCACCTGGCTGGCCGACAAGATTAATATTGTCTTCTACTGGCTCTTCGGCTTCCAGAGCGGTGCCCTCGTCTCCTTCCCCATCACCGCCCTTGGTGCTGTCGGTGCAGCCCTCGGCCTTGTGCCCCGCTTCATCTCCGAAGGCATCATCGACAACAACGCCATTGCCGTCTTCACCGCCATGGGCATGTGCTGGAGCGGCTACCTCTCCACCCACACCGCCATGCTCGACACCCTTGGCTACCGCAAATTAATCGGAAAAGCCATCGGAGCCCACACCATCGGTGGCCTTTTTGCGGGCATCGCGGCCCACTGGCTCTGGGTGCTCATCTCTTTAATTTGATATGATACAACGTTTTGTAATCTCTTCGAAAAAAGATTTTCCCCAAAACGTCGCTATTTCATTTTTTCTTTGTACTTTTGCAAAACAGTTTAACCCTAAAAATAGATAAAAATGGCTTACAAAATCACTGACATCTGCGTTGCTTGCGGTACCTGCATCGACCAGTGCCCCGTCGGAGCTATCTCCGAAGGCGACATCTACAAGATTGACGCTGACGCTTGCGTTAGCTGCGGCACTTGCGCCGGCGCTTGCCCCACTGGTGCTATCGTCGAAGGCTAATCGCTTCAAAGATGTAAAGACAAAAGCCCTGCCTCCGCGCAGGGCTTTTTCTCAAATCGGCATTTACTTCCTTTTTAATATCCACTAATCTCAAGTTTAATATTCACTTATCTCAAATTTATCAATTATGAAAAACGTTTTTAAACTCCTGACCGTTGTCTGCTTTGTGGCAGCTATGACAACTCTCACTTCCTGTAAAAAGAGCAATTAGGACCTCATTGTTGGCTCTTGGAAGTGCACCTCCGTCCAGTCCGTTCCCGCGGATCCCTTCGCTAACCTCCTGACTGGTGTCGTCTTCACCTTCAATGCCGACAAGACCATGACGGTTAACGCCTTCGGTGAGAATGGCAAAGGCACCTACTCCATCAAGGGCAACAGCCTGACCATGACGGTTGAAAACGAACCCATGACTGCCGAAATCAAAACCCTCGACAAGAAGAAACTCACCTTCTCCTATGACGAGGTGGATGAGGAAGACGGAACCTCCATCAACTTCACCATGAATTTCGACAAGCAATAATAGTCCTTGTTTGGCAGCAAAGGGGTTGAAAGAGGCGACAACCGGCGCTCAGCACGGCTTCCCGCTTTCAACCCCTCTTTTTTTTGACACGCCAGCAGGGGACAGCATATCAACACAATACTATAACCTCGGTAAGACATGAACGAGCGTCACCGCCTCAAACGGCTCTCCTTCCTCAGGTATGCGCTTGCTTTTCCCCGCAGCCTCTGGCTCAATTTCCGCTTACTGCCCTTCCGCCAGGCCTGCCGGTTGCCCCTGCTTGTCTCCCACCGCACACAGCTCTGCAACCTTTCAGGCCGTCTGCTCCTCCATCCCGCGCAACTCCGCGTCGGGCTTGTCAAGATAGGTTTCAACACCTGCCAGCAGACCGATTTCCGCCACCACCGCACCCTCCTCAACCTTAGGGGCACCCTCCACATACTGGGCGAGTGTGCCATCGGAGCGGGCTCCAGCATTGAGGTGTCGGAAACAGGCACCCTCACCCTTGGCCCCGATTTCAACCTCGGCCCCTCGTCGCTCATTGTCTGCAACCACGCCATCACCTTCGGCCCCCATGTGCAGACCTCCTGGTGCTGCACCCTCATGGACACCGACCAGCACGCCCTCTTCGGCCCGGACGGCAACCGCTGCAACCCGGACCGCCCCATCGTCTTTGCCGACCATGTGTGGCTCGGCTGCCACGTCGTCGTCACCAAAGGCACACGTCTTCCGTCCCACACCACCGTCGGGGCCATGAGCTGCCTGCACGGCACCTTCGACGAGCCGCACACCGTCCTTGCAGGCAACCCCGCCGCGGTGGTTCGCCGCGGCATCACCCGCCAATGGTGACAACCGGTGGGGATTTGGAACGTGAGAGGGGGTAATTGAAATCAGCTTAACGTATTGGCATCTTCGCTCCGTAGCGCATTCTTCGGGGACATGTGCCGTCGCGTTTTCCCTTCCGGATTGGGAGAAATGTTGGGGAACGATTGAGGAAATGACCTGTAAGGACTGGAGGTAGGGCGGACTAAGGCTCTTGCAGCTTTTCGAGGCGGGCGCGGTATTGGGCGGCCTGCTTCTTGTTTTTCATGCGGGTGTAGACGTCCACCAGCTGTTGCAGCACTGCGGGGTCGTTGGGCGAGAGCTGCTCGGCACGGTTCAGGTGGTGCAGAGCGGTCTCGTAGTCGGCTTCGGCAATGTAGGTGTATGCCAGTGAGGAGAGGAACGAGGGCTCCGACGGGAAGAGCTGGGCGGCGCGGTGGGCAATGCGGCGGATATGGGGCAGAATGGCTTTCCTTGCTTCTGGCCCGGCGTTTTGGGTGGCTTCGTTGAGGGTGTAGAGGTAGTCCTGCACGCCCTCGATGATGAGGATGCGCCCGCCTTGGTCAAAGTTGGGGAATTGCCATTGGTGGTTGGTCTTTTCCGAACGGTTCAGTGTGCGCACAACTTCGTCGGTGAAGGATTGCCAACGCATAATCTGGCCAAGGAAGTAGATTTTGCCGAAGCGGAGGTCGAGGCGTTCGGGGAAGAGGCTGATGGCACGGTCGATGACCGTCAAGCCGCTGTCCGCCAGTGAGGCGGCAAGGACGGGGTCGCCGGTTTGCGCCATGGAGAGGTTGATGTAGTGGTTGAAGCGGGCTATGTAGAGGTCTATGTCGCCGGGGTCGGTCATGGCCCATTTGGCCAAGATGCGGCGCTGCTGGTGCACGTTGTCGCTGTTCAGGGCGTCGTAGAAGTCGTCGGAAAAGGATTGCGCAGCAAGGCCGAAGCCGCAGGCCAGGGCGAGGATGAGGGACAGGATTTGTTTCATGATAACAGGTGTTTATGGGCCGGAGAGGGCGGATGATATTGTTGTATTGACGCTGCAAAGATACACAATATTTTTTATACATCAACGTTTCTTGAAATAATTAATGATCGAAAAATGGAAAGTGGGGATATCAGTAAATCTCCTCGGAGCGGTGAGACGATTCATAATACCGTATATGCCAAAGGCGCAGTGCGGCGACGGTCAGAGAAAAGACAAAGGCGTGCCGAAGGCACGCAACAATGAAAACAAGTAGATGGAATCCACTTTGATGACTGAACAATGTAAAATGAAAATGGATACAGGATTGACACATTCACGCATAAGAATGTCCCTATGCGCATGGCACTGCCATCCATTCAATAGTTGATATAGTAATGAGTATGAAGTTTTTGTTGATAACCCCACCGCTTACCCAGCTGAATACGCCATATCCCGCCACGGCGGTATTGAAAGGCTATTTGCAGGGGTGCGGCTACGAGGTGGCGCAGACGGATATGGGCATAGAGATGGTGGACAGGATGATGCGGGCCGACTGGCTGCGGAGTGCTGCGCGGTGGGCTGCGGACCATCGCGGTGGCGGACGTGTGGCAGGGCGGCTGTTGCAGGCGGCCGTGGTGGTGGAACCCGTAATGCGTTTTTTGCGTGGGCAGGACGAGACGCTGGCATGGCGCATTGTGAACGGCAGTCTTCTGCCCGAGGGCCGCAGAAAGGGTCGTGCGGAGGATATGGAGTGGGCTTTCGGCACGGCAGGCATTGCCGACAGGGCACGCTATATGGCTACACTCTTTTTGGAAGAGGTGGCGGAGGCTTTGCAAAAAGGTGTGGATGAGCATTTCGGCTTGGTGAATTATGCAGAGCAGGTGGCGGCTTACGCCCCGACTTTCGACGAGTTGCACAGGGCTTTGAACGCCCAACCGTCGCCGATGGACCTGCTGATGGGCGACCTGCTGATGGAGCATCTGAAGCGGGAGCGTCCGGATGTGGTCTGCTTCTCGGTACCTTTCCCCGGATGCCTGTACGGGGCACTGCGCTGCGGCGGCTGGATTAAACAGGGGGTTGAATGTGTTGGTGTCTCGTCTCGGCCGAGGGTGTGCATCGGCGGCGGCTTTGTGAACACGGAGTGGCGGCAACTGCAGGATGAGCGCGTGTTTGATTATTGCGATTTCGTCACCTTGGACGATGGTGAGCTTCCCCTGCGGCGCATCGGTGAGTTTGTGGCAGGGCAATGCTCAGGGGACGATTTGGTGCGGACGATGTGGCGCAAGGCTGACGGCACGGTGGTGTGGGAGCAGCAGAACTGCGATGAGGTTGTGGAGAACGGGGTCCCGGATTTTGACGGGCTGCCGCTGCATCTGTACCTTTCCACCGCCGACATGACCAACCCGATGCACCGCCTGTGGAGCGACGGACGTTGGAACAAGCTGATGATGGCACACGGCTGCTATTGGCACCGATGCGCTTTCTGCGACACGGGTTTGGATTATATAGGCCGCTTTGCCACCCCAACGGCTGCGCATGTGGTGGACACGATGGAGAGCGTGGCAAGGCAGACAGGCGTGTGGGGCTTCCATTTTGTGGACGAGGCGCTGCCGCCCCGCTTGTTGGGCGAGGTGTGCGACGAGATTATAGGCCGCGGGCTGACGATGACTTTTTGGGGTAACATCCGTTTTGAGAAGGCTTACACGGCGGAGCTTTGCAACAAACTGGCGAGGGCGGGATGCGTGGCTGTGAGCGGTGGGTTGGAGGTGGCTTCGGACAGGCTTTTGAAGCTGATGGAGAAGGGTGTCACCATTGAGCAGACGGTGGAGGCGTGCCGCCATTTCCGCGACGCGGGCATCATGGTGCATACGTACCTGATGTACGGTTTCCCGACGGAGACACTGCAAGAGACTCTCGGCGCGTTGGACACGGTGCGACAAATGTTTGACGAGGGGATTGTGCAGAGTGCTTTCTGGCATCGATATGCCATGACGTGCCATAGTCCTTCGGGCAGGAACCCGGAGCGATACGGTGCGCGGCGTTGTCCCGGCGTGGATGGCGTGGGCAGCGAGGGGTGGAATCCTTTCTGCAACAACGAGGTGGACTGGGAGCCGATAGGTGGTGGAGAACAGTTTGACTATGACATTGAGGAGGTTGGGCGCGGTTTGCGCACGGCAACATACAACTATATGAACGGTTTGGGGCTGGACCAGCCGGTGCGCAGTTGGTTTCCCGGATTGCGGGTGTCCAAACAGAACAAGCGGGGAAGGCGATGAGTAGGCAGGGACACAGCGGGTTTCGCGACTGGGCAGGGATAATCTTGTTGGCGGCAACGTCGGCGGTGTGTCTGCTCTTGTACTTCTTTCCCAAAGAGCCACAGGGGCTTGTCGGTCTGTCGGAACCGGCCGGGCGGTGCGAGTGGACAGGCAAGCGGGAGGTGTTCTTGGGTTCAGGTCTACTGCTTGGGATGGGCTATAGCTGCATGGAGATAATTGGGCAGCCGGCGGAGTTCTATTCCGACTTCAGTATGCCAGTGTTGCATGGCGAGGACAGCGTGCGGCTGTGGATTGACCCAAAGGACCGCGACCGCTTGCTGAAGGCCAAGGCTGAGGGCAGCGACGAGCGGATGAGGGTGAAGGTGCACAGGATTGATGTGCTTGACAGTTACACTGGATGGCGACGTTACGTTGCCGAACATCCCCACGGGGGCGGAGGCTGGTTTGCCGGTGGAGCATTGTTGGGAATACTGAGCCTTGTGCTGGTGGTAAAGAAAATCTTTTTTGCCTGATGGTCTACTCCATGTCGTGGAGTTGGTCAATTCGTCAATCCGTGAGCGTGCGAGTCAATTTTAATTATTAATTTTAATTCTCATTGTAGTTTTTGGGCTTTTTTTTGCGTTACTATAGGTGGAGGCAACTCGAACAACAATGTAAACGAAATAATGATTTGAAGAAATGAAGAATCTATCTATTGATATCAAAGCAATAATCATGGTCCTGATGGCTGTGGTGGTTGTATGTGCTTCGTTGTTGATGATCTACAACCACTATTTGTAGACGAAGACAGAAAAAAGTATATTGTTTAATTTGTAATATTATATTTATGAAAAAGTTATTCTTATTAGTTGCTCTTATGTCGACAATGTCGTTGTCGGCTCAGACATGGAAAAATGTTTCTAATCCGTTTCAGGCTACTGCGATGGACGGAACCACGGTGAAACTGCAGGATTGGCTTGATTCGGGCTACTATGTGGTGCTGGATTTCTTTGCCGTGTGGTGCGGGCCTTGCTGGCAGATGCACACTTCTGGTCATTTGGACAGGGTTTATGAGACCTTGGGCCCCAATGGCGAGAATACGGTGAGGGTGGCAATGGTGGAGGTGGACAACAGTTCGAACGACGCCGCCGTCCGCGGAAACGGAGGGAACACGTTGGGCGACTGGACTTCGGGCGGGACGATAGAGTACCCGATAATCAATAGTATGTCTCCGCTCAATTGCGTAAGTGGTTTCTTCCAGAATGCGATCCCCTACCTGGTGTTTGTGACACCTGACGGCCGCTATTGCGATTTTGACGATTTGAGAGCGGTCACGGCCTCGCGTGCTGTGGATGTGGTGCGCAGATATATGTCTCTGGCTTCGGGACAGGTGGGCATTGCGGATGCCGATGCCGCTACACTGAGGGTATCGCCTAACCCTGTGAGTGACCGCTTGCAGGTGACTGCCGAAGGGTTCCGCGGCATGAGTGTGTATGACATGAGTGGACGCAAAGTGTTGTACACGGATAGGCCACAGGCCGACGTGAGTGCCCTGCCACAGGGTGTGTACCTGCTCAGAATAGAGACGGAGGAGAACGTCCGCAGCGGGAAAGTGATGAAGAGTGTGAAGTTTGTGAAACGGTAGTCTGATTTGACACCCCGATAGTTGGTACTGTCCTGCATTCTCACAGTGGGAATGCAGGACAGTGTGTTTTCAGGTTTTGTTTGGGTGGATGTCCCGATTGTGCTGCATGTTGCGGAGCCACTGGTAATAACGGATGCGGTTGAGTGCTGAATGCTTGGCAAAGCGTTTGAAGGCTGTGGCATCGGCATCGGCAAGGGCTTCGAGTTGAGATTTGCGCTCGTCGGTAAGGGTGAAGCGCACGGGTGCCGCTTGATTGTAGGGGCAAGCCAGTTGGCAGCAGTCGCAACCAAAGGCATAGCCGGAGAGCTGGACGGAAGGCGGAAGCTGGGGGGCGCGGTTTTCGATGGAATGGTAGGAGGCACAGCGACGGGCGTCGAGCCATGTGGAGGAGGTTCCGGCAGCGGGTTGTAGGCAGTGGTTGGGACAGGCTTGAAGGCAACGGTGGCAGTCGGCACAGCGGTTGGGGAGTGCCGTGTCGTAGCGGTCGGCAGGGGAGGTGGTGACCAGCTCGCCAATAAAACAGTAGCTGCCCAGCGTGGGGTTGACGAGGAGGGTGTTGCGTCCTATCCAGCCCAGCCCAGCACGGGCGGCCCAGAGTTTGTCGCTGATGGGTGCAGTGTCCACACAGGGGCATGCCTCGAAATCTGGATAATGTGTGCGAAGGACGGAGATGAGTTGGTAGAGCATCCGTTTGACGCGTTGGTGATAGTCTTCGCCATAGGCATATTGTGCAATGCGGGCTGGACCTTCCATACGGCGTGAGGGTTTGTAGCCCAATAGTACGGAGATGACGGTTCGTGTGCCGGGATGGAGAACCCGCGGGTCGGCACGGAGGTCGCGGTATTGCTCCATATAGTGCATGTCGGCATGGTAGCCGTGTGCAATCCAGTCGTCAAGACGGTATTCCCCCGGGGCCAGTGCCGTGGCTTCGGCCAGACCACAGGCGTCGAATCCTACAGTGGCGGAGACGGCTTTGACTACCGACGAGGAGAGGGTGGGGGAGTCCACGGCCTATGTGTTAATTCGTGAATGTGTGAATGTATGAATGTGTGAGTCGTGTTTCAATTTTCAGTTTCCACTTTCCCTGAGCGGTTGTCCTTGAGGCTGCCTTCGAAGAGTTCGAATTTGAGAAAGCGGCAGTCGAGTTGGCCGTTGAGGAGGGGTATTTTCTTGGAGGGTTTGAGCCCGATGTGCTTCAGGGCTTCGAAGTCGCTGCTGATAAGCCACACCTCGCAGTCTTTGCCATATTTGCGCTTGAAGGTATCGCCCAGTTGCTGGTACATGGCGTTGAGGTCCTCAATCTGTATGCGCTCGCCGTAGGGTGGGTTGGTGACAATGAGGGTGCGTCCTTCGGGCGGGTCTTGGTTCTCGAAAGATCCATTGAAGAGCATGACATCCTTGTGGAGTTTGGTGAACTGTAGGTTCTTCTCGGCTTGGGAGAGGACGGTGAGGTCTATGTCGTTGCCCCATATTTCGTAGTCGAAATCGGTGGAACCTATTTTGCGGTCTTCCTCTTGTTTGACGCTTTTCCATTCGCCGAGGTTGAACTCCTTCCAGCGGCGGAAGGCAAAGCGGTCGCCACGGTAGTACTGTGCGGGGATGTTCATGGCCATCATGGCTGCCTCGATGAGGAGGGTGCCGGAGCCGCACATGGGGTCGTAGAAGTTGGTGTCGCACTGCCAGCCGGTGAGCTTGATCATGCCGGCGGCAAGCACCTCGTTGATGGGGGCGAGGCCGACGCCTTGGCGGTAGCCGCGCTTGTGGAGGGAGTCGCCGCTGGAGTTGATGAGCAGGGTGACGTGGTTGTCGCGTATGTGGAGGTTGAATTTGTAGTCGGCGTTCTCGGTGTCGATGGAGGGACGCTGGCCGAAGTTGCGGCGGAAGCGGTCCACAATGGCATCCTTGGTTTTCAGGGCGGCGTAGTAGGAATGGGTGAAGATGTCGCCGCTTGTGGTGCTGTCAATCATGAAGGTGCAGTCCACGTCGAGGATTTTTTCCCAACGGATGCGGTAGACCTGGTCGTAGAGTTCCTGCTCGTTGTTAGCCTCGAACTCGGCAAAGGGTTTGAGGATGGCCAGCGCGGTGCGGCAAGTGTAGTTGGCACGATAGAGCAGCCGCATGTCGCCTTCGAAAAGGACTGCACGGTTGATGCACTCGATGTTGTCGGCACCCATGGCGCGGAGCTCGTCGGCAAGGACTTCTTCAAGACCCATCATGGTCTTGGCAACCATCCTGAATTTCTCTTTGGCGGTGTGCTGAACGGGTACGGCTTTGCCGTTTTGTTTCTGGATTATCATGGTTTTAGGGTTTAGTTTTGTATTGAGGTGTTAGGAGTGTTGTTTTCTTTGGTTGTTTGGTGTTTGCTGTGTCGGAGGGTGTAGTGGCGCGGACTGCGCTGGGCTCTCAGTTCGCGCCCGGTGGCTATGGCCACGTTCAGCTCGTAGCCAAGCATAATGACGAAACTGTTCACGAGCAGCCACAGCATAATGAGGAGCAATGTGCCGATGGAGCCGTAGAGGAGGTTGTAGCGGTTGAAGTTGGCCAGATAAACCTTGAAGCCCCACGACAGGAGGATGAACATGATGGTGGCGAACATGGCTCCAGCGGAGAAGAATCCCACACGCTGCTTTTTCATGGGGATGACGTAATAGATGATGCTCAGTGTGAGCAGGGCCATGCCCACAAGGATGACCCAACGCCCGATGCTGATGATGATGTGCGTGAACGAGCCCGGCACAAGGATGCCCTGGCGGAACAGCCATACCAGGATGGTCTTGTAGCCTATTATCAGCACCAGCACCAGCACCAACATGATGTACAGCAGAAACACCAGTGCGATGCAGATAAGGTACTGCACTACTATTGAGCGTTGCTCGCTGTGCCGGTCGGCAAAATAGGACATCATGCTGCTCAGTCCGTTGGCCGCAAAAATGACGGAGGCGGCTGAGCCTATGGAAAGGAGACTGGTGTGCTTGTGCCCCATGACGTCATTGATAGTGTTGGCGATGGGACCGTAGATCTTTTCAGGAACAATGAGTTGCAGCTCATACAGCAACTCGTCTTGCAGCCCGTTGAAGGGCAGAAAGGCAATAAGGGTAAAGATGAAGATAAGCAGTGGGGGCAGTGCTGAGAGGAAAGAGAAGGCCAGTCCCTTCGATGCTCGCCACAGGTCGCCGTTGAAGATGCCGCGCCACAGGTAGCTCACCACGTCGTACAGCGGCACACCCTGGTTGCGGGGCATGGAGATGCGGTGCACCATCACCCGCGTCTTGCGCACCGTGCGGCTGTGCACAACGCGCTCTCCCATCTCGTGGAATCGGTCAACCATGTTATTGATGCGGGCGTTCACTGCGGGGCTGTGGCTTATTTCTTTACCAGCGAGATGTCCATGCTTTTGATGTGGTGGGTGAGGGCTCCCACGGAGATGAAGTCCACGCCCGTCTCGGCATAGCTGCGCAGCGTCTCCTCCGTGATGCCGCCGCTGGCTTCGGTCTCATACTTGCCGTCAATGCGTTTCACGGCCTTGCGCAGGGTCTCGGTGTCGAAATTGTCGAGCATGATGCGATCCACGCCGCCATGCTGCATCACCTGCTCCAGCTCATCCATATTGCGCACCTCGATTTCTATGCGCAGGTCCTTGCCTTTCTCTTTCAGGTAGGCGCGCGTGCGGTCGATGGCGGCCTCTATGCCACCGGCAAAATCGATGTGGTTATCCTTCAGCATCACCATGTCGTACAGCCCTATGCGGTGGTTCGTCCCGCCGCCGCACTTCACGGCGTATTTCTCCAGCAGCCGCATGTTGGGCGTGGTTTTCCGGGTGTCTAATAGCCGGGTGTTCAGCCCGTCCAGCATGGCAACCATCTTGTGGGTCTGTGTGGCTATGCCGCTGAGCCGTTGCATAAAGTTCAGTGCCGTCCGCTCGGCGGTGAGTATTACCCCCGATGCGCCCTCTATGGTCATCAATATGTCGCCCTTTTTCACCGCGTCGCCGTCCTGTTTGTGCATTGTCACAGTGATGGGAATCTGGCTGTGGTAATACGAGTCGTTGACAAAGTGGAACACCCGTTCGCCCACTTCCATGCCGCACACTATACCCTCCGCCTTGGCAACCATTTTGGCTGTGTTTGTGGCGGTTGGGGGAATGCACGCCAAAGTGCTGTGGTCGCCGTCGCCCACATCTTCAAGGAGTGCCATACGAATCAGTTCGTCTAAATTCGGGATACTGGTCATCATGTCAAATACCTTTTTGATTTCAGGCTGCAAAAATACGAATAATCTTTGGATTATTAAAATATTCTTTCTGTTTTCTGTTTTTTTCGTACTTTTGCACCATGAAAGCAACTATCCTCAACATAGGCGACGAACTGCTGATTGGGCAGGTTGTCAACACAAATGCCAGCTCCATGTCGCAGATGCTCATTGCCGCGGGCATCGACGTTTGCGGCACCTTCGTCATCGGCGACCGTGCCGACGACATCGATTTCTACCTCCGTCATTGCATCGAAAGGAGCGATGTGGTGCTCATCACCGGCGGCCTCGGCCCCACCAAGGACGACATCACCAAGACGACCCTCTGCAACTTCTTCCACAGCGAGCTTTACGAGAACCAAGAAGCCCTTGCCAACGTCAAGCGCATCTTTGACGCCCGCGGCTATGAGCTCACCCCCATCAACCGCCAGCAGGCATGGGTTCCCCGCTGCTGCACCATGGTCAACAACATCCTCGGCACGGCCCCCTGCATGTGGTTCGACTATCAGGGCAAGGTCATCGTCTCCATGCCCGGCGTACCGTTCGAGATGGTCAACCTCATGCAGACCGAAATCATTCCCCGGCTGCAGACCCATTTCCGCACCGATCAGATTGTCAACAAGAACATCCTCGTCCAAGGCATCGGCGAGTCCTTCCTCTCCGACCTCATCGAACCCTGGGAGCTCTCCCTGCCCGCCTCCATCCGCCTGGCCTATCTGCCACAGGCCGGCATGCTCAAACTGCGCCTCACGGCCCGCGGCAGCCACGACGACCGTGCCCTGCTCCAGCAGCAGATTGACCATGCTGTGGCCGAACTCTACCCCATTGCCGGCCAATTTATCGTGGGCGAGGACCTCGAAACCCTCCCCGAGCTGGTGGCCTACACCATGAAGCGCCACCATGCCACCCTCGCCACTGCCGAGAGTTGCACCGGCGGTGCTCTTGCCTCGCAGCTCACCGCCATGGCCGGAGCTTCCGAGTACTACCGCGGCGGCATAGTGGCCTACAGCAACGAGGTGAAGGAATGCGCCCTCGGCGTGAGCCACCAGACCCTCCTCGACCACGGCGCCGTCAGTGAGGAGACCGTCCGCCAGATGGCCGAAGGCGCCCGCACCCGTCTGGGCAGCGACTATGCCGTGGCCACCACCGGCATTGCCGGCCCCGGTGGCGGCACACCCCAGAAACCTGTCGGCACCGTTTGGATTGCCGTCGCCTCACGCCAGCAAACCGTTGCACGTCTGCTCCATTTCGGCGACCGCCGCGCACAGACCATTGAGCGCACCTGCAACGCCGTGTGGAGCGACCTCATCAAGCTTGTCAACCAAAACAATCCTGTCAAACCGCTCTAACACTCCTCTCCCCATGCCTAAAGGTTTAATCACCGTGCTCATGCTCGTCTGCTCCAATGTCTTCATGACCTTTGCTTGGTACGGCAATCTCAAACTCCAGCAGATGAACGTCATCAAGGACTGGCCGCTCATTGCCATCATCGCCCTCTCGTGGGGCATGGCCTTCTTTGAATATACCTTCATGATTCCCGCCAACCGCATCGGCTCCCAAATCACCGGCGGCCCCTTCTCCCTCATGCAGCTCAAAGTCATTCAGGAGTGCGTCTCGCTGCTGGTCTTCACCGTCATTGTGGCCACCGTCTTCAAGGGCGAACCCATCCGCTGGAACCACCTTGTGGCCTTCGGCCTCATCATCCTCGCCGTATTCTTTGCCTTTTTAAAAACCGACTGATAATTCAATCCCCGTCTTATGAAACGTATTGTCCCCCTCCTGCTGTCGTTGCTGCTCTTTGTCGGCTGCAACCGTGAAATGGATGTCTTCGAACTCACCCACTGGGAGTTTGAGTATCAGGACCAGTGGTACCCCGCCACCGTGCCCGGCTGCATCCACACCGACCTCATGGCACAGGGCCTCATTCCCGACCCCTTCTACGCCACCAACGAGGATTCCGTCCAATGGGTATCCCAAAGACCTTGGAAATACCGCACCACCATCACCCGCGACATGTGGGAAGGCTTTGAGCACTGCGATCTCGTCCTCGAAGGGGTCACCCTCTGCGACGTGAGGATTTATGGCAAGACCCTCGGTGCCCCCTTTCAGCATCTGCTCATGTCGCCGGACAATATGTTCCGCACCCATCGGGTGTGCCTCTTCGAGTCTCTTCTCGACAGCGGCACCCTGCCCGACCCCGACGAGGACATTGTCATCGAGATCACCTTCCTCCCCATAGAGAAGAACAATGAGGCCTATTTTGACGCCGAAGCCGTCCAAGAGGAGGACCATTCTTGGCCCGCCTCTACCCCCAACCTCCCCGACCACCGCGCCATGACCCGCATGGCCCCCTACATGCTGGGGTGGGACTGGGGCCCCAAGCTCAGCACCGTGGGCATCCTCGGCGGGGCAAGGCTGGAATGCTTCAACGACGAGCTCCCCGAACAGCCCAACCCCAAACCCCGCTCCTGGAATGTCACCCTGCGGCAGGAGCAGGACTCCATAGGCCAGAGCTTCACCTTCTACCGCAATGGCAAGCCCCTCTTTGTCAAGGGGGCCAACTGGATTCCCGTCCACTCCTTCCCCGTGCTGGACAGTGCCAACCGCGCCCGCTACCGCCACCTGCTCACCTCTGCCAAGGAGGCCCATTTCAACATGCTCCGCGTGTGGGGCGGCGGCATCTACGAGCCCGACTATTTCTACGACCTCTGCGACTCGCTTGGCATCATGGTGTGGCAGGATTTCAACTTCAGTTGTGCCCTCTACCGCTCCGACAGCGCCTTCCTCGCCAACGTCCGAGCCGAGGCCGAGGAGCAGGTGCGCCGCATTGCGCAACATCCCTGCGTGGTGCTCTGGTGCGGCAACAACGAGGTGAAGAACGGCTGGGAAGACTGGGGCTGGCAAGCACAGTACCAGTGGACTCCCGAACAGGTAGCCGCTCTCCAGCACGGCATTGACACCCTCTTCGGCCCCGACGGCATCCTGGCTCGCGCCGTCAAGCAATACGACCCGTTGCGCCGTCCCTACGTCCCCTCCTCGCCGCTCTTCGGCTGGGGCCATCCCGAATGCGTAACCCATGGCGACAGCCACTACTGGGGCGTCTGGTGGGGTGAGCAGCCTTTCGAGATGTACAAGGAGAAGACGGGCCGCTTCATGTCCGAATTCGGCTTCCAGAGCTACCCGGACTACAGCACCGTCTGCCGCTACTGCCCCGAGGACCAGCGCACCATCGACTCCCCCGCCATGAAAAACCACCAGAAGCACGGCCGCGGATTGGAGATTATCGACAAAGCCATGCGCCAATACTATGGTGTGGACAGCCGCTCCCTCAGCCTTGAGGATTTCTGCTACGTCAGCCAGTTGCTCCAGGCTTGGGGCACGGGCTACGGCATCCTCTGCCACCTCCAGGCGCAGCCCCACTGCATGGGCACCCTCTACTGGCAGCTCAACGACTGCTGGCCCGTGGCATCGTGGAGCAGCATTGACTGCTACGGCAACTGGAAAGCCCTCCACTACCGCGCCCGCGACCTCTTCAGCGATACCGTCGACCTTGCCCGCTGGGAACGCTATTACCGCACCTATCCCCGCAACCTCCGTCTGCCCAAGGCCCGCTATGACCTCAGCCAGCGTTTAGACAAAGGGCAGCTGGTGGTAGAACTCAAAGCCGGCAGCAACCTCCGCGACGTCATGTTGCAGACCAGCCCGCACGTCGACGGCCATTTCGACATGAATTACTTCGACCTCGCCTCCGGCCAGTCGCTCCGCGCCCGTTTCATCCCTGCCGACCCCAAGGCCGACATCTCGCACGTCAAGGTCACCTTCAAGTGCCTCAACCAGGTGCTGAATCCTTGACGCCGCTACCGTTATACCCTCCTGCGCCCCTGTCCGCCGCCTCTTGGTTGCAGGCAGGGCCGCTCTTTTAAGTATATGTGTCCCATCCTTGTGGAGGTATTCGCCCATCAAAGTTGGGGGAGATGATGGGGGAATGATGCCGAAGTGAGGGGGAAGGTGCGGAGTTGCAGCGAATGCTGAAGGGGTGCTGAGGCGGAAGGCACTGGGCGTGCTGAGGCATGGCGGTTTTTTCGCCAAATCAAAAAAAATACGTATATTTGCAGCATGATAAAGTGAGGGGATGGCCGCGAGCGGCACAGCGTAACGATATGAGGAACAGGGACCTTGTCATGCCTAAGGGCAGGACGGGAGCGAGGGGACGCATGCCTCCGCACGCGAGTGTTGGAGGGGGAAGGCGCCAGCCGCCGCGTAGCGGCGGCGCGGGCAGGGGAGAGGCCGACGGGAAAAAGGAATGTTTAATCTTTAAATAGACTATTGTATATGAATCTACAGGGAAGACGCGAAAGCAAGAATGTCGATGACCGTCGCGGACAGGTGACAAAAAAGGCCGGACTGGGCATCGGCGGTTTGATTATTGCGGGTATCGTTGTGCTGATTATGGGTGGCAACCCGCTCAGTGTGTTGCAGCTCGCCGGCAACGGTGCCGCCACAACGGAGAACACCGAGTATGTGGCCACTGCCGAGGAGCAGGAACTGGCCACGTTTGCAAGCAAGATCCTGGCCGGCACGGAGGATGTCTGGACGGCCGAGTTCAAGAAGATGGGCCGCACCTATACGCCTCCCAAGCTGGTGCTCTTCAAGGGTTCTGTGCAGAGCGGCTGCGGCGGCGCCACGTCGTCGTCGGGTCCGTTCTATTGCTCGGCAGACCAATGTGTGTATCTCGACCTCGAGTTCTTCTCCAGCATGAAAAAGCAGCTGGGGGCCGACGGCGATTTTGCCTACGCCTACGTCATCGCCCACGAGGTGGGACACCATGTGCAGTATCTGCTCGGCACCCTGACCGAGGCGCACCAAAAAATGAGCAGGGTGAGCCAAAAGGAGTCCAACCAAATCAGCGTGAGGCTTGAACTGCAGGCCGACTATTACGCCGGCGTATGGGCTTACCACGACAACCAGATGTTCGGCTCGCTGGAAGATGGCGACATCGAGGAGGGCTTGAATGTGGCGTCGAAGATTGGCGACGATTACCTGCAAAAGAAAGCGCAGGGCTATTCGGTGCCGGACTCCTTCAACCATGGCACTTCGGCCCAGCGTGTCAAATGGCTCAAAAAGGGCTTGACCACGGGCAGCGTGCAGGGCGGCGACACCTTCTCGCCCAGCTATGCAAACCTCTAAGCCCACAGTTTTTGTCGCCGCGGACGGTTTGCAGAGGACGGGAAAACGCTTTGCAGGTGCTTGATACAAAGCGCATAGCATTTTTGTGGAATATTGTTTTTGCAACAATAGAAAAAAAATGCGTATATTTGCATTTTAAAACGGAATAGAATAACAAAACATTAATATCATGAAGAAATCGCTGTTTTTAGTACTGTTCCTGGCCCTGATGGGCGGAGCATTCGCCCAGAATGAGGGCGTCACAGAGTATGTGTCGGCATTGATTACTTTCAGAGATGGAAGCACGGTGCCGCAGGATTCATTGAACAAGTATGGCGTGGTCATCCAGACCCGTTCCGGCCGCATGGCCACGGCTCTCATTGCCGCTGACCAGTACCAGGCTTTCTTGGACGCCAACCTGGTGGAGCGCGTGCAGCCCTCTACCCGCGTGTTTATGCGCAACAACCAGGTGGGAGAGAACGGTGCCTATGTGGACCGCCCCCACAAGGGTAATAAAAAGGCCAAGACCAAAAAGCCCGACACGCAGGACAGAGAGTCCGTGCGCCGCGATATGATTCCGGAGGACGACATCCGCAACGATGAGGCCAAGGGTTGGTATCTCGGCTTGATGCTTGGCGGCAGCAGCAACAAGCTCGATGTGCAGAAAACCATCTTCAACGGTGTGTGGTACTCCTATCGCGGACTGAATGTCGAGGCTCGCGTGGGTTACCAGTTCAACGAGTGGTTCGGCATCCGCGGCGGTGTGAATCTGATTTCGAAGAACTATGCCGATAAACTGACCGTCGACCTCAACGGCACCGAGCACAAGTATCAGACCTACCACCAGAACCAGTACCTCCAGGTTCCTGTGATGGCTGACTTCTCCATCGGCGGCGAGGCTGTGCGCATCCACTTTATGGCAGGTGGCTATGCTGGCTACTGGCTCACCCAGTACCGCGACGGCTACATCTACAAGACCACTGAGCCCCATCACAACACGGGCTACTCCTACCTGTTCAACGATGGCTACGACAACCGCTTTGACGCCGGTGTGGCCGCTGGCTTAGGCCTCAGCATGAACGTCTCCCCCAGATGGCAGCTGATGTTTGAGGGCAACTACTACCACGGTCTGATTAGTGTTGCCAAGAGCCCCAGCAAGATGTTCAACCGCACTTGGAACTTCGGCATGGGCGTGGTCTACCACTTCTAATAGATTGTAATTGTTCATATAATAAGGCAAGGCAGCTGGCGGGTCTTCCCGTGGCTGCCTTTGTTTCTTTCTTAGCGGCGGCCGCTGTGCTGCCCCTCGGCGGCGCCACAAAAGCTCAAAACCATGTTTTCAACTACCAATCAAACCTATTCGGACGGCCGGCCCGCGTGGCCGGATTTCCTGAACAACCGCCCTGCCGAAAGCCACAAGGGCGACTATGGACATGCGCTGCTGGTGGCTGGCAGCTATGGCAAAATGGGTGCCGCGGTGCTTGCGGCACGCGCCTGTCTGCGTATGGGGGCTGGACTGCTGACTGTCCACGTGCCCCGAAAGGGTGTGGACATTTTGCAGACCGCCGTGCCGGAGGCCATGGTGTCCATTGACGAGGATGAATGCCACTGGACGCACCGTTTCACGGCCGCAGAACTGTCGCGCTACGACGCTGTGGGCATAGGCCCCGGATTGGGGACGGAGAGCCCTGAGGCCCTGCGCACGCTGCTGCAACAGGCCGTGGGCAAGTCGACGGTGATTGATGCCGACGGGCTGAACATGCTGGCAAGGATGGACGACAAGGGCGACCTGATACACGCTTTGGGCTGCAAGGCCCCCACGGTGCTCACACCCCATGCCAGAGAGTTTGAGCGGCTGTTCGGACCCACCGCGAGCCGTGAGGAGCGCGAAAGGCTGCAATGCGAGATGGGCAAGCGGACGGAGTGCGCCATAGTGTATAAGGGTCACCATACGCAAGTGGCTGGAAGCAGGGGCGAATGGTTTGTCAACAACACGGGAAATCCCGGCATGGCTACGGCAGGAAGTGGCGATGTGTTGACGGGTGTGATACTGGCTATTTTGGCTCAAAATAAAGATTGTCAGTTAGATGCAGCGATGTGCGCTTCTTTGGGTGTGTGGATACATGGCAAATCTGCCGATTTGGCTGTCGAAAAACAGTCGCAATGCAGCCTTTTGGCGGGTGACATAGTAAAATTTTTGAGGATGGCAACAATGTGAAAATCATTGCTATTGCTATGTTCTGAGAAATTTTTTTCAAAAAAAATTTTGCTGGTTCGAAAAAAGTGCGTATCTTTGCAACCGCTTTGAAAGGGAAAAGCAACCTTCCTCAATAGCTCAGTTGGTTAGAGCACCTGACTGTTAATCAGGGGGTCGCAGGTTCAAGTCCTGCTTGGGGAGCCAAGGAAGCCGCAGACAATGCGGCTTTTTTGTTGATAGATAACCCTCTGCGGAACCCCGTTCCGCAACAAGAATAAGCGATATGCAAAATACTCTGGTGATAACTCTGCTCTTTGCTCTTGGCGTAGTGGCCTTGATGATGCTGGGCCTTGGTGTGAAGATGCTGTTCCGCAAGCATGGCGAATTCAAGCGCCATTGCAGCAGTATGGACCCCTATACGGGCCGTTCGGCTGGGTGCGTGTGCCACAAGGCGGCCAACGTGAAATGCAAGGAGGAAGGCCACTATTCGCCGTTAGAGGTGAACGAGAACCTCCTCTCAGAGACGCGCCCCTGAGCAGCCCCCAATCCAAGACCAAGAGACCGGCACGCCACCACCCCGACAAGATAATTTCAATTTAATAGAAAACCCCTACGGGGTATGATGTATGCGCAAGGCTTTTCTACTAAGCGAAAACCCCTACGGGGTAATTCCACATTTCACATTAAGCGGAATCCCCGACAAGATAATTTCAATTTTCAATTTTCACCTTTCAATTTAACCCCCCTCCCCAACAAGCTAATTTCACTTTTCGCCTTTCAATTTTTTGTGTTCTGCCGTCTAATGGGAGACTAAAATAGCCCGTTAGGGCTTTTCTTTCAGTAGAACCTCATCGGTCGTCAAACATATTCCCCGTAGGGGATTTCGCTTAATATAGAATGAACCAGAGAGAAAACCCCTACGGGGTATGATGGATGTGCAAGGTTTTTCTACTAATAGGAAACCCCTACGGGGTATGATGGATGCGCAAGGCTTTTCTACTAAGAGGAAACCCCTACGGGGTATG
>JAFVCA010000032.1 GCA_017479705.1 Bacteroidales bacterium
AAGGTATTGATGGGCCACCAGACCCATGGTGTGGCGCAGGTTCAACTCGCCGACATGTATTTCCCCGCTGGCGGCCAGCATGCAGTCCACCCCGAGGGGACCCTCGTAGTGGGGTGCGATGGTGGCTTGGAGCCAATGCTCAATGTGGCTTTGGAGCTGGGGCGTGATGCCCACGCGGTGCGCGATCTCGGCGTCCGACAAAAGCAGGTTGGAGCGGTAGACGCCGTGCTACAGGGAGCGCCAAAGGGAGAGGGTGCGGCGTTCGGCATCGGCGTTCAACCGAAGCTACTGGCAGCACCCTTTATGACGGAGAGACTCCGCTCGTTTCGTTCCCTTTCAGCAAGGAAAACAAGACACAGACTTGTTTATGTTCGCCGGCATCTGCCCGATTGTTCATAAGCTATCGGCTAAAACAACACGAAAACCCAAGTTGTTGTTGCGGTTCGACGGAGTGTTGTTGTTGCGATTCGTCACGCGGCAGTTCTTGGCGTTGTTGTTCCAACTGCCACCCCGATTCACGCGGTTCGAGCCTTGCAGTCTGCGACTTAATAAGTTGTAATCGGTATTGTTTTGTGTATGCATGTTTGGCAAAGGCGACAAGTGGAACAACATGGATACGGAACTCCTCCTGACTCCATTGTTCGGTTTCCAATAAATGCTGGTAATTGTTCATCTTATGGATGAACCGATTGCGGCTGCGGCTATTCAATCCTATTCTATACCCTTGCAATCTATAGCCCAAAAAACTAACCCCTTGCGTTGTCTTCACGATGACAGGAGGCTTTATTTGTAACCTCAACTCTTCTGACAAATAATCGTGAACCCTCTGCACCTGCCCTTTTAGCAGTTGGCCATCGTCAGCAAAAAGCAACATGTCATCCATATAACGTATATAGGAAACCACACCTAACCGTTCTTTCAAATAATGGTCAAACACTGACAAATAATGATTGGCGAAATATTGGCTCGTAAGATTGCCTATTGGAATGCCCACACCGCGAGTAGCAGCATGATATGTATCAATGATGCGGTTAAAAGCCGACAATACATATACGTCCTTAATCAAGTGTGCCAACTGCCTTTTCAATATCCCGTGATCAATGCTGTCGAAGTATTTTCTAACATCAAGTTTGGCCACATGGCTATGGCATGTCATGAACTTATGGGCACGATCAAGGGCCGCGTATGTTCCCTTTCCGATTCGGGTAGCATAGGTGTCATATATTAAATGCCTGTCAAAATAAGGGTGACAAACATTCATCAGGGCATGGTGAAGCACCCGTTCATCGAACGTTGCAGCACTTATTTGTCTCTCTTTGGGGTCATATATGGTAAAAGTGGAATAGTTACCGACTCTGACATCACCAGCAAGCAATCTTTCTCTCATCTCTATAAGATTGTCTTGAAGATTTGCGCGATAGTCTATCACCTCCTTTTTACAAGACTTACCTTTTTGAGCCTTGCAGAAAGCCCACAGGAGATTGTCCATATCGGCCACACGCTCTATCAAATGTCCTGCCCTTTTCATCCCATTGTTCCCATCGTCTGCTCACGAAAGAGTTGACACAGACGGTTTCCATACTTTGCCGCCCTTGCACTGGCCACGCCCTTTACGGACAAGATAGAGTGTTCGTCAAGAGGACTCAACTTGCTGATTTCAGCCAGTTCGGCATCAGTAAATACGGCATAGGCCGGAACGGCATCCGCAGTGGCCAAAGACTTGCGTATCTCCCGCAGCCTACTGAAAACGGCAAAGGTGGAGGGGTCGAGTACCTCACGGTAATCTATTTTTTCACGCTGTTCTCCTGGTTTGGCGGAAACCGTTGGCATCGTTCCTTCAACATAGGTGACACAAAAAGTCCAGCACGCCAAGTCGCCAACCATGCAGAATTGTTTCTCAATAGTCACCACGCGGTGACCCCTCAGAAAGCGGTTCATCTCCTCTGTTCGATCCTCACTATCTGGAATCGGGACGGTAAAAATCTTCAGTTGCATTATGGTGGGTTCTATAAATTCGGTATATATGTCGCGTCCCTTCGGGACGCATTTATCTGATGTCTGAGTGTCACGGCACTGCGTCTTCGGGTTGTACCATGTTATTAACAGTCTCACCTCTCCGAGGTGATTTAGAGAAGCTCCTTTGTTGTATTGTTTTTATTATATTGATGCGGCGGGCTCCGCCACGCCGCATCTTCCTTATTCTCCTCTTTCTTTTTTGGCGAACTTAAACTATTCGGCTAAAACAACACGAAAACCCAAGTCGTTGCCGCGGCTCGACGGAGTGCCGCCGACGCGAAGCGCCACGCGGCAGTTCTTGGCGTAGTTGCCCCAACTGCCACCCCGATTCACGCGGTACGAGCCCTGGGCAGCACCACGCGGATTATTGTTGTCGTACTGCAAATACTGACTGCCGTACCAGTCCTCGCACCATTCCCACACATTTCCGCTCATATCGTACAGCCCCAGGGCATTGCTCATTTTAGTGCCGCAGGGGTGGGCCGTACTGCCGCTGTTGCCAGCATACCATGCCACGGCATCAATACTCCAGCCGCCGCTATACTTGGTACCCTCGTTTTTCTTTCCGCCGCGAGCCGCATACTCCCACTCAGCCTCGGTTGGCAGACGATAGGTCTTGCCCGTCTGCCGGCTCAGCCGGATGCAGAATTCCTTCGCTTCCTCCCAGCTGACATAGTACATCGGATAGTCTGCACCGACCCCGTACAATGAGCTTGCATTGGCTCTGGCCTTCTGCTGATGAATAGACGTACCCATCACTTTTTCCCATTGCCCCTGCGTCACTTCCAGCATACCGATATGGAATGAACTGACCGTGGTCTGACGGTTGGGCGACTCATCACCATCGCATTCTCCCCCTTGCTCGCTTGTGCAGCCCATGGTGAAGGTGCCGCCCTCAACATAGATCATGCGCATATTGATGCCAAATGCGGTCTCGGTGAAATCCTGCCCACGGACTGCACTGCCCGAGCCGCCGGAGCCATAGCCGCCACCCGCTCCAGAATCTGAAGCAGTGCCGCCGCTTACTTTTTTGCCAAGCCTGTCGGCAAGGGTTTGCATGCTTGCGCGATAGTTGCTCTTGCCAAACGTGGTGCCTTCATTGGCACAGGTGACCCCCGTGGCAACATCAATAACACGAATGTCAACGCTGTACTCGTCCATGAACTTGTTCATGGTGCCTACAACCACAAGTTTGGCCTCCAATTCTCGCCCCACCTTGAGCATCTGTTGCACAGTCATGTCGGTGCGGTCATATCCGAGTGCCTCGATGGTACGGTTGATTCGGATGCGCTCAAGCATGGTATAGCCGTCGATGTGGAAGTTGGCACGGAAGTTATAGGTCAGTCCGTCGATTTCCTCCTCGGTGACACCGGTACCGATTTGGAAATCCAGCACGGCGCATCGCTGTGCGCTCATCGTCAGAGACATGAGGCACAGGATACCGAGTAAAATAAGTCTTTTCATTGTTTTTGGATATTAATGTTATTTTCGAGCTAAACAAACAGATTATTCTACCTTAGAGGCAAGTTTTTGGGCGATGGCCTGCATTTCCTTGCTGGCATCCGTTTTCTGGAAAGCACTGCCCTCAAAGGCCACGGTGGTTTCTTTCAGCACATTGACAACTTGCACGTCTACGCTGTACTCATCCATAAGCTTGTTGATGGTGCCGACCACCATGAGTTTGACACCCAAAGCGCGACCCACCTCACACATCTGCTGCTTGGTCATTTTTTTCCTTGGGTAGCCACGGCTTTCAAACGCCTTGTCAACACGGTCGAGCTCCATCATCTTGTATTTTGACGGATGGAAGTTAACGCGGAACGCATCGGTGATTTCTTTTGCCTCCTGAGCAGTCACGTTCGACCCATACTGGAAGCAGGGCACGGCACAGACCCCCTCGTTTATGGTGGGGGCGACTGGTTTGTTGCTTCGGCACGAGGCGAGGCTTGCGACCGCAAGGAGAAGCACTGCGATAAAACTGATTTTCTTCATGGCACTATTCTATTTTATGGACAAGTGTCTGAGCGATGTATTTTATCTCCCTGCGATAATCCGACTTCTGGAATGTGTTGCCCTCGGAGGCGATCGTCGTTCCCGTCGAGACATCGATGACCTGCACATCAACGCTGTATTCGTCCATCAGCTTGTTGAGGGTGCCGACCACCATGATTTTGGCTTCCAGTTTGCGGCCCACCTGGAGCAGCTGCTGCTTTGTCATATTAGTCTTGTCGTAGCCGAGTTCTTCGATTTGCTTGTTGACACGGTCTATCTCCAACACATTGTAGTTGTCGGGATAGAAGTTTGTGCGGAAGTTGTAGGAGATGGCCTCCGTCTCTTCGGGGGTGACGTTGGTTCCAAGCTGGAAGTCCAGCACAACGCACTTCTGTGCATTTGCGGTGATTGCCAAGAGGCACATCATTGCTAAAAAGAATACTTTTTTCATAGATAATTAGTTTTAAGTGAATAATAATGTTTCTTATTTGCAGATATGACATAAAAAAAGGGGTAAATTGAAAAGTGATGTGATGGAATACTAAAAAGTGGCACCAGTGCGTTATAGAAAGAAAACGCAAGATGGACGACAAACTGATACAACAGATACTGGGCATAGTGATACCCGAGGAGATATTGGAGGACTTTGAGATAGAGAAGATAGAGGAGTCGGAAGAGGAGCGGGTGTTCCACATGGTGGAGAAGGAGAGCCGGAAGCCAGATGCGGGTGAGGTGCTGATGAAGGACGGCTATATGCGGCCGAAGGACATCGTGCACTATCCGTCAGGAATGAAGCGATGCACGATACGCCTGAAGCGGCGCAGGTGGGTGAGCAAGACAGACCGTGGCAGGTGCTATTACAACCAGTACGCATACACGGAGGATGGGTGCAAGGCGACACGTCAGTTCGCATCTTTTTTAAAAGAGATTGACGGAAAAAGACCCGTTTGACCTGAAGGTGGTGAGCGACGTGCTACAGATAAAGTATGACACGTTGCGCCACTGGGTGCGCGACTGCATGTTGAAGATAGGGTCGCCGGAAGTGCAGCAGGAGTTGCACGGCAATGACTTCCGGACACCGAAAGTGTATGGCAGCGGAGGGTCAATCGGAGTGCCGGTGTTCCGCCCGGAAGATGTGGGAGAGCATATGGCCGTGGACGAGAAGTACATCAAGCAGGAGTTCTACACCATCCTCACCAACGCCGACACTGGGAGGATTGCCATGATGTGCCGCAGCGTGGACTATCCGACACTCGTGATGGCGCTGCTGCGTTTCGGATGCGAGACGCTCGACAGAGTGAGGACCGTCACAAGGGACCTCTCCACGACATATGAGTCGGTCTGCACGATGGTCTTCCCCGAGGCCGTGCAGACGGCAGACAAGTTCCACGTGGTGACGCACCTTGCCAAGGCGCTACAGGACTACCGCGTGAGGCTGAAGAAAGAGGCCGAGAGGCAGGAGAAGAAGGCCGCCAAGGCCCATGCGCTAAAATACAAGGCCAACGCTGCGAAGCCGGCAGGCGAAAGGCTGCCCATGAGAAAGAAATACCGCGTGCCCACGCTCCCGAACGGGGAGACTCGCGCCGAGATGCTGCACCGATGCCGTTACCTGCTGTACAAATCGCCCCAGGACTGGGACGAAGGCCAGGGCCGGCGCGCGGAACTGCTCTTCTCCTACTACCCCAACCTCGCCGCCGCCTACCACCAGTACATACAGTTCCGCAAATGGTACTCTCCGGACCCCGGCAGCGACAAAGCCCTCAAGGACTGGCAGCTGTCACTGTGGATTAAACACGCCAAGGACCTCAGGCAAACCCCTTTCAACAACTTCTGCTCCATGGTAGAGACCAACCGCGACTATATCACCAGCTACTTCGAAGGCTTCCACACCAACGCCGTCGCCGAAAGCACCAACGCCAAAATACAACTCGCCGCCATCAAAAACAGAGGCTCCCGCGACCTCGACTTCTTCCTCTACCGTGTGGCCAACTTTTTATAGCCTGTCACATCAAAAATCAATTAACCCAAAAAAAGTCGTGAACCCTGCTTATTGCTCTTGAGGTGTTCCACGACCCGCATTCCATAAGTAAAGCCCACGAAACCATCGCGGGCGTTTACTGCTTTACTTGGAATGCATGACTATTTGGAACGTTTCAAGAGCACCCGTAAGCGTAAACGCTTTTTTTATTATGTCTAAATCAATGCTTCTTTCTGTTTCTTATTGCACTATATTACATTATAAATGATTGATACTATAATTATGACTGATTTGTCAATGCAAAAATACGCATTTTTTCCGATATGCGAAGAAAAAAGTTGCTTGCCGCCATAAAGAAACTTTATCGCGGCGGGGTTTTCAACACCTTTAGTGGGGATGGCAGCAACCGGCAGCGAGGAGGAAGAGGCAATGTTGAGACGATGAACCCAGCATCCCTATAACGACTCCTGTGCAGCGGCACTGCGCCACTACTCCGGCTGCATATTGGCGGCACGACGGGGGGGGTGAAGTGGGAACAGACTGAATAGGAGAAGATGTAGTAATCAAGACGTTTTGAAACAGTGGGTCAGGAGACAGACACGCGGCCGTCGGCAAGCTGTAGGCGGCGGCCTTCGGCTTCGGGGTGGGCGGCAAGGTATTGATGGGCCACCAGACCCATGGTGTGGCGCAGGTTCAACTCGCCGACATGTATTTCCCCGCTGGCGGCCAGCATGCAGTCCACCCCGAGGGGACCCTCGTAGTGGGGTGCGATGGTGGC
>JAFVCA010000033.1 GCA_017479705.1 Bacteroidales bacterium
ACAGCCTCTCGCCCAAGGCCGAGGAACGCCTGTGCAAGGCCCTGGACATCAACCGCCCGCTGGCTACCGCCTACTATCTCAAGGAATCCCTCCGGCGAGTATGGCGGCAGGACAACAAACAGGATGCTGCAATCGTACTCGGCGACTGGATTGAACAGGCCAGACTGTCAGGACTGAGACCGATTGAAAGCATCGCCGACACCCTCTCTCGCCACAGTGACGGTATACTCGCATGGTACGACTACCGCATCTCCAACGGAAAACTCGAAGGCATCAACAACAAAATCAAAACCATGAAACGACAGGCCTATGGCTACAGAGATATGGCATTCTTCAAACTCAAACTCCTATCCCTGCACGACTCCACCTATCCATTTAGCGGATGAACCTCATATTTTGTTTTTTAACCCAAATCGGCCATTGGGTTGTACCTAAAGCGGGTTCTATACATGGATTAAGAGAAATCCCCTACGGGGAATGGGGTTTGGAATTCAAGGCATTTCTACTGAGAGGAAAGCCCTGACGGGCTATTTTTGCCCCCCTAATAGAAATCTCCTACGGCGAAATTTCCCATCCACCAACTTGATATGCTATTAAGCGAAAGTCCCTACGGGACAATGCCCAATGCAGGTATCACAATCTCCCAACCACTATTCCGTAGGAGTTTCCGATTTTCTATTGACCGATTTGGGTTGAACATGCGCGCTGGCGAAGTGTGGGGAGCGACGGGGCCGCGTTGCGACGTGTTGCCACACCGGAGGCGCCGAGCCGCATGCAAGGCCAAAAGCGGTTGTATCTTTGGCCCCGGAAAAACGGGAAATAAAAAATCACAAAAACCATGTTATCAAAAGATTAAAACAAACCATCAACCCTCGTTCAACGCTCGTTCAATATTGAACCAATATAGAAGGAGCGTTGAACGGGGGTTTAAGAATCGGCAAGAAGGCGGAATGAGAACAAAAAAGGCCCTGCACGGATGCAGAGCCTGAAAAAAAAGGTAGATAATGTTTACAGAATGAAGCGGATGCCGAATTCGTGGATTTTCTTGTCGCCCGAGGAGTAGGTGGGGACGAGGTTGAAATAGATTTCGGTGCCGGGCGAGAAGATGAGCCAGCGGCTCTGCGTACCGACGGCGACGTCGCAACGGAACATGTTGAATTTGGCTCCGGCGGCATTCTCGGTGCCGAAATTGATGCCAGGGACTGCACCGAGGTACCAGCCATGGTTGTTGTCCTTGTTGATGTGGCTGAGCTTGATGGGGACAACGACGGTGCTGAAAGTGCGGGACTTTTCCTCACCATTGAAGGAGGCGTGAGTGAGGGGTTCGGCCAACTCGGCGTCGCTGAAGAGGTGGCTGTAGGTGAGGTAGGTGAAGCGGTAGCCGATGCCGATGTTGAAGTCCCAATGCTTGGCAATGGGGCGGTGGTAGTCGAAGGTGACGCCCACGTTGGCACCAATGCTGTTGTAGAAACTGTTCTGCGTGTAGATGCGACGGTCGGCGAGGATGGAGATGGAGGGGTCGGCCGTGAAGTTGGGACGGCGGTTCCAGGCTGCGTAGTGTTCCTCGCGTTTGCGTTTTTTCTCGGCCTTTTTCTGCTCGGCTTTGGCTTTGTTCTCGGCCTTGGTCTGCTCGCGTTTGATGCGGTCCTGCTCTTTCTTGGCGGCCTTCTCAGCCTCTTTCTGCTGCTCCTGCTGCAGTTTCTGCTGTTCCTTCATGCGCTCTTCCTGAGCCTTCTGGGCAGCCTTCTGCTGCTCTCTTTGCAGCTGTTCCTGCTCTTTCTGCTGCTGTTTGAGCAGTTCCTGCTGTTCTTTCTGCTGTTGTTTCATCAAGGCTTCCTGCTGTTTGGCACGCTCGATGGAGTCGTTGCTCTGGGCAAAAGCGGTGCCGGCGGTGAGAGCCATGGCAATCAAAAGAATATAAAATTTCTTCATAGTAATAAATTATTAGTTTCTGACGATAACGCAAGGGCGGAAGAAATATTGTATCCGAGGATAAAAAAACTTATGCTATAGTGTAAAGTATGACTGATTGCAGATAGGATGAATGTCGCGTGTCTTCGGCACGCTGAGATGTGGGGACATTTCTGACCCCACACTGCGTCCCTTGTGTGGGGTTAATAGGATTCACCCTCTTCGAGGTTGCCAAAAATCAGCCATATACGAAATTAGCGCCAAAACTTAACAAAAAAAAGAAGGAGCTTCAATGAAACTCCTTCTTCCTTTTTCAGTCGGGGCGAAAAGACTCGAACTTTCGACCCCTTGCACCCCATGCAAGTGCGCTAGCCAACTGCGCCACGCCCCGAACTTGATTTGTTCCGATGGTGATTATCTCCTCTCGAAAACGGTTGCAAAAGTACTACTTTTTTTTATTCTGACCAAATTTTTTTTGAAAAAAAATTTCACCGAGCAGCAAAGACAGAAGACAACAAACTATAATACAGAGCGGTATCAGTTTCCAGACAATTCGACAAAAACTGCATCTCCCACCTCGCCGAGGGGTGATTTTTGGCCGTTTTCGACACCGTTTTTATACAAAATGCGGACATCCGAGGGCAAGCAAGACTTCAAATAGTGCTGTAGATTATTGATTCTCCGTTCGATAACAAGGTTTGCATACATCGAATCCGCTGATTGGGAACTATATAACGTAAACTCTGCCACGACGTTAGGATTGTCGCGGAGGTAGTCGACAATGGGCTGCAAGGTCTCTTCGGACTGCGGAGAAAGTTCGATGTCGCCGCTTTCGCGGAAGATATTGTCGAATATCATGACGCGGCCAAAGGGCAGCCGTGCGAGGGTGACATTCTGGGTTTGGGAGGCGATGAGAAGATCCTCGTTGGGGCGGCGGAGGGGGATGGTCTTGGCATAACGGAAGAAGTCGGGCTTGGCCACCTGGAGGGTGTAGCCGTCGGCAGGGTGTGCAAAAAGGCTGTAGGCGCCGGCCGAGTCGGTGGCGGCTTCGGCCACCAAACGCCCCGAGGAGAGCAGACGGACATCGGCATGGGGAACGGGGTGGCCGTGGTCGTCGGTGACGGTGCCGGAGAGCATCACGCCGTCAAGCCGGCCGGCAAAGGTGAACAGCTGCTGCCGGCCGTTGCGGGTGGAGAGCCAGTAGCCGCGGCCGGTGGCGGGGTCGAAGGCAAGCTCCGTGTCGTCGGCGGCACTGTTGAGAGGTTGCGGCAGAGGCTGGACGACGTAGTTGGCAAAGATGACATCGTCCGCCTTGCTGCCGGAAGGGAAACGGACGGCATAGAGATGGAATCCGGGGGCCGCGCCGGGCACGCCGTTGGAGGCGAAGAGGAGGTAGTTGCCATAGAGAACGGGGCAGATCTCGTCGCCCGGAGTATTGATGATGTTGCCCAAATTGACAGGCTTGCACCACCGCTTGCCGTTCCAGAAGGAGCACCAGAGGTCGTTGCCTCCGAGCCCCACTTTGCCTTTGGCGGAGAAGATGAGCGTGGAGCCGTCGGCCGTGAAGACGGGATGGGCGACTTCGCGATACCACGACTTGATTTCCACTTGGCGGTTTTTGAAGAAGCGGGCATTGGTGTGGACGTTGAAGCTGTAGGGTTCGGAGTTGTCGGGGGTGGTGAAGTAGAGCAGGCTGTCGGCACCGTTGCGCACCACATAGTTGGCGCCGGGACAGAGAGGGGTGAGCACGGTGTCCGGGCTGAGGGCTGAAACCACGCTGCCCGAGGTGACGGCGGAGACAACCACGCCGTTCTGACAGGCGTAAAGACGGCCGTCGACCACGGAGAGGTTGCTGAGCCCCCACGGGAGGGAGAGGCCGCTGACGGGGGTGACCGCAATGGGGGCCTGAGCCCAGAGGCGGGGCAGCGGCAGGAGTGCCAGCAGGAGGAGTATGGGCAGGAGGCGTTTCATAGCGTGCTATTGGCCGAAGGCGATGGGAAGGGCATCCTCCATGTCGGTGATATAATGGAACGTGAGGCCTTTGAGATAGTCGGCGGGGATTTCCTCGATGTCGCGCCGGTTGTCCTCGCAGAGGATGATGTCGGTGATGTCGGCCCGTTTGGCGGCCAGGATTTTCTCCTTGATGCCCCCTACGGGGGTGACGGCACCGCGCAGGGTGATCTCGCCCGTCATGGCAATGGTGGGGATGACCTTGCGCTGGGTGAAGGCGGAGACCATGGCGACGAACATGGTGATGCCGGCCGAAGGGCCGTCCTTGGGGGTGGCCCCCTCGGGGACATGGATGTGGATATTGCTGTTTTCCAACTTTTCCATATCGATGCCGAAACGGTCGGCGTTGGCCTTGATGTATTCGAAAGCGAGGGTGGCGGACTCCTTCATCACGTCGCCGAGGTTACCGGTCATGGAGAGGGTGCCTTTGCCTTTGCTGATGCTGGACTCGATAAAAAGAATCTCGCCGCCCACCTGGGTCCATGCCAGACCGGTGACAACGCCCACTTTGGGGTCTTTGCCACGGCGCTCGCTGTTGTGGATGGGGAGGCCGAGGATGTCTTTGAGATCCTCCTGCTTGATGTCGCGGGAGTATTCGTTGCCTTCGGCCTTCTGGACGGCACGACGGCGGATGATTTTGGCGATGGTCTTCTCAAGCTGGCGGACACCGCTCTCGCGCGTGTAATCATTAATGATGACTTTGAGCAGGTCATTGCTGAACTTGAGGTCGCGACGGGTGAAACCATGCTCCTTGAGCTGGCGGGGGATGAGGTGGCGCTGGGCAATCTCGAGCTTCTCTTCAAGGATGTAGCCGCTGAGGTCGATGACTTCGAGACGGTCTAACAGAGCGGGCTGGATGGTGCTGAGGGTGTTGGCCGTGGCAATGAAGAGGACGCGGGAGAGGTCGTAATCGAGTTCGAGGTAGTTGTCGTGGAAAGCCTTGTTCTGCTCAGGGTCGAGCACTTCGAGCAGGGCCGAGGTGGGGTCGCCGTTGTGGCTCATGCCCTGCACTTTGTCAATCTCGTCGAGGACAAAGACGGGGTTGCTGACGCCGGCTTTCTTCAGGCTCTGGACAATGCGGCCGGGCATGGCGCCGACATAGGTCTTGCGGTGGCCACGGATTTCGGCCTCGTCGTGGAGGCCGCCGAGGGCCACGCGGACGTATTTGCGGTGCATGGCTTCGGCAATGCTCTTGCCGAGGGAGGTCTTGCCTGTGCCCGGAGGACCGACAAGGCAGATGATGGGGCTCTTCATGTCGTCCTTGAGGCTGAGGACGGCGATGTATTCGATGATGCGCTCCTTGACCTTCTCCATGCCGTAGTGGTCGCGGTCGAGGATTTTGCGGGCATGGGAGGTGCGGAGGTCGTCCTTGCTGTAGACATTCCACGGCATGTCGAGCAGGAGTTCGGCATAGTTGAGCTCGACGGTATAGTCCGGGGTCTGCGGGGAGGTGCGACGGAGCTTTTCGATACTGTGGTTGAAAGCCTCCTGGACTTCCTTGTCCCACTTTTTCTTTTGCCCGCGGGCCAGCAGACGCTCGATGTCCTTGTCGGAAGAGGCACCGCCCAGCTCGTCCTGGATGACGCGCATTTGCTGGTTGAGGAAATATTCGCGCTGCTGGCGGTCCAGTTCCTGGCGGGTCTTGCCCTGGATGTCGTCGCGGACGCGGTAGTAGTCATTCTCTTTCTGAAGCTGCTCGAGGAGCAGGATGGAGCGGCGGTCGTAGCCGTCGGCATCGAGCATCTCCTGTTTGGGTTTGACGGGGATGTCGAGATGGGAGGCGATGAAGTTGATGAGGATTTTGTCGCTGGTGATGTTGCCGAGGGAGTTGAAAATATCCTTGGGGTTGAGCCCCACACCGTTGTTCTTCATCTGCTCCATGTCGGAATATTCCTTGCGGATGGCGAGGACGCGATTGTGGAAGGCACGGGAACGGGGCTGACGGTTGTTCTCGTCGACAAGGAGGGCACAGCCACGGTAGTAAGGCTCTTCGGCGGTGATGCTGAGGAGCTGGCATTTCATGGTGCCCTGGATGATGGCGAGGTGGTTGTCGCGCGGGAGCTCGATGACACGGAGCACGCGGGCTATGACGCCGATTTGGTAGAGGTCGTCCATTTCGGGGAGCTGGTTATCGTTGCGCTGGGCGACAACGATGATGCGCTCATGGTTTTTCTCGGCATCGCGGAGCAACTTGAGCGAGGCCTTACGGCTCACGCCGATGGGCAGCACCACTCCGGGGAAAAGGACATTGCCATGGAGCGGCAGCAAAGGCATATCGTCGGGGATGGAGTCCTCGTTGAGCAGAAAGGACTCGTCCTCCTTGGTGATAAGTGGTATAATCTCGGCACGGGCAGAGAAGGCGTCGGAATCGTCTGCCTCGAAAATGTCTAAATCCTTTAATAAATCCATCTCTATACTTAGTAATCTTAGTTGAAACAGCAGGAGCCCGAGCACCGGGAGGCAAGGATGCCTTGCGAAGTTGGCGCAGAGGAGCCGCTACTGCATTTGCTTATACGCAAAAAGGACAAAAATGTTTCAGTTCTGTTTGTCTTGGTTCCGTTTTTCTAAATAAATTTCAATGTTTTTAATGACCCAGTTGATAAACAGGATGACCAGCACGGCAATGCCGGACTGGACCCAGAGGCCATAGCCACACATGCAACCCACGGCGGCACTGCACCAGACGGTGGCGGCACTGTTGAGGCCGTGGATGTTGAGACCGTCCTTCATGATAACGCCGGCGCCCAAGAATCCGACACCCGTGACCACCTGGGAGAGGACGCGGAGGTTGTCGTTGTTGACGGGGCCTCCCGACTGGACGGCCGCAGCGATGACGCTCTCGGACAGCAAGATGAAGAGGCACGCACCCACGGAGACCAGCGCGTTGACTGCCAGACCGGCATTGCGCTTGCGCAGCTGACGCTCGATGCCGATGAGGACACCTCCAAGGAGTGCACAGAGGAGACGGTTGAGAAAAACGTCGTATGGCATGTTGTTATACTTTTAAACTATTCTGCATCCTTTTCTTCGTCATTGGCAGCGGTGTCGCTCTCGGCAGAGAGGACAACGACAATCTCGCCCTTCACCTCTTTGGCGGCAAAATGGTCATGCACCTCCCGGAGGGTTCCGCGCACAGTCTCGGCGTGGAGCTTGCTAATCTCGCGCGAGACGCTCACCCGGCGCTCCTCGCCCAGCACGGCGGCAAGCTCGTCAAGGAGCTTTACCAGACGATAGGGGGACTCGTAGATGACCATGGTGCGCTGTTCCTCGGCCAAGAGCTTGATGGCCGTTTGGCGCCCTTTTTTGTGGGGCAGGAACCCAAGGAAGACAAACCTGTCGCAGGGCAGGGCGCTGTCCACCAAAGCGGGCACAAAAGCTGTGGCACCCGGAAGGGTCTCCACAGGGATGCCGTTGCGGACGGCTTCGCGCACCAGCAGGAAACCGGGGTCGCTGATGCCGGGGGTGCCGGCATCGGTCACCAAAGCAATGACCTGCCCGCTCAACAGGCACTCCACCACGCGGTGCAGCGTCTGATGCTCGTTGAAGATATGGTAAGGCTGCAACGGGGTGGTGATGCCATAATGCTGCATCACCACACGCGAGGTGCGTGTGTCTTCGGCCAATATGAGGTCTGCCCCCTTCAGCACCTCGACGGCACGGAAAGTCATGTCGCCGAGGTTGCCTACTGGCGTGGGGACTATGTAAAGTTTCATTATTCCTCTTCGAAATCGTCGGGAATCTCCATGTCGTGGAAGACGTTGGTGACATCATCGTCCTCTTCGAGCATGTTGATAACCTTCAGCACCTTGCGCATGGAGTCCTCGTCGATGGAGCGGGTGGTGTTGGGGATGCGCTGCAGCTCGGCGCTCTCGCACTCGATGTGCAGTTCCTCAAGCATCTTGACCATGTTGCCGAAGTCCTCGTAAGCGGTGTAGAGGGTGATGTATTCGTCGTCGACTTCCATCTCTTCCAGACCGCCGTCGATGAGGGTCATTTCCAGCTCGTCGATGTTCATGTCGGGTTTGCGGGGAATGACGAAAACGCCCTTGCGGGTGAACAGGAAGCTCAGGCTGCCATTGGTCTCCATGGTGCCGCCGTTCTTGTTCATGATGCTGCGGATGTTGGCGACGGTGCGCATGTTGTTGTCCGACAGGCATTCGATAAAGAGGGCGATGCCGTGGTTGGCGTGGCACTCGAAGGTGATTTCCTGCAAGACGGCGGCATCCTTGTCACTGGCCTTGTTGATGGCACGCATCAGGGTGTCCTTGGGCATGTTGCAGCCACGGGCATTCTGCACCAGCAGACGGAGGCGGGGGTTGCTGTCGGGATCAGGACCGCTCTCGCGGACGGCTACGGCTACCTCTTTCAGAATTTTGGAATACTGTTTAGAGCGCTTGGCATCGGCTGCGCCTTTGGCTCTCTTAATCTTTGACCATTTGTTGTGTCCTGACATAAATAATTACTTTTATATTATTATACAATTAATTGTTTACTGTTCTATTTGACAAAGAATTTGATGTAGGTGATGGGCTTCCCCTCGGCAAGGAACATGCGCTCGTAGAAGGTCTGCGTCATCTGTGCCTCGCGCAAGCACTCTATCTCCGGGTGCTCGGCGGCAGGGGTGGCGTAGAGGTTTTCCGTGGCGTATTCCACCCTGTAGCCCGCAGGGGCTATCACCTCGTCGCGGGTGTACTGGTGCAGTTCCAGCGAGTCAGTCTTCAGATGGATGGGCGAGCCTGGCTTGAGGGATTTCTTGTAGTAGTTCAGGAAACGCTCGCACGTGAGCCGTTTGAACTCCTTCTTGGGTTGGGGGTCGGGGAAGGTGACCCATATCTCCGACACCTCATCCTCGGCGAAGAAATTCTCTATCAACTCTATGCGGGTGCGGATGAAAGCCACATTGCCCATCTGCTCCTCGACACCCGTTTTGGCGCCACGCCACAGGCGGGCCCCCTTGATGTCCACCCCCACATAATTGCGGTCGGGATGGATGCGGGCCAGACTGATGGTGTAGTCGCCTTTGCCGCAGCCCAGCTCCAGGGTGATGGGGTTGTGGTTGCCGAAATGGTCACACCATCTGCCCTTCAGGGCAAACCCCTCAGCTTTCAATTGCTCGAACGACACCTGAAACAGATTGGGGAAGGTCAGGTTCTCGGCAAATCTCTCTAACTTATGATGACCCATAGGCTGTTATTGCGGCGGCAGAAAGGTTTATTCGTTGAAATTATAGATCTTCACGTCGCTCTTGTACCACGACTTGATGTGCTTCTCCATAGACTCGGCAGCGGTGCGGGTGGGAGCGGAGCCCATGCTCACATAGTAGCCGCCGGACTTGCTGATGATGTAGGCATCGCTGCCCAGAGCCTTCAGCTGGTTGGCGCACTTGTTGGCCGACTTCTTCGAGGTGAAGAACCCTGCCACAATGTCGAAGCCCTGCTTGCTGTTCTTGAAAGTGGGAGCTTCGGGGACAACCTCCTCGTAAGGCTTGTCACTCACAGGCTTTGCCGCCTGTGCACGTCCTGCACCTGCCACAGCACCGCCGTCGCCTCCACGACCCTGACGGAACCCGTCGGCACGCAGACCCAAGGTCATCACCACGTCGTTGAGCATGTCGTCAAGCAGATCCAGATCCATCAGCTCGCCCTGCACCTTGTAGCGGTAGTAGCGGGCAGCTTCCGACTTGTAGGCCACATAATGGCTCTTCAGCCAGAAATTGTTGTGCGGGAAGAAGCGTTTGGGGCTGTAGCCCTCGACCATCAGCTCATGCAGACGGCCGTCGGCATACTCGTCCACCTTGGCCATCATTGCCGCGAAGGCATTGGTGAAATGGTGGGCAGCCAAGAACGTATGCACATAGTCCTCCATATAGTTGTGCAGGTGGCCTACATTATATAAAATGTCCTGCTCCTGGAACACCAGCAGCGGGTAGTCCTCGGCGGTGAAAGGCTCGGGATAGACCAGCTCCACCTCCTGCGCATAGGACACACCCTTTGCGGCGGGAGCATGGCCCTTGCCAAAGAACCACCATGCGGCAGCACCCAGCAACAAGAGCAGCAGGATGATGACAACCCACAGCCAACCGTGTTTCTTCTTTTTCTGCTCTTTCTTTTGCTTCTTCGGCTCCTCGGCCTTCAGCATGGCGCGTTCACTCTTTGCCATCTCCTTGGCGGCCTTCTGAGCCTCCTTCTCTTTGGCCTTGGCAGCGTTGCGTTCGGCCTCTTCGGCAGCCTTGCGGGCTTCCTCGGCGGCTTTGCGTGCCTCCTTCTCGGCCTTGGCGGCAGCCTTCTCAGCGCGGCGGGCCTCCTTGGCGTCCTTGGGCGACGAGGGGATTTCATCCAGCATGCGCTTCACCTCCGACAGGTGGTCAACCTGCGGGGCTGCGGACTTCGGGGTCTCCACCTTGACGGGTTCGGCCTTGGGCATTTCGGCCTTGACGGGCTCGGCCTTGGGTTCCTCCACTTTGGGGGCTTCCATTTTGACGGGCTCAGGCTTAGGCTGGGGAGCCGGGGTCTCCACCGGTTTCTCAACCACGGGAGCCGGGACGGGCTCCTCCTTCACCACGGGAGCGGGAGCCGCGGCGGTGGCGGGCTTGTCGAAGGCGGCAAAGGGGTCGGCAACAGCCTTCGGCGTGTAAGTGGCTATATTCTCCAACGGCTGCTCATGTTTCTTGCCGGCATCCAAATCCAATCCTTCGATAGCATCAAACCTAACCTTACTACCCACATAACGCATGCTTCCTATGCCGGGAAACTCATGTCCATTGGCATTGCGCTGGAGCTTGTCCTTCAGTGCCGCGATATAGTTAATCCACATCTGCTCGGCAATCTCGTTCGTGACGCACTCCTTTTCGGCAATACGGCGCACTATGGCCTTGTTTCCCGTCAGCGTTTCGACCATTGTCACCGTGCGGCGTGCGGGATGGTATGTGCCTGTGGCGGCATCGTGGTGGGCACTGACATTGCTGCTGGACAATGTTCCCATGCCGGGAAACTCAACAACATTACCCTGTTGGATGAATTCTACAATAAGATCTGTTATATTCATATACTTAATTATTTTTCGTTCTGTATGTCATTCAAATAGCGTTCTGCGGCCTCCATGTCCTCCGGCGTGTCGATGCCGATGTTGGCTGCCGCCGTCTCCCTGACACTGATGGTGTAGCCGTTCTCCAACCACCGCAGCTGTTCGAGCGACTCGCTCCGTTCCAAGGCCGACTGCGGCAACCGCACCAGCTCGGCCAATGTCGCGGTGCGGAAGGCGTAGATGCCCACATGCTTGTAGTATGGCTGGTTCTCTATCCAGCAGTCCTGCTCCACGCCGCGCAGGTGCGGCAATGGCTGGCGGCTGAAATAGAGCGCCCTGTCCTGCCCGTCGCAGACCACCTTCACATTGTTGGCGGACAGCAACTCCTCTGTGCTGCGGATAGCGGTCTTCAACGTGGCGATGCGCGTCACCCCGTCGGCAAAACAGTCAACCAGCGTGCGCAGCTGCTCCGCCTCCACAAAAGGCTCGTCGCCCTGCACATTGATGGCCACGTCATAGGTCCGTCCCTGCTCCCTGAGCCGTTCTACCACCTCGCCGCAACGGTCCGTGCCGCTGCGATGGTGGCTTCCCGTCATCATCACCCGCCCGCCGAAGGCCTCCACCGCGCGCACTATCCGTTCGTCGTCGGTGGCCACCACGGCATCCGTCAGCTCAGGCACAGCCGACACACGCTCCCACACCCATTGCACCACTGGCTTGCCTCCCAGCAGTGCCAGCGGCTTGCCGGGAAAACGGGTCGATGCATACCGTGCGGGAATTATGGCCAATACTTTCATATTACGAGAATAACGAATTTATTTCAGCATCAATCATGTTATACACCACGCCCAAGTCCTCATCGTGAGCCACAAAGTCCAGCTTCGTCAAGTCCACAATGATGTACTTTCCCTTGTTGTACTTCTCCATCCAGTCCTCGTAGCGCTTGTTCAGCCCCGTCAGGTAGTCCAAGCGGATGCTGTTCTCATACTCGCGGCCGCGGGCCTGAATGTGGCGTATCAGCGTCGGCACGTCGGCTCTCAGGTATATCAGCAAATCGGGCGGTTGCAGAAACGACGACACCAGCTCAAACGTGTGCTGGTAGTTGTCAAAGTCGCGTGTGTTCATCAGCCCCATGGCGTGCAGGTTGGGCGTAAAGATATAGGCATCCTCATACAGCGTGCGGTCCTGAATGATGTTCTTGTTCTCCTTGCGGATGTCCAACAACTGGCGGGTGCGGGTGTGGAGGTAGTATATCTGTATGTTGAACGACCATCGGCGCATATCCTCATAAAAGCTGTTGATATACGGGTTCGTCTCCGTCGACTCATAGATGGGTCTGTACCCATAGTGGCGGGCCAACAATTTTGTCAGTGCCGTCTTTCCTGAGCCGATATTTCCTGCAATAGCGATATGCATAATACGTCATAATTCGCCTATCCGTTTGGGGAACAAAAGGATAGGCTTTTTAGTTTATTATTTTGTAACTGGCAAATATACAAAAAAAATCCGAGACCGCAGAAGTTTTTTTCAAAAAAAACCGTTTCTGCGCTCTCGGAAGTCCCGCTCTTGGCTGCGGGTTATTCCACCGCCATGCGCTGGCGGCCGGTGGCCTTGTCGCGGCAGGTCAGCGTCACCATGTAGGTTCCCGACGGCAGCCCCGCCAGCTCCACGCGCTGCGGCGCGGCAGCATGAACCTCCACCCTCCTCACTTCGCGCCCCTGCATGTCCGTCACCGTCAGCACCGCCGGCAGCCGCTCTGCGCCCACCTTCGGCAGCACCGTCACCTCGCCTCGCGCCGGGTTCGGCACCAGCTCAAACAGCTCGCTCCCCTCGGCCTCCGGCATCCCAACATCTCCCGGCATCGTCACCCGCACTATCTCGCTCCACGGACCCCATATCACCGTGTCGTGGATGTAGCACTGGTGCACGCACTTCGCACGCACACGCACGCGGTACTCCCGCCCGGGCTCCACGCCCTGCGGCATCGTCCACTGCCTGTGGCTCACTCGCTCCCGGCTCCATGAGGCGCGCTCCGGCGCATACTCCACCTCGTACTCCGTGTGCCCCACGCTACGCTCCCACTCAAAGTGCGGCCGCCCGCCGCGCATGCCCTCCTGACGGAAGCCCTCCACCACCGCGCACTCCAACGGCACCGTGTCCGGGTATCGCGTCCCCGTGTAGAAGTAGGCCTCCTCGCTCCACGGTCCCCACATCAATGTGTCGTGGACGTCGCACCCATGGTAGCCCTTGGCTCGGCACCGCGCCTTGTAGAACTTCGTCGTGTCCAGCTCCTCCGCTATCCGCACCCACGGCACCGTCGTGTCCAACGTGTCGCCCTCTGCGTACTCGTTCTGGTACTCTGCATACTGCAGCTGATACATGTACACTCGCATCCCTTCGGGACCCCACGCGCTCGGAACCGCACTGTCCCATTGCATCACCGCCCAGCCCTCCTCCATCCTGCCCAGCCGCAGCCCCGTCACCGCCTCCGGTCCTATGGGATCCACCTGGCGCGGGTTGGCCTCCTCGCCCTCACACGCCTGCATGATCGGCTGGAAACAGAAAGTATGTTCCGTATGCATCAAAAAAAGTAGTATCGGAGTATACTGCGCAGGGTATCTGCTTTCCGGGAAATACCTTATCTGCAAATACAACTGGCTGTCCGGCGGAGTGAAGCTTGCATTAGTCGTACCTCCCGGAAATATAAACGTGGCACTCGGATGATAGTGTTCGGGGTCTGGGTCGTCCTTCAGCCTATGATTGTATGCATTATAAAACGAATGCCCAATCCCCACAAAATAGTGATCGCCCGAATCTATGTTGCACGGTTGGTTAAAATAAAAGTCGCACATCGGCTGAACCATGACATCGGTGTGGCGGCCTCTCGACTCGAAGACCCCCTCCGCTTGTGCCACTGGCGGATGGTCTATAAAACTATATAGTTCTTCCCTCTCCACATAGATTGTATACAATGGCATAGTATCTTGAGACTTGGGACTATAAGCATACGAATGCACCCTTGCTTTCACCAAATACACCCATAGGTACGGAAAGTCGCCAATGTTTGCCATAGGCACTGACACCCCGTACACCACCGTGTCGTGATAGGCATGGAAACCAGATCCGTCAAACCCTCCCGTCTCAGGCCATCCTGTTGACGAGCGATCGTGATACCAAATCTCCCCTATTTCACACTCTGGCGAATACAAATACCCCGGATCCCCGCAATGCCGCTGCGGAAGCTGCGCACTCGCCACGCCCGCACCCGCCAACAATATCATTATCAAAACCGCTTTTTTCATCATCGTCTGTATATTGAGCTAAATATATTCTTTTCCCTAATGAATCTCTGGTCTGCCGCCACCGTCTTGCCTTGCCCGTGCCGATAAACAGGAATATTTACGCCAAACCTTTTTTCGCCCCATTAACACATTTCACCGTATATCAATAATATACCACCACCAAAGCGGACACATTCTTCCTCTCCCGGCATTGTAAATATACACAAAAAAAACGAACCTGCAAAATCTTTAACATTCTGTCAACAGGCCTTATTCCTGCGAAAGCCTCTGGGGGTGGCTTTTCGGGGCGGAACCGCAATCTGCAAGTTTTCCGTAGCCGTTGCATACAGCCTTTTTGCCCCTGCCCCTACCAATCCGTTCCCCGCCGACCCCCAGCGTCCATTCCTGTATGCAAAGCCCATCTCCGATGCTCCCTCGGCCGTTGGCTCCCACATGCCCATCATCTCATCAACATTTATCCCAATCCCAACGGGCATATTGACCCCGAAGGGAGCGGGGAGGAACAGGGAAGGAACGGCCCAGGAAACAATCTTGCGCAAAGGCATTTATACTATCGTGACCACTTGGCGGCTACTGGGAGAGAGTTTTTTTCTATTGTGGTGCAATAATTCTACGTGAAGTACGTTAAGTTACTTGATGAAGCCATCAATACACATAGCATTTGATTCTGTTGTTCCTGAAGAATGGCTGGCGCAAGTCAGTGGAGGAATATCCCGGGGGCAAGGTTGTGCGCAGGGTGCTTTGGTGTATATAGATGTTTCCGAGGCCATCGGACAAGCAGAAATCTTCCCTTACCACATAGTTTCATTGGCCGCCATGGTTGACGCCCTGAAGCAAGAGGGCGCTAAAGTGTACATCAGGTCTAACAAAATGGGGGATTACCTGTACAATGAGTTGCATTTTAAAGACTATTTTGTAGACAACAAGAACTTCCTGCCCTCGCACGACGAATCGTTGCTGAGTTTGTGGCGTGTAAAGGAGGATGAGATTGATTTGCACCCAGAACTTATCCAGCAATATCTGAAGCGTACTTTTTTTTCAAACAAGGATTTGAGTGCCGTCAAACTGAGCTTGCTGGAGTCATATTACAACATTTTTGACCATGCCGAGGCCCGGAATAACGCATGGTCTATGATGATGTATAATGAGGAGTGCCACCGATTATATGTAGCTGTGGGTGACTTGGGTATTGGTATTCCGACTTCGGTAAAAAGAGTGATACCTTCGCTGTCAGATGAAGAGGCACTGCTGAAAGCCATGGAGCCAACGTTCACCAGCATGAGCCGAAAACACAACAGGGGCTTGGGGCTGGGATACATAAAGGATGCTTGCACAGAAGGGGACAGCCTGACGATTGTAAGCAACCATGCAAAATTGGTGACGACACAGGATAGGACTACTACCGCGCCGATGCCATTCCTTTTCCGGGGGACATTGATTTATTACGAATTGACGTTGACTCATTTCGAAAACGAGGAGATTATTGACAACTTTGAAATATAACTTTTTATGTGCAAAATAGACATCAAGGCACTCCTTGAAGGGAGGAATTACCCCGAAGCAGGCGATATTTTGTTCGGGCTGATGAGCGACAGTCTCAAAAAGGGCGAGAAGGTGATACTGAACATGGAGGGTGTTGACAGTCTGCCAACAATGTTCCTGAACACTTCCATTGGCCAGTACATCAAGGATCACGGAAAAGATTCGCTACAGGGCAACCTGGCATTTGAGAAAATCACAGCACAACAGGTGGTGCGCGTGAAAGAATATCTTTCGCGGTTTGCGTAGAATTGTTTTCGCCGAGACGCCGAACGGGGCAATAATAGCGGCGGAGATGCGTTATTGCAAGATGATGAGAAAAGGACAAATAATAAAACATTATAATATATGAGCTTAATTAAATCGATATCTGGTATCCGCGGCACGATAGGTGGCCGTCCGGGCGAGGGGTTGAGCCCCCTTGACGTGGTGAAATTCACATCGGCCTTTGCCACATTCCTCGGCCAGCGTGCCGGCGGGAAACGACTCACCTTAGTGGTGGGACGCGACGCACGCCTGTCCGGCGCCATGGTGGACCGCTTAGTGGTGGGCACCCTGCAGGGCATGGGCATCGACGTGATAGAGACCGGCCTCTCCACAACGCCCACAACGGAGATGACCGTGATAGACAAGCATGCCGACGGCGGCATCATCATCACCGCCAGCCACAATCCCAAGCACTGGAACGCCCTGAAGCTGCTCAACGCCCGCGGCGAGTTTATCGACGCCGCCGAGGGTGCCGAGGTGCTGCGCCTGGCCGAGAGCGAGGAGCTGAACTTTGCCGAGGTGGACGATCTGGGCCAGGTGACCGAGGACAACACCACGATAGAGCACCACATAGAGCGGGTGCTGGCCCTGGACCTGGTGGACGTGGAGGCCATCCGCAAGGCGGGATTCCGCGTGGCGGTGGATGCCGTCAACTCCACCGGCGGTCTGGCCATCCCCAAGCTGCTGCGCGCCTTGGGCGTGAAGGAGGTTGTGGAACTGAACTGCGACCCCACAGGCCACTTTGCCCATAACCCCGAGCCGATACCTGCCAACCTGACCGACATATCGCGCGTGGTGCGCGAGAACGGCTGCGACCTGGGCGTGGTGGTGGATCCCGACGTGGACCGGCTGGCACTGGTGTGCGAGACGGGCGAAATGTTCGGCGAGGAGTACACGCTGGTGAGCGTGGCGGACTACGTGCTGCAACACACGCCGGGCAACACGGTGTCGAACCTGTCGTCGTCACGCGCCCTGCGCGATGTGACACGCCAGTATGCGGGTTGCGAATATAACGCCGCCGCCGTGGGCGAGGTGAACGTCACCACGCTGATGCGGCAGACGGGCGCCGTCATAGGCGGCGAGGGCAACGGGGGCGTCATCTACCCCGCCCTGCACTACGGCCGCGACGCGCTGGTGGGCGTGGCTTTGTTCCTCACCCTGCTGGCCAAACGCGGCATGAAGGTGAGCGAGCTGCGCAAGACCTACCCGGACTATATCATCTCGAAGAACCGCATAGACCTCACTGCGGGCATGGATGTGGACGGGCTGCTGAAACGGCTGGCCGACAAGTACCAGTCCAACCCGGCATGCAAGGTGACCACCATCGACGGCGTGAAGATAGACTTTGAGGACGGATGGGTGCACCTGCGCAAGAGCAACACGGAGCCCATCATCCGCATCTACAGCGAGGCCCACACCGAAGCCCGCGCCAACGAACTGGCCGAGCAGGTGAAAGCCGAGGTGTAAGCACATTCTAAAGTGAAAGGTGAAAATTGAAAATTGAAATGCGGCAACCCGTTTCAATTTTCAATTTTCACTTTTCAATTGTTTTCATCTTGTTTATCACGTGGCGAACGCCGGGTTTGTAGAGTTCGGGCTGCATGATGCTGAGGGTCTCTTGGAACTCGCGCAACAGGTCAGGATAGGGGCTGCACATACGGTGGGCCAATTTCATGCAGAGAGCCTGTACGCCTGGAGGCTCTTGGGGCAGACGCATGTGGAGCAGACAGAAGTCGAGGAGGTCGGTACGCATCTCTTCCTGGCACATTGGCATCTTCTCGACCAGACTGAGGGCAAGCCTTCGGAGCGGGGTGTCGGATGTGGTAAGAGCCAAGTCGACAAGCCTGTCGAGCGGGAGGGCACGGATTTCGGAGAGGGGTTTGTGGGTCAGCACCCACGCGGCATTGCGCGCCACACGGATGTCCTCCTCCGCAAGACACGGCAGGAGGAGCGAACAAGGCACCTCCCTGGCAAGCGCGCGCACCTCCGCACCGCCCAACGACTCGCGTAACCGCTGCAAAACACTGTCATTGTCCCACATACTGAAAAAAAGGCCATATATTACAGCTTGCAAAGATACACAAAAAAACGGAATAGTCACACCGACAGGAGAGAGACACTCACAAATTGCCGTGGAACATGCCATCAGGTGGCCTCTAATCCCATTGCTACCCATAGAGATTCATGGGAAAGCTTTTTATTAACACGAATTGTCATTAATTAATCATAAATTCATAACTTTTTTAGTCTATTACAATACCACACGACGAATCTGCATTTTGTGCAGTTTGAAGATATAATTTTAACATATTTTGTGCAGTTTTATCAAGAATAAATCGCAATTTTGTGCAGTTTGAAAATTATTTGTATATTTGCAGTCAAAGAAACCCATCATGAATTTGCTGCAAATACTTATAGACCAACAAGAAGAGATAAAAAACACAGACACACGCCTACTCTGTCCACGCAAGGAAGAATCCAAAATAGAGCTTAAGAGCAAACTTGCACAGGTGGTGATTGGTGTTCGGCGCAGTGGAAAATCAACACTCTGTCAGAAAGTACTGCTTGAAAGCGGAGTGGATTTCGCATACGTCAACTTTGACGATGAACGGTTAGCAGACCTCCATGCAGACAGTTTGGACGAAATGCTCCAATGCTTGTATCGGATCAATGGGGATTTCTCTCATCTTTTTCTTGACGAAATACAGAATATCGACAAATGGCCACTATTTGTCAACCGCCTGTTGCGGCAAGGCATCAAGATAATTCTCACAGGGAGTAATGCCAATCTGCTAAGCGGGGAGCTGTCCACACACCTGACAGGGAGATACCACCAAATAGAGTTGTTCCCGTTCTCTTTCATGGAATATTGCTCATACACAAAGACCGACCTAACTGGGCAATCAACCAAAAGCCAGGCTCTTCGCCAACGTGCGTTGGATAGATATTTGCTACAAGGAGGATTCCCCGAGCTGCTGGAAACGACTTCGCACAACGACTATGCGTCATCGTTGCTTAATGCCATTGTAAACAAAGATATTTGTCGGCGATATAATGTCCGGTATAAAGATGTGTTATGGGAAATGACCAACTTGGTGCTTGACCAGTTCTCGCAAGAAATATCCTCAACCAAGATTGCTCAGCAATTAGGGGTTAAATCTGTCCATACCACAGAGAATTATTTGACTTACCTGGCAAATGCATACCTGTTGATGCCTATTCACCGTTTTTCGTACAAGAGTATGGAACGTCGAACAAGCCGCAAATTCTATGCTGTTGATATGCTTTTCATCACTCATCACGAAACACCATTGCAAACGGAGAATTTAGGATGGCGTTTGGAAAACATTGTAGCTATTGAATTGTCCCGCCGGATGAATCGCGAGAGTGACAACCTATACTACATACGGAAAAGTTCAACATTCGAGGTGGATTTCGTCGTTACACATTACAGTCATGTTAAAGAACTGATACAGGTGACATACTCTTTCAATAACCCGACAACCAAGCAATACAACCGCGAAGTTGGTGGACTGCTGAAAGGGGCAGACATTACCCACTGTGACAAGCTGACACTTATAGTGATGGAAGGCGAGACAAAAACAATCACCGTTGGCGATAAGACCATTCAACAGGTACTTGCCACCGATTGGTTGCTTGGAAAAGAGTAATATCAATTTTGCCGAATCAGAATAATTGTGTATCTTTGCACTGTTGAACAAAAAAAAGCATTGACATGTAAACAATAGTAATACAAATACATATTGAGCTCGACGCTCTTGTTTCCTTAGTGTAAACGTCTGGAAAACTTTTATCACGGAATGGGAATAAGATTGCGGATAGTTCACGCGCTGGCGTGGATTCTTTCCCACTTATTTATTCCAAGGTATTCCAGACACCCACACTAAGAATAAGTGGCAGACAAAAGGATTTGCGCCTTTTTTCACACCCCATCTTAAACACAAGCTTCCTGCTCATAAAAAAGAACAAGCAGAGAAGCCGAAAACTGCATCAAAGAGTAGGCATTATTTTATGTTTACACATGAAAAAAAATATTCTGACAATTGCATTTACAATATTGTTGTGCTGCAATTCATTTGCACAAAAGAAATCTCAATGGTCAATAAACATCGGCGGTTCCTTTCCAATTGGTGATTTTGCCAAAATGGAATATGATAAAAATACTTTGGGAACAGACTGTGCTCTATTTGATGATAAGACCTTCTGTGGTGCTGCATCTTCTGGACTCAGTCTTGGTAGCACAGTTCTTTTCCCCCTACAATTTGAACGGCTTAGTTTTGCGGTTTCACTTGATTTACATTATAACCCTCTTAACAGTAATGCAAAATCGTATTTAACACAGGTGAGTTACATGATAGACGCAGGCTGTCGACAAGAGATTGCTAATGGTGGAGGGTCATCAATCACCTCTTCTTGTTCATTGGATTGGAGTGGCGCATATTACAATATTCCGATCTTAGTGGGTCTTCGGTACACTTTACCCTTTCAAAACGGAATGAGTGCTTTTGCTGAGGGGAATATAGGTTACAATCTCAGGATACTCTCACCAATACGATTCACCGAAAGGATCAGTTGTCTCTATCGCGGACAATACATTTCCTTCAAAATGAAAGAGACTCTTTCGTATGCCACAAAAGGCACGGTAACATTCCGTATGGGTGTCGGGATATGTTTTACTGAGAAACTATCCCTGTCCGCTTTTTACTATTATTTAGGCAAAGGAGAGGTCTTTTCTACATCAACAGTTGATGATGGAGAAAGTCAACCATCTAAACAGAGCTTTCAACTCGGTACACTTACACCGATGGTAATCACATTAAAAATAGGTTACAACATTTAATACCACATAACATAATGAAAAGATTAGTTGTCTTAATGATGCTTTTGGCTTGCACCTCCGTCACAGCACAGACAGAACACCTTACATTCAAAGGTGTTCCAATTGACGGTACATTAAGTACATTTGTCAGCAAACTGAAACAAAAAGGCCTTACACATCTTGGAACAGAGCAGGGGGTAGCTTTATTCAAAGGGGAATTTGCTGCCTACAAGGGATGTTCTATTGCTGCAATTGCTCACGAATCTGGATATGTTTACCGAGTCGGTGTCATATTCCCAGAAAAAGACACCTGGATTCGGCTGTACAATGACTACTCATCGTTAAAAGAAATGCTCACACAGAAATATGGCGAGCCAATATCTGTTGTTGAAGAATTCCAATCCTATGGAAGCGGTAAAGAAGATAGCGATGACATAAAGATGCATTATGTCAGACATGACAGATGCCAGTACATTACCGATTTCTCAACCGAGAACGGTTCAATTGAATTACGAATTGACCACAACGACATGTTGGAGTGTTACGTAATCCTGGTTTACGAGGATAATACAAACGGCGACAAAGTCCGTTCCGATGCAATTGATGACCTTTAAACATATTTATCATGAAAAAGATTTGGATTTATTTACTGGGTGTAGTGACGGGTATTGTCGTCACCTTTATTGTACTATTTATCATCGGCAATAGCAACAACGAGCATTCTCCTGATGGAATGGAATTCTTTAAAGAAGCAGGAGAGGTTATGGAGTGCTCAAGCTATCAGGTATTTCAGGCCTTAAGTGATGGATGTGCATTGGCATGGGAGTCTGACGAGGGTGGTCTCCCTAATCTATTAGGAGCTATCGTTCTTTTATACAACGAGGAAGGTTCTCCATATTATGATCGCCAAACGATATCTGCATCTCATGAGGAATGTTTTCGCCAAGTAGGAATATTTCGCTATAAGAACGGGGATGGGAACTACTCCACTGTCCCTATAATCATGTTAATGAAAGAATGACAATAGAAAAGGAGAAATATTGAATCCGCTGCATAGGTACCAACCTTTTTCCATCCATGCAAGGGGAGAGGGATTTTTCCCTCTCCCTTTGCTGGGGAAAAAAACTTTCACCAGCCTTGTTTCTCTCTCAAAAAGTCGCGTTTCTATTGGAACTTATCGTTTTTAGATATCTCCTCAGTGAGGTAAAATTATCAACAACGCCATACAAGCAATAGGCACAGAGGATAATCAACTGCAACAAGACCTTTGCATCCAGTAGGGTCACACTAAATATAAAATATAGGTAAAGCCTACCCGGAAAGGCCAACTGCAACCTCCTCAACGTTTCTTGGAAAAGTATAATCTACAATTCTCATCAATTCTCATCTTATCACAGCAGTCTCTCCAATGTACCGCAAATCTTCACATTCTTAAAGACCCATTGTTTTAGGTAAATAGATACAGCCTATATGTATTTTTCTTGCCAATTGATATTTTTTGCGTATATTTGCAAACCAAAAACTCATTTGGTGGCTGATGTTGTTTGCTCAGCTTCGAGACTTTAATTGCATATTGTTATGACATTACAAAATCTATGTAAGTACTATATTAGCTGCATTGAATTAGAAAGTAATACTACTCTTCGTGCGTCAATAAAGAATAATACATCTTTCATCAGTCTTCCATGGATTAATGACGATGCACTAAAGTTGTCTAACATTAGCAGTTTCCTCAACGTAAAACAAGAAAAAGAAAAAGAATTATTGATAGGTTACCCCATACTAAAGGTCCAACATTTTCTGTCTCCCGTATTTATTGTCCACGTAACCCATCACGAAAGTTCATCCGGAAAACCTGAAGGATTCTATATCGACGACGAATTGCTAATAAATAAAGATGTGGTTGATAAGTACTCCTCAAATGAAAAGACTGAAAACATTTATGAATTAAGAGCGTTAGAAAAAGAGCTGGGGTTTACCGATGGACATGCCTCATTTGCTGATTTAGCAGAAAAAGTTAGTTTGCTCAAAACAATTCGTCCCAATTGGGATTGGAATGATATCATTGAGCCGGATAATCTCAAGAAAGGGGCCGTGAGAATGGACGAGAAAGATGGTATTCTAAATCGTGCCATCATTATCGCAAAGGATCCAACACCATATACAGTGGGTCTAAGCAACGAACTTGCTCGTCTGGAAAGTAGTATAGATTTAAATATTCAGAATTCTATATTGTGGAAATTCCTTAATCAGAAGTTCAACGAAACGAGACCATTGAAAAATGAGATATTAGAGGTGCTACCACTAAACGATGAGCAAGAAAAAGCCATCAAATCAGCCTTGAGTGCTGATGTTACATTAATATCAGGGCCTCCAGGAACGGGAAAGACACAAGTGGTTGCAAATCTAATTATCAATGCTGCAATAAACAATCAGACAGTTCTATTCACAAGCAAGAACAACAATGCGGTGGATGTCGTTGTAAGGCGAGTCAACTCTCTTAACAAAGAGCTACCATTAATTCTTAGACTTGAAAAGGATGTCATACAATGTATTTCGGAATATACCCAACTGTGGGTAAAAGCTACAGCAAAAAAAGACACTTTACGAGATGCTTTTGATAAATACAAGTGGGTATATCATAGCTATCATTCAAAGCAAGAACAGAAGCAACAGATAGTAACCAACAGAAACAAGCTTGATGAGTTGGAGCAAACGGTCTGTGGCATCAGAGACAAACTCAACCATTGGAACAATCCAGCGAATGAGGAAGAAATAAAAGAAGCAAAGAAAGCCTATGAGATTGTCAAGAAAAACAGGAACAAAATCAACAAAGGCCCTACAAGGCTGATTGACAGGGTATTCAAAAAGAAATGGCTAAAGAAAATCCAAGAACGTAATCTAACTTCTTCCTATACCATCAACTCATTTACTGAAAAATACAATCCCAAATTGACAATCAAGCCCCAGATGTCAGAACGTGAGTGGTTGTCTTTTGATGGTGAATTTAACAAACTATGTTATGACTTGGCCTTAATAATAGAATATAAACATGAACTCCTCAAATTAAGCGATTCGGCTTCTCTTGAACAACTTGATGCTGCGATGATGAATGAACATGTAGAACTACAAGCAGAGGCGAAAACCGCATGGAACGCTTGGTTGAATCACCACATCGGTGCTTTTAACTTTAATAACCGCGGGAGGCTATATGACTATATGAGGTTTATCGAATATGACAAAATTGATGCATATCCACCCATTATTAGTACGCTGTTGCCAATCAATGCTGTCACCTCTCTTAGCGTTCGTAGGAGGATTCCCTTTAAACCAGCCTTGTATGATTTGCTGATAATCGATGAGGCAAGTCAATGCGACATTGCTTCCATGATACCATTACTATTGAGAGCAAAACGTGTAGCCGTAATTGGCGACAGTAAACAACTGAATCATATTTGTTTACTAAGCAAGCAGACTGACTTGTCGCTAATAAAGAAAAACGACATAGAAATCCGTTGGTCATACCGTGCAAGTTCAATTTATGATCTTGCGTCATGTATGTCCAAAGCAGAGAATATAATTCAACTGCGCGACCATCACCGAAGTTTCCTTGATATTATCCAATTTTCTAACAAGGAGTTCTATGACAATGCTCTTCGAATTGCTACGGACTATAGCCGTTTGGTATCGCCCAATAACGGGAAACCAATCCTTGGGATGCAATGGATGGATGTTAAAGGCAAAACAGTACGTCCCGAGTCTGGCGGTGCATACAATCTTCAGGAAGCCGAGAGTGTTATTCGCATCCTAAGACGTTTATCCATCGGTCTCAACTTCAATGGCACTATTGGGGTGACAACCCCGTTCCATTTACAGGCTGAAATGATTTCACGAGCTTTGGAGCGGGATTCCGAATTAAGAAACCATTTGGAACTCCATAACAAGATATTGATAGACACCGTACACAAGTTTCAGGGTGATGAACGCGATGTGATAATCTTCTCCCCTGTAGTATCTGACGGCACAAAACCACAAAGTCTATTGTTCTTAAAGTCAACTGGAAACCTATTCAATGTTGCCATTACCAGAGCAAGGTCATTACTTGTTACTGTTGGCGACAAGCACTATTGCAAACAATGTGGAGTGAGTTATCTCGAACACTTTGCCGAATATAGTTGTGGAGAATCTGCTCCTGTTGAATCTTCAGAATGGGAGCACATTTTACAAAAGGCACTTTCAGATGCCGGAATCCCTGTCACTGCACAATATCCCGTTGACAAATACTATCTGGACTTGGCTCTATTTTACAAAGGGAGGAAACTTGACATAGAGGTTGATGGAGCAATGTATCATCAAACCTGGACTGGTGAATTGTGCTACAATGACCAACTCAGGAATCAAGCATTAATGCGTGAAGGCTGGGATGTAATTCGTTTTTGGGTTCAACAAATACGAGACCTGATGCCCTGGTGTATAAAGCAAATAAAGGATTGGATGGACAATGTGGATAAATCAAATCCTTTAATAATCTAATTTTCTCTGATACATTCGCTATTTTTACGAGTTCGGTTTATTTGAGAATATGAAAACAACCAAGCGAAAGATTATTATGGAGTCCTGTTCTCGGTTTGAGACAACCCGCTAATCCCATCTATTTGTTCTCATTGTCGCGTCCCGCCGGGACTCTCTTGCTTTTTGCTTTTTCACCGATAGTCACCACACTATATATATGTCTTGCAAGGGGTTACTAAAGACCTCAACTCTCCGACACGCATAAGACGGTCTCTGTTCCCCCACACTAAACACCGTAGGTGTGTAGTGTGGGGTTAATAGGATAGCTTACTTTCAGTACGCAAGACCCCGCCACTTCATTAAGTTCATATCCATTTAAGAAACAAGAAGACGACTGGCATTTGCCAATACAAAACGCTCCAACCATGCCCAAGCGCTAAGGGAATAAGGATTCATTAACTGGACAATGAATGACATATTCCTGCATCAGAAAGTATCCATATCTGAAAAGAAATAACGATTCGGCAAAGTAAAAACATCAGAATTTTCTATTATAACAGACAAATCTTATAAGAATTTTCTATTATAATCGAAATTTCTTAGTATCTTTGCAGTCGGAAAAGGCGAAAGAATTATGATAGAACGGATGCTTAAAAAACTGATTGAAAAAAGATTATATCGCAACAAAGCCATTATTGTGATTGGTCCAAGGCAGGTTGGAAAAACCACACTGCTGAAAATGTTAGTTTCCGAGACCAAAAACCGGGTGCTGGAATGGAACTGCGACGAGCCCGACGTGAGGCGCAAGTTGACCGAGCCCAGCTCCACCGAGATGAAAGCTGAAATCGGGGATGCCAACTTGATATTGATCGATGAGGCTCAGCGCGTAAAGAATATTGGCATCACGCTAAAACTGTTGATTGACAACTACCCGGAAAAGCAGGTCATCGCTACTGGATCTTCGGCTATCGAGATGTCCAATTCAATCAACGAACCTCTGACAGGTCGTAAATATGAGTACGTGATGTATCCTTTCTCCTGCCAAGAGCTCTTCAATGAGTTTGGCGAACTGGAAGAACGGCGTATGCTTGAACGGCGGTTAATATACGGTTCCTATCCTGAAGTTGTGAATAATGCAGGGGAAGAGCGGGAGACTTTGACAGAGCTTGTGGGCAGCTATCTATACAAGGATATTTTCTCATTCCAGGATGTACGCAAACCCGAAATCATCGAGCAACTGCTTCAGGCATTGGCCCTGCAGCTTGGCAGCGAAGTGTCATACAATGAGCTGGGGCGACTGCTGGGACTGAACACGGCAACCGTCCAACGATACATTGATCTGTTAGAAAAGTCATACGTTATATTCCACCTACGTTCGTTTAGCCGCAATGTACGGTCAGAGTTGAAGAAAAGCCGGAAGATATACTTCTACGACAACGGAGTGCGCAACGCCTTGATAGGCGATTATAAACCACTGCCACTACGGGCAGACGTGGGTGCCTTATGGGAAAACTACATGATTGTGGAGCGCATAAAACACAATGCCTACAATGCTTTTTACGGCAAAAGCTACTTCTGGCGCACACAGCAGCAACAAGAGATAGACTACATTGAAGACCTTGACGGGGTGCTGCATGCTTACGAGTTTAAATGGAACGACAGCAAGCGTCCCCGTTTGACTGACACTTTTGCCAAGGCATATCCCGACCACACATTCACCGTGGTGAGTCCCGAAAACTATCAATCCTTTGTAAAAGGCGAACTATAAGAATACAACACAACAAAATACAGAATACCATGCAAGGAAATTTCATTTACCACAATCCCACGAAGCTTTACTTTGGCGAGGATGCAATGAACCATCTGATTGACGAACTGAAGAGCTATGGCCCGACAGTGATGCTGAGCTACGGCGGCGGCTCGATCAAGCGCAACGGCATCTACGACGCTGTGACCGCTGCCCTGAAGGCGGCGGGCAAGACCGTTGTGGAGGACGCCGGCGTGATGCCCAATCCCACCTATGAGAAAGTGCAGGAGGGCTGCCGTCGGGTGCGGGAGAACAAAGTTGACCTCATCCTGGCCGTGGGCGGCGGCTCCACCATCGACTATGCCAAGGGCGTGAGCGCCTCCGCCTACTGCGAAGAGGAGCCTTGGGAGAAGTACTGGGTGAAACAGGGCAACCCCACGTGCCAGACGGTCCCCGTGGGCTCCGTGCTCACCATGGTGGGCACCGGCAGCGAGATGAACGGCGGCAGCGTCATCACCAACCGCAAGGCCGGATTCAAACTGGGCAAAGTGTTCGGTCCGGCCCTCTACCCGAAGTTCACCATCCTCAATCCCCGCTTCACCATGACGGTGCCGCAGTACCAGATGGTGGCCGGCTTCTTCGACATCATGAGCCACCTGATGGAGCAGTACTTTGCCGGCACGGCGGACTGCACCACGGACTACATCAACGAAGGCCTGATGCGCTCGCTCATCCACGCCACCCGCATTGCGGCCAAGAACCCGCAGGACTACGAGGCACGCGCCAACATCATGTGGACAGCCACCTGGGCACTGAACACCCTGCTGAAATGCGGCAAGGGCGGCGACTGGGAGGTACACCAGATTGGCCACGCCATAGGCTTGGTGACCGATGCCACCCACGGCATGACGCTTGCCAGCGTCTCCCTGCCCTACTACCACCACGTGATGCACGACGGTCTGCACCAGTTTGCCCGCTTTGCCAAGAACGTGTGGGACGTGCGCCCCGAAGGCAAGAGCGACGAGCAGGTGGCCACAGAAGGCCTCGCCTGTTTAGAAAGCTGGATGAAAGAAATCGGTGTGGTGATGAACGCGGCCGAACTGGGCGTGACCGAAGAGAACCTGCAACAAGTGGTCGACGCTGTCCTCATTCTGCCTGTGGGCTACCGCACCCTCACCCGCGACGAGGTGGTGGACATCCTGCGCCAAAGCATGTCCGGCCCTAGAGCCAACTAAAATCAGAAAAGGAGGGCGTTGCACAGGGACGCCCTCTTTTTTCAGTCTGCGGCAACAAACTCCATGTAGGTAGCTGTGTCGTGGTAATAGATGCGGATGGTATTGGAACCCACGTCGCATCGCACGGCGGCATTGAGCGCGTCGAGCATGCGGTCTTCCCATCCCGTGCCGTCATATACCTCGGTCATGGTACCGATGGTGATAGTCATGTACTTATTGTCAGTAAAAGTATACCTACCATACAAGTGGTTCACGCCGCCGCCCGTGAGGGTGCCGTCCTCATTGAAGACTATCCAGTACGAGAGTTCCCGTCCGTTGTAGGTGGGGGTCTCGGTGGTTTGGGTGCGGCGGTCCACAAAGCTCGAAAGCTTCCACTTCTTGCCCGCCAGGGTGGGTTTCACGTATGTGGTGTAGATGGTGCGGACGGATGCGGGGTCGATATTGTAATAGTCAAAACCCAAGCCGGCAATGCCAAAGAGGAGCCCAAGCGGGCGACCCTGACAGTCGACAAAAGAGAGCCCTCGGTCAGGGCAAAACATGCAGTCGGTAAAAAGGAACCCGTCCTTGCCCCCGTCGTACTTACAGACGAGCACCTCGGCATCCCTTGTGCCGCGCTGCGTTTCGAACAAGAGAATCAAATCGTGCAACCACTGTATGTCCTGCAAAGCGTCGTCGGAGCCGCAGTGGCACACCTTCTCGCCAATGGGGACGGCGGCTTCGCGCTTGGAGCAAGCGGCGAGGACAAGGCTAAGCCCTGCCGCACAAAGAGAAAGGCTCATGACCCGTTTCAGTGTTGAGATTGTAGGTTTCATCTTATAGGAGTGTTGATGGTGATTGAATTGTATGTCCATATAACGTGGAACATAGAGAAATCTTACAGGCATTAACACTCTTTAACACACAGCATAGAGGTGAAAATTGAATGTGTTAATTCGTTGATGTGTTAATGTGTGAGTCATGTTTCAATTTTCAATTTAAATGAGGCGACCACACTGGCGACCCTTTTCGATTTTCATTTTTTAATTTTCAATTCCAAAAAAAGTCGTATATTTGCATTCGGGAATAGGCCATGAAGCCTTTCTGCTGCAGCAATACTGCAACCTACATAGACATCAACATCTTACACACAATGAAAAAGCACATAATCCTCATCGCTGCCGCACTGCTAAGCGCGGTTGGATGCACCCAAAATCCCAACAACGGCGCGGGGCAGCACCATTTCCACGAAGGCATGGAAATGAACAAAGAGGCGGACAGCACATTTGTCGCCTTGAAGAACGAGACCCTCGGCAAATTCAAGCAGTACACCTTTGAAGATGCCGTGACGGGCAAAAAGATGGAATACAACCTGCTGGTGCCCGCCACCTACGACGGCACCACCGCACTGCCCTTGGTGCTGTTTATGGCCGATGCCAGCACCGTGGGGAAAGCTGTCACAGCCCCGCTGACGCAAGGCTACGGAGCCCTGGCCTTCGCCTCGGACCGCGACCAGGAGCGTCATCCCTCCTTCGTGCTGGTGCCGCAGTACACACAATGGGCCGTGCAGGACGACTGGAGCACCACCGACGAGGTGGAGATGACCATCCGGCTGCTGCAAGCCGTGTGCCAGGAATACCGGGTCGACACCCGTCGGCTGTACACCACAGGGCAGTCGATGGGCGGCATGATGTCGTTCTACTTCAACATCGCCCACCCCGACCTCTTTGCCGCCTCACTCTTCGTGAGCAGCCAGTGGGACACCTCCAAGATGGGCGACTTTGGCACGCACAAGTTCTTCTACATCGTGGCCGGTGGCGACGCGAAAGCCTCCGGCGGCATGCGCGGACTGGCCCAAGTGCTGAAAGAACACCACGCCACCGTGGACTCCGCCACATGGAGCGCCAAACTGCCCGCCGAGGAGCAGGAGCGGTTAGCCGAAGAGCTGATAGCCCGTGGCAACAGCATCAACTTCATCCGTTGGGAGACGGGGAGCGTGCTGCCCGAGACGGGGAAAGGCATGGAGCACATGGCCTCATTCGACTATGCCTACAAGCTGGCCGCAGTGCGCGACTGGCTGTTTGCGCAACAAAAGGATTAGCCGCCCGAAAGTCCTTGTCCCCTGCTCACTCCCGACATCGGTTGCCCTTATACAACATTTTTACCGCATTTTGTTTCTACGGCAGAAACTAAGCAGAATCAAAAAAGAATCAAAAGAGAATCAAAAAAGAGGAGAAAGAGGAATCATTCAAATAATTAAAAATTGGCTCACGAATTAACACAATAACACATTTACGAATTAAAATTAAATGCCTGCGGAGGTTCTCCGCTCATCCGAACATGAAGAAAGTACTCATTATCTGTGGCAGTCCGCGCAAAGGCGGCAACAGCGACCTGCTGGCCGGGCAGTTTGCCCGCGGGGCTGCCGAAAGCGGCAACGAGGTAGAGACCGTCTACCTGCGCGACTTGAAAATCGACTATTGCATCGGCTGCCTTGCCTGTCAGCGCACAGGCTCTTGTTTCCAGAAGGACGACGCCAACAGCCTGCTCGGCAAAATGCTGGAAGCCGACGTGGTGTGCTTCTCCTGCCCCGTGTATTACTACTCCGTCAGCGGACAGATGAAGGTGTTCATTGACCGCATGAACCCCCTCTACGGCCACATGGCACACAAGGACTTCTACTACATGGTGACAGCCCAGGACGAGAGCCACACCCAGTTAGACCGCGCCATGGACGCCATGGAAGGGTTTGCCGACTGCTTTGAGGACATCCGCCGCTGCGGACGCATCTATGGTGGCGGAGCCGTGGACAAAGGCGACATAGTGCAACTGCCAGCCTATCAGGAGGCCTACGCCATGGGGCGCAACATCTGACCATGGAGACGCGCAACATACTGGCCGTTCGCAACCGCACGGAGTTCCGCGCATGGCTTGCAGCGCACAGCAGCAGCGAAAGCGAATGCTGGGTGGAGCTGAAGCGCGGCCGACCCGTGGACGAGGCGCACTTCTGGTACATCGACGCTGTGGAGGAGGCGTTGTGCTTCGGCTGGATAGACAGCACCATGGCCGTGGTGAACGGAGTGCGGATGCAGCGTTTCTCGCCCCGCAGGAGCGGCAGCCCCTGGTCCGAGCAGAACAAGGAGCGCGTGCGGCGGTTAGAACGGTTGGGCCTGATGACCGATGCCGGACGAGCCGTGCTGCCCCCGATGGGGCCGCGGAGCTTTGTGTTCGACCCCAACGTGGCAGCCCAGCTCAAAGCCCACAGGGTGTGGACGCGCTTCAGGAGTTTCCCTCCACTATACCAGCGCATACGGGCCTACAACGTGGCCTTCTACAAACAGCGCGACCCCGCAGCCTACAGCCAGGCGCTGGATCACCTGATTGCCGAGACACGGCAAGGCCGCATGTTTGGCCAGTGGGACGATTACGGCCGGCTGACATCCACAGGGAACTGATACTGGTATGTATGATGAATTAAGAGAAATCCCCTACGGGGAACCGAAGTCGATAATCAATGAGGTTCTACTGAGAGGAAAGCCCTAACGGGCTATTTTCAGCCCCCATGGGGAAACCCTATAAATCACATCGAACTAATATAGGTATGTATGATGAATTAAGAGAAATCCCCTACGGGGAACCGAAGTCGATAATCAATGAGGTTCTACTGAGAGAAAAGCCCTGACGGGCTATTTTCAGCCCCCAGGGGAAACCCTATAAATCACATCGAACTAATATAGGTATGTATGATGAATTAAGAGAAATCCCCTACGGGGAACCGAAGTTGATAATCAATGAGGTTCTACTGAGAGGAAAGCCCTGACGGGCTATTTTCAGCCCCCCTATAAATCACCTTGGAAAGGTGAGACCATTCATAATGAAAACAATTAGATAGAAACCACTAAAAAACAATCACCGTCAATTATGAGCAACACAACCCCAACAGGAAAAGATTATGTAGGCAGCGACAGCCTCTATGCCGACGTGCAACACACCATGAATGTGGCCGCTGAGATGAACACCGGATGGCACACCGACGAGGAGGTGCGCCAATACATGAGCCAAATCACCGGGAAAGAGGTGCCGCAGACCCTCCGCATCTTCACCCCCTTCCATATCAACTATGGCCGCACCACAACCTTTGGCGAGGACAGCTTTGTCAACTTCGGCTGCACCTTCCTGGCCTTGGGTGGCATCACCATTGAGGACGGCGTGTTTATCGGTCCCCATTGTGTGCTGGCCACGGAATACCACCCCGAAGAGCCCGCACGCCGCCATGAGCTGCTCACCAAACCCATCGTCGTCAAACGCAACGCCTGGCTGGGAGCCGACGTGAAGGTACTGGCGGGAGTGACCATCGGCGAGAATGCCATCGTGGCCGCGGGCAGCGTGGTGACACGGGACGTGCCAGACAACATGGTGGTGGCCGGCAGCCCGGCGCGCATCATCCGCGAGATACACCGTGAGGCATAAACCCCTTCCGTCACTCCCATGGACAAGACCGAGACAATCATCAACAGCATCGGCAGCAAAAGCCACAAAGAGCTGGCCACATCCAACGGCAGCGCCGCTGTAAAAGCATCACAGCACCGAGACCTATAATAGAAAAAAGTTAAAAAACAAACCGGCTGCTTGCTTATTCAAAAAAAAAATATATTTGCAAATGTTTTCTATCTATAGAAACAAATTGTAATGCCTTGACCGATAGAAACAAATCCGCAATGGTCAAAGCAATTGCAAACAGCGGATTTGAAAAGTAGAACCTTAAACAACAAAAAGATGAAGAAAAGAACAACTTTTTTTGCCCTTGCGGCTATTGTCATTGGAATGATTCCGGCTATGATGTCGTGCAACAGTAGTAAGAAGAGCTGTTCTTCCCCTACTCAGGACACTGCCAATATCAAAGAGACTCTTGCACCGGACTTTTTGGAGAAGAACCAAAGCTTACGCGAAGCATTGACAGCCGTGGGAACGCCCACCACAACTGCAATAGCCAACAAGTTGGCCGAATTCGACGACCTGATTGCTCAGTATGGCTATGAATACACCTCGCGCGAAGCCTTGACGAGCTACCACCAGATAGTGGACTATGTAGACTCCGTGTCGCAGAACCTTACAGTGAAGGAACTCAACCTGCTGGAAGACTATCTATAGCCCTCCATGCTTCGGCCTTGCGCTGCTGGTGCTGCATAATCCTTGCCATGCAGCACCGGCTTGTTTTTGATTCAGCCTCTTCGTTGTTGATAGAAAACCAGGCATATACAGCAGCCGAGCCACAACTTTCCTTCAAACTCAAACTCCTATCCCTGCACGACTCCACCTATCCATTTAGCGGATGAACCATCTTTATTATGGAAGCCCCCGCAAGGGATGGAACACTGCCCAGTTGTTGCAACGGGCCATGGAGGGTGCCGCCGATGCCGGTGCCGAGACAGAAATGGTGAATCTCTACGACCGCTCACTGACTTACAAAGGCTGTATGAGCTGCTTTGCCTGCAAGGTGAGAGGGGGGTCGGAAAGGCATCTGCTCCTTTAAGGACGACCTGCAACCCATCCTGGAGCGTACCCTACAGGCCGATGTGCTGGTGTGCGGGGCTCCCGTCTATTGCGGCTACCCTTCGGCAAGCCTCCGCGCCTTTATGGAGCGGCTGATTTTCCCCGCCGTCAACTACGCTGATTTCGGCCACCCTGTGGTGCTGAAGAAACTGCGTTCCGCCACCATCTACACAACGAACTGCCCCAACGAGGCCATATACCGTGCCAACGATTACAACATCCTGATGGACACCAACGCCCGCCAACTCGGCATGTTCGGCCCGACGGAAATTCTCTGTTCCTTCGACACCCTGCAGTTCACGGACTACAACCGCTACGATACCGACGCCATAGATGCTGAACATAAAAAGCAGGTGCACGACACCCGATTCAACGACGACCTACAGAGAGCCTACGCCCTGGGTCGTCGGCTGGTGGAGGAGGCGTGATTTTACGCACTGACATGAGCCTGAGAAAACGCTTTCGCGCTCACATTTTTTATCCATTTCAATTTTTATTGCTATTTTTGCATCGAAAAAAATAACACAATCTATGAAACACCTACAGTATCTTACCATGCTGACAATCTGCGCAATTATTGCAGCTTGCAGCGGAAAAGCCCAACAGGCAGAACCCACAGACAGTACCAGCCAAAAGCCCACTCCGGGCACAGGAGGAGACCACTATGTCCCCATGGCTGAACGCACAGGCGACACTGCCATCGTTTATTTTACCCGCGACCTCTCTGCCAACGGCCTGATAAAGGCTTACGAGCAGGTGAACGGCAACATTGAAGGCCGCGTAGCCGTGAAGCTCCATACCGGCGAGAAGAACGGCCCCAACATCATCCCGCGCGAGTGGGTGAAGGCCCTTATGGCCAAGGACCTCAAGGATGCCTCCATCATTGAGACCAACACCTACTACAAAGGCGACCGCTACACCACCGAGAAACACCGCGAAACCCTGAAAGTGAACGGATGGACCTTCGCCCCTGTCGACATCCTGGACGAGGAGGACACCGTCACGCTTCCCGTGGTTGGCGGCAAATGGTTCACCCGCATGAGCATGGGCAGCCACATGAAGAACTACAACAGCCTTGTGGCCCTCACCCACTTCAAGGGGCATACCCAAGGCGGCTTTGGCGGCAGCAACAAGAACATCGGCATCGGATGTGCCGACGGCCGCATTGGCAAAGCCTGGATACACACTACCCCCGGCCAACCCAACCAATGGGACATTGCCACCGAGGAATTCATGGAGCGCATGACGGAGAGCACCAAGGCCACTATTGACTTCTTTGGCCCCCGCGTGTGCTACGTCAACGTGATGCGCAACATGTCCGTCTCCTGCGACTGCGAGGGCACCGCTGCCGCTCCCGTGGTCACGCCCAACGTGGGCATCCTCTCCTCCACCGACATTCTGGCCGTCGACCAGGCTTGCATCGACATCATCTACGCCATGTCCGAGGCCGAGCACCACGACATGGTTGAACGCATCGAGAGCCGCCACGGCCTACGCCAGCTCAGCTACATGAAGGAGATGGGCATGGGACATGATGTCTACATCCTTATCGACCTCGACAACGGTGGCCGCCGCATCACCGCCGCCGATGCCGCCAAGGGCCTCAAACCCTTCAAGAAATAGTTCTGTACACAGAAGCACCCGCCTGTCGCGAAACCTCGCGACAATGGCAACCAACAGAGGCCGCACCCGCAGACTGACGGGTTCGGTCTCTCCTTTTTTGCAACCGGCACCAAGACAACGCAACTTTTTGGCCAGAGCAATACAATAATAATAGCCAAAATCCGTTATGGGCTATTATGAAACGTTTCTTTAAGATTATCACACTCCTCACGCTGGCGCTCCTCGTGGCTCTTCCGGCCCAAGCCAGAAAGAAAAACAAGTACGAAATAACCCTCACCATCAAAGGGGGAGCCGACACGGTCATGTACCTTGGCTACTACTACGCCAAGGGCAACGACGTGGTGGACACAGCCTTCCGCGACAAGAAAGGGCGCTTTGTCTTCTCCGGCACCGACACCCTGCCCAACGGCCTATACTTCTTTGCCAATCCTAAGGGGATGTACGTGGAATTCGTGGTCTACCGCGAAAAGCCCTTCTTCACCTTCGAGACCGAACAGCGCGATTGGACGGCAAACATGAAAGTGAAAGGCAGCCGCGAAAACGACTTCTTCTTCCAGTTCCACCGCACCGACGCCGCCTTCACCGCCGACCTGAACGACAAAAGCTTCACAATGGATTCCCTCCAGTTTGCCCGCTATCGCTACCGCAAACTCGTAGAACTGGACAGCATCAAGATGGACCTGATTGAAAACAACCCCGACCGTTTCCTCTCCAAGATGATGCTTGCCACCAAAGAGGTAGAGCCCCCGATTATAGGTTCCAACGGCGACAGCCTCACCATAAACCAGCGGCGAGAGTACTACCTTGAGCACTATTTCGACAACATACCATTAGAGGACAACGCCATCATCCGCACCCCCAAGGCCGTCTTCTACGACCGCGTGATGAACTTCTACGACAATGTCCTTAAATTCACACCGCCGGAAGTCATCATCAAGTACATGGACCCCATGCTGGAACGCGCCAAGAAAGCCCCGGACGTGTTCATGTACCTCGTCATACAACTCACCCAGAAATACCTGCAAAGCAACGTCATGGTATACGACGAAGTGTACGTCCACTTAGTCAATAACTACTATGCCACGGACGACAATTTCTGGTCCTCCCCCTCCTCCATCGACAAAGAGGTGCAGCGTGCCACCAAATGGGAACGCCTCCTTGTGGGACGGGAAGCCCCGGAGCTCATCCTCTTCGACACGCTCCACATCCCCCACTCCCTCCATGCCCTGCCCCACAAATGGAAACTCCTCGTCTTCTGGTCGCCCAACTGCGGCCACTGCAAGCACGTCATCCCCAACGTCTACAAAGTCTTTGAGAAATACAGCACACAGTATGACATCGGTGCCTTCACCATCCTCAGCGACCCCGACGACAAGACCCGTGCCGAATGGCGCAAATTCATGGCCGACCACAATATGAACAGCCCCGCATGGCTCAGCTTAGACGGCGGCGAAGCCAATGTGGACTGGCATGACGTCTACGACATTGTCACCACTCCGCAGATATACCTCATCGACGAGAACAACATCATCCAAGCCAAGAAAATCGGCGAGGATACCGCCGAAAAGATCATCACCGCCATCTGCGGGCAGCAGTAAGCCCTTCCGCACAAACCCATAAGAAACAAATAAACAATAAAATACCTCAACATGAAAAAATCATTATTAGTGGTAGGACTGGCAGCCGCCACCCTCCTCTCCACAGGATGCAAAAAGACTATGGACAATCCCTTCTTCTCACAATGGGGAACACCCTATGAAATCCCCGACTTCGGGAAAATCAAACCCGAACACTACATGCCCGCCTTCGAGGAAGGCATGAAACAGCAAGTGGCCGAAATCGACGCCATTGTCAACAACCCCGACGCTCCCACCTTCGAGAACACCATCGAAGCCTACGAGTACAGCGGCGAGCTGCTCAACACCGTCTCCGGTGTCTTCTTCAACCTCAGCGAGTGCGAGAACAGCGACGAGATGGAAGCCATCGCCGAGGAGGTGACACCCCGGCTCTCCGCCCACGGCGACAACATCGCCCTCAACGCAAAGCTCTTCCAGCGCATCAAAGCCGTCTACGACCAGCGCGACGCCCTCGGCCTCAACCCCGAGCAACGCCGTCTGCTCGACGAGACCTACAAAGGCTTTGTCCGCAGCGGTGCCAACGTCCCCGCCGACAAGCAGGACCGTTTCCGCCAGCTCAACGAGCAGATAGCCTCCCTCACCCTCCGCTTTGCACAGAACGTGCTTAAAGCCACCAACGCCTACCAGCTCGTCCTCGACACCGCCCCCGCCGGCCTCACCCCTGACCAGATTGCCGCCGCCAAGGAGACCGCCGATGCCGACCCCGCCACCAAGGGCAAACTCGTCTTCAAACTCAACCTCCCCAGCTGGGAACCTTTCATGCAGAACTGCGCCGACCGCAACCTGCGCCAGCAGATGTGGGAAGCCTACACCACACGCTGCAACGGCGGCGAGTATGACAACACCAAGATTATCGACACCCTCGTCAACCTCCGCCTTGAGCGAGCCAACATCCTTGGCTTCAAAACACATGCCGACTATGTCCTCGACGACTGCCTTGCCAAGACCCCCGAAGCCGTCAACCAGTGCCTCATGCAGATATGGTCTCCCGCCCTCGCCAAGGCCAGGCAGGAATGCGCCGAATACCAGAAGATGATCAAGGCCGACGACCCCGCCGCCAAGCTCGAACCCTGGGACTGGCGCTACTATAGCGAGAAACTCCGCAAGGCAAAATACGACCTCGACGACGACGTGGTGCGCCCCTATTTCAGCCTCGACAACGTGCGCGAGGGTGCCTTCGCCACCGCCACCAAGCTCTACGGCATCACCTTCCGCGAGAACGACACCCTCCCCACCTACAACAAAGAGGCCCACTCCTACGAGGTCCTCGACGGCGACCGCGTCATTGGCATCCTCTACATGGACTTCCATCCCCGCGCCAGCAAACGCAGCGGAGCCTGGATGACCGAGTTCCGCGGTCAGAAAGTGGACCGCGACGGCAACAACGTCATCCCCATCATCCAAGTGGTCTGCAACTTCACCAAGCCCACTGCCGACAAACCCTCGCTCCTCAATTTCGACGAGAGCGAGACCCTCTTCCACGAGTTCGGCCACGCCCTCCACGGGCTTCTCAGCAAGTGCCACTACCCCTCGCTTGCCGGCACCAACGTGCCCCGCGACTTTGTCGAACTCCCCTCCCAGATCATGGAGAACTGGTGCCGCAACCCGCAGGTCATGAAGACCTACGCCCGCCACTACCAGACCAGCGAATCCATCCCCGACAACCTCATTGCCAAGATTGCCGCCGCCCAGACCTACGGCCAAGGCTTCATCAACACCGAGCTCCTTGCCGCCTCGCTGCTCGACATGGCCTACCATGGCATCACCGCTCCCCAGCACGTCGACCCCAACACCTTTGAGAGCGACTACCTCAACGGCATCGGACTCATCCCCGAAATCATCAGCCGCTACAAGAGCCCCTACTTCCAGCACATCTTCACCACTGGCTATGACGCGGGCTACTACAGCTACACCTGGACCGCCATCCTCGACCACGACGCCTTCGCAGCCTTCGTTGAGAGCGGCGACCTGTACAACCCCGCCCTCGCCAAGAAATTCCGCCACATCCTTGAAAGCGGCAACACCATCGACCCCATGCAGATGTACGTCGAATTCCGCGGCCAGCAGCCCAGCGTGACGCCCCTGCTCAAAGACCGCGGCCTTATCTGAAACTGATTTATTTGCAACCCCAGTGCGTCCGTATGCCGTCCACTCCGACATACGGACGCATTCCAAAAAACAAAAACACAATGGACAACAATATCCGCAAACTGACCCGAAGCACCACCGACCGCAGGATTGCCGGGGTGTGCGGCGGCCTTGCGCAATACCTCAACGTCGACCCCACCGTCATCCGCATCCTCTTCCTCTTAGCCCTTCTCTGCGGCAGCTTCGGTTTCTGGGCCTACCTCATCGTATGGATAGCCGCCCCGGAAGACAACCGCCTCAACCCTCGGGAACAATAGCCCTCACCCGGCACCGCCCAACAAATAAAATCATAGTTCAGTCGCCCCCGCCCTGCGTCGATGCGCCGGCTGCTCGACGGGGGCGAATGTCAGTGTCTGCGGTATTGTGTTGGCTGTGGATTAGATTTCAAGCAAGTCAAGTCCACCGTGTTCGATGTACCACGGGAATTTGCCATCGGAACTGACGAGGGCCAGTCCGTGGCTTATGGCGGTTGCGATAATTGCTCGGTCAAATGGGTCGGAATGGGTCTTTCTGTTCATCGGAAGCGAAGACAATGTCACCAGAGTCTCGTCAGCCAATGGCACAGTGTAGATGTTCATTTTCGCAAAGTTGGCAAGGAGTTCTTTTCCATACATATGAACGTTTATCTTGCCACATTGTTGCAAATGCACAATCTCAATTATTGAGAGGTTGGATACAAAAAAACATCGCATCCGAGTACATCAATTCGTCACACAAGTGATTCGGGAACTCGGAACTGTTTGACATAAGCCAGATTGCTGCCTGTGTGTCTAACAAATATCTGGTCATCTTCCAGTGCCGAATGGGTCGGGAACGAGGTATTCACAATAGAAGCCTGGTATATATGGCACTACAACGGGCTTTCTTTCTTTTTTCTCTTTTACACCCTTACCTGCTGTTTCTTTTGGTGTTGTGTTGTTCTTTGTATTCATCTTAATGGGGTTTTCAGAATTCAAAGATACGGACTTTTTTTGAACTGACAAAATAAAAAATTCACTTATAAGTGATTATCTTCTTGCCGTGGGGCAAAAAAGAACGCCCCGACACGGCTTTGGGAAACTTGTTTTCGGGAGATGCCAATACCCTCTTCTGCGGCAACTTCGGTTTCTGGGCCTGACTCATCGTATGGATAGCCGCCCCGGTAGGCAACCGCCTCAACCCTCGGGAGCAATAGCCCTCGCCCTGCGCCGCCCAACCTATAGTTCAGCCGCACCCGCCCTGCGCCGATGCGCAGACATCTGTCCGGCAGAAGAATCTCCCCAAAGGGAACACTGCCGTGCACCGCACTGCCACCAATAGCCAAATTCCCGTTCAACGCTCCTTCAATATTGACTCAATATAGAAGGAGCGTTGAACGGGGATGAGCAAAGCATCGGAACTGCGACGGAAGAGACCGCTGAAACGAAACAACGGCGCGGGTTTGAATGGGAGAGGACGCAACCACAAGGCGTGTGGTTCAGCTGGATGTAAAAAAATGAAAGGCTATGCAACTAAACATAGCCTTTCACTTATGTTCTTTTCAGATAAGAAACTAATTCTACCAGTCAGATCTGGGGGCTTCACGAACCAGACGGACTGCACAACGGTCTGTGCGGCTCTGTCCATTCATGCCGTAACTGCCACCGTTGTTGTGGACGTAGATCTGGAAGGCGCTCCCAGTGTTACCCGCTGTGTTGGTTATGCCATTGGCATTCCGCATCCACTCGTAGGGAGTAGCCGTCCAGTAATACAATGAACCTTCCTGACCATTCCCAGGTGCACTATAGTTGCCAATGGTACCACCGAGAGCGGCTTTACCTACAGCGGGCAGCCAAGCAACACCGTATTCCTCAAGAGCTTTCAACTGCTGTTTGGATAACACCACCATATCCATGTTATTACCATTTTGGTCAGGATGATTTCCGATGTTATTAATTGCATTAGAGGGAATACTTGCACGGTTGGTAGCTGCATTCCACTTATCCAGAGTAAAATCATCCGGGAAAATCAGAATACCGTCCTGCTCATACACATATTCTGTTGATGTATACCCCACTTTTTTATAAGGGTTTTTAAAATAGATAACATTTTCTGAATAATCTGGACTGTGCACAATAACGCCAGACTCAAAATCATTCTCAATATTGGGGTTATAGATATGGCGGATATTGTTTTCCCAATAATCTTCCGTGCTATAAGTCACATTATGTTCAACAGTTTCTGTGTATCCCATAGTGGTGGCAACCCAACGGACCGTAGTGCCGTTATAAGTGAAGTTGGTTGCACGCTTATACAGAAGGACTTCCCACTCCTCCACAGGCATCGTATACCAAGGGGAGCCCTTGCCGAAGGCCTTCTCACCCCACTCCTTGAACGGAGAGGCAAGGGAACCATCTTCATAATCGGAAGAATTTAATGATTGGCCGTACTTTGAGTTGGTTGTACTCCAACCGAAGAGGTCTTGGTTGAAGTTAGTAGCGGTATCAGTGGTGTAGGAAGAGCCAGCATAGCCGTGCAGAACCTCGTATTGCTGGGCAGCAAACTGCCAGTTGGTGTTCTTGTACTGGAGGTTGCCGGGTGAGAAGTAGATCTTTTTAGTGGGGTTGCCGTAGGAAGACTGAGCAACGGTGAAAATACCGCTCTTCTTGACGAATTCGTCGACATTGGTGACATCGCGGTTAAGCAGGGTCATCTGGCTGCGGATGATGGGGATTTCATCATAGGTCAACACCTTGATGTGGTTGGTGGAGGAAGTGACGGTGATTTTGCAGTTGGTGTAGACGTGATATCCTTCGTAGTCACCCGTACCAGGAGTAAGAGGCTCAGGCAGGGAGAAGAAGAACTGCTGGTATCCATTGCTAATATCAATGGGCTGGTGGTAGACGAGCTTGGTCACCTTGTTGTCGTCGGTATAGCCTTCGACCGGGGTGAGGACGGGAGTCCAGCTGTTCTTGGAACCAGTCCAAGAGATTTTAAAGTTACCATTGGAAGGTTCGTTGGCTTCGAACGTAATCTCGGAGACAGCACCGTCAATGCCGTCTTCACCACTAAGCCAGAGGACGAAAATGCCACAGAGGTTTTTATAGCTGTAGGTGCTGTAGCCAGCAGCGCACTTGGCAGCACGGGGGAAACGAGTCAGGTGAAGACGATTAATATCGTTGACATCGTTATCCAGCACCTGCTGGTTGGGGAGGTCTACAACAAACACTGGGTCACCATTTGCAGTGCTATAGCTACACCCATTCATAACAGGACTTACTGAGAATTCGGGGTAGAAAGCATACTTCTGCTGTTGTTTTGTGAAAGCAGGAGCATCGGCGGAATCTACTACGTGTTTTACGTTCGTCGCAGTATTTTCACCCGTCAAGGGACATCTGTACAATTTGGAGCCGTCGGCAGCATTGTTGGTGTACATTCTCACATTGTCATTCTTCTTCCAGAGCAATGCGTAGCTGTCAGGATCCAGAAAAACTTTTGACTGCGTGTCAACAAAAGAGAGCTGCTCAAGATTGGACATGTCATCTCCACCCTCAAGCTCGTCTTTCTGACAAGAGACCATTGACATGGTCATGGCTGCCATGGCAACCAGAAAAAAGGGGATTTTTTTCATATAAAATATGTTTTAAGGATTAAAAGCTATGGCTGAAATAGTCGTTATTGTCTTTGTCGGAGGCACTCATTGTCATATCCGATGTAGATTCTACAGGTTTCGGCCCCCAAGGCCCCCAACCCGTTTCTTCAGAATCCTCTGAATATGAATCCTCAAAGCCTCTTTCAATGGTGAATGCGACAACCTTTATTAAAGGTTCTTGGTACAATGCTAAATGCTTTCTTGTTTGCATAATCATAAATGTTTTTATTGATGAATAATTAATTAATCATTTTCAAAACAATTGAAGTAAATCACTTTCAGCAACTTACTTCAATTGCATCGTCTCTTTTTCCGTTTGCAAAAATACACATTTATTTTGAATGGCTAAGAAAAAAAATTTGCCAAGATTTGGAGGGGGGGGGTAATACATTAATTTACAGCCAATTATATTGGTTAGATTTTTTGGCAGAGAGAGTATTGAGGGGATAGGGGAAAAACCGTGGAGCGGTTGATGGATTTCTGTGTTTTTGGGGAGAGGACGGTTTGGCTGGGGGCGTGCGCTTAGAAAGGCTGGGTCAGGAGGTGCTGGAGGAGGATTTTTGTGCCAAGGGCTGTCAGCACAAGGCCAGCAACGATGGTGGCGGCACGTTCGGGGACGGGGATGCTTCGCCGTCCAAGGTGGACACCAAGGAGGGAGACTCCAAAGGTCATGGCCCCTATGAGGGCCACGGTCCAAAGGACGTCGGCAAGGGTGTGTTCCAACCCAAGGCCGATACCGACGGCAAAGGCATCGATGCTGGTGGCCACGCCGAGAAGGAACATGGTGGGGAGGGTTATGGAAGTGCGTGGCGCGGCTGCGGAGTCATCCTTGCTGCGCAGACCGTCGAGGAGCATCTTGCCACCCACGGCGAGCAAAAGGCCGAAGGCCACCCAATGGTCAACGGCTTCGATGAAAGCCCGTGCCACGTCGCCTATGAGCGCCCCGGCAAGGGGGAACGCCCCTTGGCAGAGCCCGAAGACGGCCGCCATGAGCCAGCCGCGGCGCAGGGTGATGCGGCTGTGGAGGGCGGTGGTGGCGGAGACGACGAGGGAGTCGACGCAGAGGGAGAGGGCTATGAGGAGGGCTTCAACGAGGTTCATTGCACATGCTTTGGTTTCTGAAACAGAAAGAGCATCGCCACAATGCGATGCTCGATGCTTTCTGTGGTCTGTGGCAGACCACTTAACATCGATACAGTTTGCTGTACATCAGTGTTTGCAGCCTTAGAATAACTTTTCGAGCAACAAACGGGTAACAAAATTGTACCTTTATAGGCGCTGTTTCTAACTCTCATAAACGGTGCATAAATGCTTTTTCCCATAATGGCACAACCTATCGTGCAACCTTTACAATGTTCGTTCCAAGTGCTGATGAAATCAACGCAATGGTACGGCAAGTGAAGTTGTGGTTTCCCCCAAGCCATTTTGTAACCTCACTTGACCGGTGTCCCGTCATCTTGGCCAACTGGCTTTTGGTTATTCCCTTTTGTTTCATCACCGCATCAATCTTGGCCGCAATCCCGTCTGTCAGTGCCGATGTTGCCCTGTCAAGCGGTGTAATCTTTGCCAGCTCCTCTTTCAATATGTCATCGTATATCTCTGTCATAGGTCAAAATTTGCCTGTTCTATTCCTGTTATTACCGTCTGTTCAATTGTTATTGTACCATCACGCTGAGCCAGTTTTAGCAACTCGTCAAACTTCTGCAATAGCCCCCGAAACCGCAATAGCTGTATTTTGGTATATTAGCAATGAAAATCAACACTTTATGGCATTAAAAAAGCCCCTTTGTAGGGGCTTCTCTGTGGTCTGTGGCAGATTCGAACTGTCGACCTCTTCCGTGTGAAGGAAGCGCTCTGAACCAACTGAGCTAACAGACCCTTTAGAAAAGAAGCGGAGGTCTGCGGCCTCCGTCCTGTTCCCTGATGGTGATCTGTAACAGATTTGAACTGTTGACCTCTTGCCTGTCAAGCAAGCGCTCTAAACCAACTGAGCTAACAGATCATTTTTGCTTTTTAGGGTGCCTCCGTATCTCTCGAAAGCGGGTGCAAAAGTACGAACTTTTTTCGAACTGGCAAAATTTTTTTGCCAAAAAGATTGCAACAGGCTGATTGATAGTGGCAGATTTTTTTGTCTGAGACGGTTTTTCGCGTGGTTTTTCGGATGGCTTTTGGGTGGATTTTCTGGTTTTTGGGGGTGAACCTGTTGGATTTGACAGAGCGAAGAGCGATGGACGGGATAGAGCGGGATGGTCCCCGACTATAGAGGGAGGTGGATTACTTGTTTGGCTTCAAAGTAGTCCTCGGTGAAGAAGTCGGAGATGGGCCATGTGCGGACTTTCTTCCGGAAGGGGGCGAGTTCGGCAGTAAGGTCGCCGCCTTTGAGATAGAGGATGCCGTTGCGCAGCTTGTGGTACTGGACGTCGGAGACCTTGCCGCGAACCCACTGGGTGAATTGCGAGAGGTCGGTGACGGCCCGCGAGACGACAAAGTCAAAATCGCCCTGCACCTGCTCGGCACGGATCTGCTCGGCACGTACATTTTGGAGGCCGAGCTGCTCCACCACATCCTGCACCACTTTTATCTTCTTCCCGATGGAGTCGACAAGATAGAACTTGGCATCCGGGAAAAGGATGGCCAAGGGGATGCCCGGAAAGCCGCCGCCGGTGCCGACATCAAGCACCTCCGCCATTGTCTTAAAAGGTTGCACTTTGGCGATGGCAAGGCTGTGAAGAACATGGTGTTCATAGAAATGGTCCATGTCCTTGCGGGAGATGACGTTGATTTTGGCGTTCCAGTCTTGGTAAAGCGGCAATAGAGCGGCAAACTGTTCTTTTTGCCGCTCTGTCACATGAGGAAAATATTTCAGGACCGATTCTACACCATCCATAGGCTACAAGTAGGCTTGAAGGTGCTTGCTCTTGCTGCTGACGCGGAGACGCTTGATGCCTTTCTCTTTGATTTGGCGCACACGCTCGCGGGTGAGGCCAAACTTCATGGCAATCTCGTCGAGGCTCAGGGCGTGGGGAAGCCCGATGCCGAAATACATCTTGATGACCTCGCGCTCATACTCGGTGAGGGTGGAGAGGGCGCGCTCAATCTCCTGCGAGAGGGATTCCTGCATCAGGGCACTGTCAGTGGGCGGTGTATCCTCGTTGGGCAGCACGTCGACAAAGTTGACATCCTCGTCAGCCACAAGGGGTGCGTCAATGGAGATATGGCGACCCGAAATGCCAAGGATGCTTTTGATTTTCTCCTCGGGGATATCGAGCATGTCGGCCAGTTCCTCCTCCGACGGGGGGCGCTCCAGTTCCTGCTCCAGACGGCTGATTTCCTTCTTGAGCTTATTCAGGGCGCCAAGCTGGTTAGAGGGAAGGCGGACAATGCGGGAGTTCTCGGCAATGGCCTGAAGGATGGACTGGCGGATCCACCAAACGGCATAGGAGATAAACTTGAAGCCACGGGTTTCGTCAAAACGCTTGGCCGCTTTGATAAGGCCTACATTGCCCTCGTTGATGAGGTCGGGCAGACTGAGCCCCTGGTTTTGGTACTGCTTGGCCACAGAAACCACGAAACGGAGGTTGGCCTTGGTGAGGCGGTCGAGGGCTTCCTGGTCGCCGGTCTTGATGCGCTGCGCCAGCCGCACCTCCTCTTCGGGGGTGAGCAGTTCCTCGCTACAGATGTCCTGCAGATACTTGTCCAGCGACTTGATGTCGCGGTTGGTGATGGAATGTGTAATTTTTAATTGTCTCATAGCTGATATTTCAGTTCCACACTTCTTTCCCCTCATAACGTCAAAATTGCAAAAAAGTTTCACGAGAGCAAAAAAAAAGTTGTTAATTCTTTTTTAAGAGATTGAAGTTTCAAAAAAAAGACGTAAATTTGCACTTTCAACCGAACGAGAACAAGACCTATGTTTGAAAGTATTAGTAGCAAGATAGAGAAAGCGTTACACACGCTTAAAGGCAAGGGAAGCATCACCGACATCAACATCGCCGAAACCGTGAAAGAGGTGCGCAAGGCGTTGTTGGATGCCGATGTGAGCTATCCGATAGCAAAGGAATTCACCGACAAAGTGAAGGCCGAAGCCTTGGGGCGAAACGTCATCCAGAGCATTGAGCCCGGACAGTTGATGGTGAAGATTGTGCACGAGAAACTGACCGAACTGATGGGCAGTGCGGCGGTGGACATCAACACCAAGGGCACACCGGCCATCATCCTGATAGCAGGTTTGCAAGGCTCCGGCAAGACCACTTTCTCAGCCAAGCTTGCCCACTACCTCAAGACCAAGAAGAACAAGAGCGTCATGCTGGTGGCGGGCGACGTCTACCGTCCCGCCGCCATCAGCCAGCTGCAGACCTTAGGCCAGCAGATACAGGTGCCCGTCTTCACCGAAGAGGGCAACAGCGACCCCATCGACATCGCCACCAAGGCCATCCGCGACGCACGGATGAAGGGCACCAACGTTGTCATCGTCGATACGGCAGGACGACTGGCCGTCGACGAAGAGATGATGAACGAGATTTCAGGCCTGAAACAGTCTCTCAAACCCCAGGAGACCCTCTTTGTGGTCGACGCCATGACCGGCCAGGATGCCGTGAACACCGCCAAAGCCTTCAACGACCGCTTGGACTTCGACGGCGTGGTGCTGACCAAACTGGACGGCGACACCCGCGGCGGTGCGGCCCTCACCATCCGCTACTCCGTGCAGAAGCCCATCAAATTCGTCGGCATCGGCGAGAAGATGGAAGCCCTTGACGTGTTCCACCCCGACCGTATGGCCAGCCGAATCTTAGGCATGGGCGACGTGGTCTCCCTCGTGGAACGCGCCCAAGAGCAATACGACGAGGAGGAAGCCCGCAAGATACAAAAGAAACTCATCCACAACGAATACAACTTCGAAGACTTCCTTTCGCAAATAGGCCAGGTGAAGAAAATGGGCAGCATGAAAGACCTCATCGGCATGATTCCCGGCATGGACAAGCTGACCAAGAACGTGGAAATTACCGACGATGCCTTCAAACCCATCGAGTCCATGATTGGCAGCATGACCCCCTACGAGCGCCGCAACCCCAACTGCCTGAACGGCAGCCGCAAGCAGCGCATTGCCGCGGGCAGCGGCCATTCCATCCAGGACGTCAACCGCTTCGTCAAGCAGTTCGAAGAGACCCGCAAGATGATGAAAGCAGTGAGTTCAAAGGGCAAACCTCCCCGGCTGCCCAAACGCCACAGATAATCCACGCAACGACGAATAAAGATTATTAACCCACCGACAATACAAAACCACTTCCCATGTTTCAATTATTAGACGGCAAAGCCTTATCCACCCAAATCAAAGAAGAAATCGCAACCGAAGTGCGCCACCTCATGGCCGAGGGGCACCGCACCCCACATCTTGCCGCCGTCATCGTAGGCAACGATGGCGCCAGCCAGACCTATGTGGCCAACAAAGAAAAATCCAGCCACGAAGTGGGATACACCTCCTCGGTCTACCGCTACCCCGAGTGCACCACGGAGAAGGAACTCCTCGAATCCATCCACTTCCTCAACAACGACCCCGAAATCGACGGTTTCATTGTCCAGCTCCCCCTGCCCAAACACATCAACGAGCAGCATGTCATTGACGCCATCTCGCCGGACAAAGATGTCGACGGCTTCACAGCCATCAACGTCGGTCGCATGGTGCTGGGCGAAGAGGCCTTCGTCCCCGCCACCCCAATGGGCATCTGCACCCTCCTCAAACGCTATGGCATCGAGACCGCCGGCAAACACTGTGTCGTCATTGGGCGCAGCAACATCGTCGGCACCCCCGTGGCCAACCTCCTTTCGCGCAAAGGCTACGACTGCACCGTCACCCTCTGCCACAGCCGCACGCAGAACCTGGCTGAAATCACCCGCACCGCCGACATACTTGTAGTGGCCATCGGCAAGCCCGAATTTGTCACTGCCGACATGGTGAAACCCGGTGCCGTAGTCATTGACGTGGGCATCCACCGCATTCCCGACGAGAGCCGCAAGAGCGGCTATCGCATCATCGGCGATGTGAAGCACAGCGAAGTGGACAACCTCTGCAGCTGGGTCACCCCTGTTCCCGGTGGCGTAGGGCCCCTGACCATCATCTCCCTGCTGGAGAACACCATGAAAGCCTACAAGCGGAACCTCAACCTGAAATAGCATCCGCCCAAAGCTATACACACAACTCCCCGCAATGGCCCTTTGACCTTTGCGGGGAAACTTTTTTAAATTGAAAGGTGAAAATTGAAATTATCCTGTCGGGGATTCCGCTTAAAGCGAAATGTGGAATTACCCCGTAGGGGTTTCCTCTTAGTAGAAAAGCCTTGCGCATCCATCATACCCCGTAGGGGTTTCCTCTTAGTAGAAAAGCCTTGCGCATCCATCATACCCCGTAGGGGTTTCCTCTTAGTAGAAAAGCCTTGCGCATCC
>JAFVCA010000034.1 GCA_017479705.1 Bacteroidales bacterium
AGAGGTGATGACTATGGTACTCCAAAACCAGTTCAACTTATCGACATAGGAATAAATATGGTCTTCGCAGAATAGGCCGACAACGCCGGCTATAATAAGCGATGTCCCGATGATGCCATTCCCTATTCCATATCTCCAAAGATCTTTCTTTGAGACGTTTTCTGGAGCAGGAGTATATTCAAAATAATATACTATCAGGCCTCCAAGAATCATTGCGGTATATAGTAAAATTTCCAGGAGAAAAGCATCATTGAGGCTGTGGAGCATGCCAATCATTACGGAATCATTTAGGCCTGCCAGACTGACGACAACGGACCACATCGTAGACTGGGCACTGGAGGGCATCGGAGAGCTGGCGACAGGCATCGTCGGAGTTGAGTGTGTAGCCTTGGGGCGAGGTGGGGTTGAGGCTGACGGCTACAAGGCGCGAACGCTGCAACACCTGCACGGTGCCGCCGCGGCGCGTGAAGTCGGCATAGGCATCGGGGGTGATGAAGAGTTTGGTGAAATCGCGGACGATGAGGACGATGTCTTTTACGTTGGGTTGGGCGGAGAGGAATTTTAGCAGCCGGTTGCTGACAGCTCCGGAGACGAAGAGGGTGTTGCCCTGGGCAAAAAGGCTTTTGCTGTCCGGCCCAAGGAGGAAGACGGACTGGATGCCAAGGTCGTGGGGAAGGCCGTCGGTGTCGACAATCCAGAGGCCGCTGTCGACAGCGGAGAGCTGATGACGCAGGTTTTCAGAAACTTCGGGGAGGTTGATGAGGCGATAGACAAAGCGGGTGCGGGAGATGAGCTGTTGCAGGTTGGGCGAGACGGCGGCCCCGGTGGCCAGAATCATGGCGTCGGTGACGGTGGGGGAGGCCAGGCTGAGGCGCGAGAGGGCTCCGTCGACAATAGTGAGCTGGACATCGGAGCGGCGGAACTGGGCAATCTGCTGCCGCAGGACACCAGTGGTGGCGGCCCCGGAGAGGAGCACGCGGCCGGGACAGAGCACACGGGCGGTGACAAGCTGACCCAGGGCGGTGCGACGCTCGTCGACGGAGAGGATGTCAGACACCAAGCGGCGGGAGAGGTAGTGCTTGTGGGAGGTGATGAACTGCATGCCCTCGTAGAGGGTGATTTCGGGCTTGGCAGTGGCATAGACGGAGTCCACCTGCTCGCCGTCGATGCCGATGGAGGTGACGGCGGTGGAGACTCCCAGTTGGTGCAGCCGACCCAAAAGGTAGTTGAGACAAACGGTCTTGCCGGTGTTTTTTTCAAGGCCTACGATGGACAGGCTCCGATAGTTGCGTAAGTTTTCTACAAAAGGCATAGCGGGTGCAAAGTTACGAAAAAATGTCGTATGTAAAAGTTTTTTTGTAACTTTGCAAGCGGTTGAAGAGACCGAAACCTGATTATTAAACAATTAATAAACTAATAGCAAGATGATTACAAAATTAGATGATCTTCTGGAACTGGTCAAGACCAAGGGAAAGAAAAGACTTGTGGCAGCTTATGCCAACGACTCCCATACCGTGTGCGCCGTGAGCGCCGCCGTCGACAAGGGTATTGTTGACGCCACGCTGGTGGGCGACATCGAAACCATCAAGAAGGTGTGCGCCGAAGAGGGTATCAACCCTGACAAGTTCGAACTGGTGCAAGAGGCCGATGAGAACAAGGCCGGCGTGAAGGCTGTGAGCCTGATTCGCGAAGGCAAGGGCGACATCCTGATGAAGGGTCTGCTCTCCACGGACAAGTACATGCGTGCCATCCTGAACAAAGAGACCGGCCTGATGCCCGGCAAGAAGAACGACATGCTGACCCACATGGCCGTGTTTGAGATTCCGCGCTACCACAAGCTGCTGGTGTGCAGCGATGTGGCCATCGTCCCCGCTCCCGACATGAAGCAGAAACAGCAGATACTGAGCTACCTGATCAGCACTGCCAAGAGCCTTGAAATCGAGAAGCCGAAGGTGGCCCTGATTGCCGCCACCGAGCAGGTGTCGACTGGCATGCCCGCCTGTGTCGAGGCTGCCATCATCAGCAAGATGGGCGACCGCGGCCAGATTAAGGGTGCCGTGCTGGACGGCCCGCTGGCATTAGACGTGGCCATCGATGCCGAGAGTGCCAAGACCAAGAAGGTGGGTGGCGAAGTGGCCGGCGATGCCGACTGCCTCCTGTTCCCCAACATTGAGAGCGGCAACGTGTTCTACAAATCCTGCACCAAGTTCGGCGGTGCCGAGCTGGCCTGCATGGTTGTGGGCGCCAAGGTGCCCTGCATCCTCACCAGCCGTGGCGACAGCGCCAAGACCAAGCTCTACAGCATTGCCCTGGCCGCCATCAACGCGAAATAAATCATTCTGACAGGTATTGGTTACGGACATCGCACCATTCCCTCCTGAGCATGGCAAGGTGTCTGTAACCAATATTTTAATGCATTATCACCAAACAAACAACAACTATGGACAAATGTTTTGAAGGCCTGAAAGGCATGGCCATCACTGTGTGCGACAAGGAGGGCAACATCCTGGACATGAACCAGTGCTCCGCCGACGTGAACAGCCACGGCCAAAAGATAATCGGCAACAACCTTTTCAACTGCCACCCTCCCCGTGCGGCAGCCATTTTGAAGGACCTGCTGGACAACGAGAAGCTGAACGCCTACACCATTGAGAAGAACGGCAAGAAGAAACTCATCTACCAAGTGCCTTGGTACGACGGCGAGCAATTCGGCGGCCTGATAGAGTTCTCGCTGCCCATCCCCTTCGAGATGCCCCACTACGTCCGCCAACCCAAAACAGAATAGCCTCTTTTTAAGAACACTATTGCTGCGCTTTAGATGAGAATCGTTTCACTATTTAGCGGTGCTGGAGGTCTTGATCTTGGCATGATTCAGGCTGGAAACAATATCATTTGGGCAAATGATATTGATTCTGATGCTGTGAACACATACCGACTGAATATTGGAAACCATATTATCCAGGAAGATATTGGAAACATCGACAAAGAAGAAATCCCCGAATGCGATGTCGTCATCGGAGGGTTTCCTTGCCAAGGATTCTCTTTGGCAAATCTACACCGGGATGTTAATGACAGAAGGAACAACCTGTATTTGTTTTTCCGCGACATAGTTGCCTGTAAAGTGCCACTCTACTTCATAGCCGAAAATGTTAAAGGTATTCTGAGTCTTGGAGGTGGGGGTGCCATCAAAGCCATAATACAGGACTTCGAAGATATTGGCTACCACGTAGAGTTACACACTGTGAACATGGCCGACTATGGCATACCCCAAACTCGCCAAAGGGTTATTATTATTGGGGAAAGGCTTGATATTTATAAACAAGTTCAATTTGTTTTCCCCAAACCAACCCACGGCAAGGGACAGGGGTTGCTCCCGTGGGTGAGTATCCGGGAAGCCATCGAACATTTTCCTGACCCAGATGTGCCAAACAATGTTCCGAACCACGTATACTCGAAATACAAGGTCGTATACCGAAATTTCACTGCACATCGCAGAACTGACCCCGATAAACCATCCCCCACCATTCTGGCCCGTGGCAATGGGAAAGGTGGTGTGTGCGCTATCCCTCATTACAATGGTGTCAGAAGACTGTCAGTCAGAGAAAGTGCCGCTGTGCAGACCTTTCCAGATGATTACTATTTTTGCGGAAGCAACACCTCTGAATATCGCCAAATAGGAAATGCTGTCCCTCCTATGTTTAGCCGTCTGCTTGGCAAAGAGTTGGTTAGATTGGAAAAAATAATAAAGCAATGAATGTCGTTTCGCTATTCAGTGGTGCTGGTGGCTTGGATTTGGGATTCATCCAAGCGGGGCATAATATTATCTGGGCTAATGACTTGTTTACAGATGCCGTTCAAACGTACCGACACAATATTGGCGACCATATATCTCAGCAAGACATTCACGATGTATCGTCTGACTTAATTCCCAACCCAGATATTATTATTGGTGGATTCCCCTGCCAAGGATTCTCCGTTGCCAACACGGGACGCCATGAAGATGATGAGCGAAACAAGCTATATTTAGAAATGATAAGGATACTCCATGACAAAAAACCACCTTTTTTTCTGGCGGAAAATGTAAAAGGTATTCTTAGCCTAAACCATGGAACGGTTTTTCAAACCATTCTCAGCGATTTTCAATCGCTTGGATACAAAGTTCAGTATCGTCTGTTGAATGCTGCCGATTACGGTGTCCCACAAACAAGGTACCGCGTAATAATTGTTGGAATAAGGGAAGACATTCAGTGTACATACACATACCCAGAACAAACCCATTCCAAGGACGCAACCCTTATGTATAAACGATGGGTGAGTGTCGGGGAAGCACTTAACAATATCCCGGACCCAGACCTCCCCAACGATTTACCCAACCATGTATATTCGAAATATAAATTAAACTTTAATGGCTACCTCGGTCACCGACCAATAGACCCTAACAAGCCAGCTCCAACAGTGACAGCAAGAGGAGATGACAGGGGTGGAGTTGTTATTTTACCCCATCCCAATGGAAAACGCCGCATGACATGCCGAGAATTAGCAACCATTCAAAGTTTCCCCCTCGATTATGAGTTTGTTGGTGGCATCTCTTCCGTATGTAGACAAATCGGGAATGCCGTACCACCCACTTTGGCGAAAGCCATTGCAAATCAGTTTAATCGCCTCGCATTTTGACACTATGATACCAAAATCGTTTATCCCCGAAAAGCCTTTCCCCGAATTCAAATGGCAGTGGGCATCCTTTGCTCCAACCGAGAGCATCAATGACCCAGTCGTTCTCCTTGGAGTTCTTTTCAGAATGGCAAAATTAGAGAGTAGATATTCATTCAGCTCCACAGAATTTTCCAATGAGCTACGGGAACTTACTAACGACCTGAAAGATTCTGTTGGAATAAATCTTGCAGACCGTGTGGGGGAGCGGAATGTGATGCGTAATTCTCAACAGTATTGGAAATCGCTAAATTTAATTCCCGAAGGCACTCATGGAAAAATCATGCTTACTGATTTTGGTAGAAAAGTAGCCAACCACGAAATCTCACAAACAGAATTCTCTGCGGTCACAATAATGACTCACCAACTTCCTAATGCAAGAATACAACCACCAGAAGTATGTCAGAAGTGGCAAAAATCCGGCATTATTATCAAACCCCTAAAGCTCATTCTTTCCATCATTCAAAAAATTGAATATTTAACATTAGAAGAACTTATAACGATTGTCATACCCCTTTCTGGCACACCTAATGTTACAACGGATGACTATGCTAATTTTATTCTTTGGTATAGGGAAGGGTCTTTGGATACCCGGCTGTGGCCGAATTGCTGTGAGAGATCCAATGACAAACGTATGGCACGTGAATTCCTTCTATTTCTGAATTACTATGGATATCTGGTCCAAGAGGATGGCAACAATGACACTGCCCACTTCCGAATAAACACTGCCATTTCCGCTGAGATATATTTGATTCTAAGTGACATTTCATTAAATCCAACAATTGATCAAGCAATAAAATTCCTGTCCGCATCTGATGTAATATCTGATGTAGAAAGAAAACGTATTGCCACGGTCCAAAATCGCCCACATCAAGCACAATTCCGAAGAGAGGTCCTTGCCGCTTGCAAACGATGTGTAATAACCAATGTTACGATGCCAGAAGTCTTAGAGGCGGCACATATCAAACCATACAAATACCATGGGGAAGACACTGCCTCAAATGGATTCGCCATGCGCCTTGATATTCACATGTTGTTTGATACTGGGCATCTGCGTATTTCCCCTACAGGCGAAGTGTTTCTCTCCAATCGAGCAAGGTTTGATTATGGTGCACTCATCCCTCCGAGTATAGTGATTCCTGAATTCATCAATCGGGATTTCCTTAGATGGCGATGGGAGAACTACAATGGCATGTAAAATAATGAACATCAAACATAAAGTATATACTCAGAAATAATATCATTATGAAGAAAATAATCTTAATTCTATTATGCTTTGTCAGTATCGCACAGGCCCAACAAGGCAAGATTAGCGGCAAAGTGTATGACTCCAAATCGGGCCTGCCCGTCGAGTATGCCACGGTGGCTGTGCTGAAGGTGCAGGACTCGTCGTTGGTGACGGGCACCGTCACCGAGCCCAACGGCTCTTTCTCCGTCAAGGTGGCATACGGCAAATACCTTTTGCGCATCTCCTTTATGGGCTACCAGACCTACTTCCACCCCCAACCCGTGGCCCTGAGCGATGGCAAAAGCTCCGTCAGCTTGGGCAAAATCACCATCGCGCCCAGTGCCGTGATGATGGAAGAGGTGCAGGTACGGGCTGAACGCACCATGGTGGAATACCAGTTGGACAAGCGCGTGGTGAATGTGGACAAGAACTTGGTGTCCAGTGGCGGAACAGCAACCGACGTGCTGGAAAGCGTGCCCAGCGTATCAGTGGACAACGACGGCACCGTTTCGCTCCGAGGCTCCTCGAGCGTGAAAGTGCTTATCAACGGGCGCCCCTACGAGATGATGGGCAACGACCTCGAAACCCTGCTGGAGCAAATCCCCGCCAGCACGGTGGAGAGCGTGGAGGTCATCACCAATCCCTCAGCCAAGTACGACCCCGAAGGCATGAGCGGCATCATCAACATCAAGCTGAAAGAAAAAACCGCGGGAGCCTTAGGTCTGAACGGCGTTGTCAATCTTAACGCTGGCGGCCCGTTGCCTTTCATGGTTCCGAACCCCCTGCCCAGCGTCATCCCCACCACCATGGGAAGCCTGAGCCTGAACTACACCACCGAGAAATACAACCTTTTCTTCACCCTCGACGGCGGCATGAGAAGCCGCGGCAGCCACGGCCACTCCATGATCCAGCGTCTGAGGGACAGCATTGCCATGTCCCACGACACGATTGACGAATACGGTCTGCGCCGCAACTACATGGGCAGCCTGAAGGTGGGAGGAGAATACTACTTCAACGACAAGAACAGTCTGCTCGTTTCCTACCAACTGAGAGGGGGCAAACGTATGCGGACCAGCCAAATATTCACCAACGACCTGATGTACAACGGCCTCATGGACTATACCCAGATTGACACCAACAACAACCTCAACTTCAACCATGTGTTCAACCTCAGCTATGTCAAGAAGTTCGAGGAGAAGGACCGCGAATTGACAGCCGATGTCACCTTCTCCACACGGCAGGTGAAAGGCAATGGACTGCAAGAGCAGACCTACCGCGACACCCTGGTCAACACCCCATATCTGACAGGCAATCCCCTGTGGGACAACTACTACTTGCGCCGCACCGAGACGGAGAACCACCACCAGTCCCTGAACCTAAAGTTGAACTATGTGCACCCCTTCGCCGAAGTTTGGAAACTGGAAACAGGCTACGAAGGGCGGATGGACTGGCCCGACCAGGATGCCAAATACTACCGCACCGAGTACCACCCCACAACCCACCAGCTCTACAATTACTTCGACTCAACCACCTCCACCCATTTCGACTACAACCAGCAAACCCACGGCCTTTACGCTACCGTGGGCGGCAAATTCACCGACAAACTCTCCGCCCAGGGCGGTCTGCGCCTGGAATACTCCTACCTCAACGGCGTGGACATCAACCACCCAACCGCGGAGCCGATACACAAAAGCTACTGGAAGCTCTACCCCACGCTGCACCTCTCCTACGAAATCAACCAGAGCAACAGCATGCAGCTGAGCTACAGCCGCCGCGTGCGCCGTCCGCACATGTGGGACCTCAACCCCTATCTCGACGTGCGCGAAGGGCAGCAAATGTCATTCGGCAACCCCAACCTCGACCCGGAATTCACCAACGCCTTCGAGCTCTCCTACAACCTGGGGCTCGACAAATGGAACATCTACACCTGCGCCTACTACCGCCAAACCAACAACATGATGACCCGCTACGGCTTTGTGTGGGACTCCCTGTCGCGCGACCACTACAGCCCCTGGATGCCCTACAACCCGCAGTACGAAGGCTACTGGGCCAGCACCTGGCAGAACCTCGACAAAGGCTACAACTACGGTCTTGAATTTATCGTTGACTGGCAAGTGATGAAATGGTGGAAGCTGAACCTCAGCATCAACATGTACCACAGCACCATCCAGGGCACCGCACTGCTCAACAACAAGAGCCACTCCGCCTGGCAAGCCAGCGGCAAATTCACCTCGTTCATGAACCTGCCCGCCGACTGGACCATCCAGTTCTCCGGCCAGTACTTTGCCCCTTGGCTCGACCTCCAGACCACCATGATGCCCTCCTACTGGTTCGACCTTGCCGTGAAGAAGGACGTCTTGCAGAAGCGCGGCACCATCAACCTGCGTGTCGGCGATGTCTTCTCCACCGGCGGCTGGGGCCACACCACCTACACCAACCAGCTGACCCGCTTGGTGAACTCGCGGCGCATCTCGCCCACCATCACCATCGGCTTCTCCTACAAAATCAACAACGGCCTCAAACAGCGCCAGCAAGTGGAGGAAGAGGATGACGGCGGAACAGAGAATGTCTATTAAGATACGCGAGGTCGACGGCCACCGAGAGGTCTTTGACACCGTGCGCAACCGCTACGTCGCCCTCACCCCCGAGGAGTGGGTCCGCCAGCACTTCATCCACTATCTGCACTCCGAGCTGCTCTACCCCTTCGAGCTCATGCAGGTGGAAGGAGCCATCACCCTCAACGGCATGACCCGCCGTTGCGACATCGTGGTGTACGACCACGAGGTGAAACCCCTCATCATTGTGGAATGCAAAAAGGAGACAGTCCCCTTGACCCAAAAAGTGGTGGACCAAGCCTGCCGCTACAACCTCGTGCTGCAAGTGCCCTACCTCTGCCTCACCAACGGCGCCCAGCAAATCTGCTGCCAAGTCGACTTTGCCGAAAAACGGCTCATCTCCATCCCAGAACTGCCAAAATATCATAAAAGATGTTAAAAGTTAGGGCTGAGGGGGTATCCAAATCGGGGCTTGGCACTCTTATATACACAACACTGCAAAACTCGATATGCGCGAAAGTGACAAACAGATGCTGGCTGACCACTATCTGGACTTCTACCAGATGGCCTTCGCACTGCTACACAACAAAGCCGATGTCGAAGATGCAGTGCACGACGCCCTGGTAGACACCATGTCGAACCCGCTGGTCACCAACCCCTACCAGTACTGCTCCAAGGTGGTGCGTAACAACTGCCGGAAACTACTGCGCAAAGAGGGCTACATGCTCGTAGAGCAACTGCCGGACATCCCAGCCCCCGAAGACCATCTGGACGAAGAGCGCATGCGCATGCTCTGGGACTACAAAAACACCCTGCCCGACAGGATCCGCGAAATCTTCGACCTCTACTACGAGCAAGGCTACTCCCGGCACAAGATATCCGAAGTGACCAACACCCCGATGCCCACCCTCAAAAAACTATTCCGCAAAGGGCACGAACGGCTGAAAAAGATGATGAAAGAACAAGAAAAACAACAGACAGCAATCAGAAAAGGCGAATGACCATGGCGGCCACCCCGATCCATAGCCCATCGCCCATAACTCAACAATAAAAACAATACGACATGAAAAACATAGAAAACCTCCTTCAACGCTACAGCGAAGGAACAATCACCCCCGAGGAGCAAGGCGAGCTGAACCGCCTTACCCATCGCGACGAGGTTTTCCACGCCGCCGAGGCCGAGGCCCACGCCATCCGTCGCCGCCGCCGCGCCACGGCCTCCACTGTGGCTGCGGTGCTTATTTTGGCAGGGGTGCTCTTTACCATCCTGCCCCAAAACCGCTTAGACACTGGCGATGCGCCCCTCATAGCCCAGGCCGGGACCGGCAGCCTTGCCACACCCCAACAACTCTCCCCAGCCCTGCAATCCGACGCAGCCGCCAATGCACAACCCGCTGCCCTGCCCCAACCCGCGCAGACCGTTGCCGCACAGGCCGAACACGTCCATACCTCCCCGGCACCCGCCACCCAACCCAAGCCCACCCAAGCCCTGGAATCACTGGACGACGAGATTGAGCCCCTGCTGGACCCGGACCCCATTGTGGCATGCAACACCCAGTGCTCGCCCGATTCTGTGATTAACGACATTTGGAACTTCCTCCGCGCCTAAACCCACTGCCATGAGCCAACACCGTCTCCTCGCATTCATCAGCCTCGTGCTGCTCAGCCTGTCGGCCGCGGGCCAGACCGACCTCTACAACCGCTACGCCGCGCGCACCGACATCCGCGTGGCGAGCGTCACCAACTTCACGCTCGACACGGGCATCACCGCCGACGTAACCCTGCTCGAAGCCATCGACGACCAAGGCTGGCAATGGCTCTGCAAAGAGTTCAACCTCGCCACCCCCACCAAAGAACAGCAGCAACAGATGGACCAAGGCTGGGACGTGGCCATGTTCACCCAGCGCAACCGCCAGGACCCCACCCGTCCGGCCCCCGTCACCAACGAGCAAATAGACCACAGCCAGTCCTGCTACCTCGGCGTCTCCTACCTGTCGCGGACGCTCTACATCTTCTGCTGCACAACCGACCGCCAGTCGGACGTAGTGGTCAATTATCTGATTGAGAAAATGCGCCGTTCGCTGAAGAAGGGCTCCGAATAGCCTCGTCCTCCCGACGCTCCTCCTCCCGCCGCCGCCGGCCCTGCCACGGCCCTGCGGCAATACCCTTTTCCCCTTCCCCCATCCATCGCTCCGCATCCGCTCCGGCAGCCCTCCGCCCTGTGGCCGAAGCCGGATTGCTGGACAATTCAACGCTGTCCGCTCTTGTCCCGCTCCCTGCAGGTCATTTCTGGGTCATTTCTCCAGCACTTGCCCCAACCCCCTTGGGCAAACGGTACTTCCAATGAACATCAACGGAATGTCAAGAAACGGACAAACATTGGTGCACGGCCCAACTCGAGCCTGAGAAAAGGCCGCAGTCATGTTTGTGTACAACATACAATGCAAAACGTAATGGTAGCCAACCAGTTCTGAGGATGTTTGTTTGTGCCTTGGTTCCTATTGCATCGGAAAAAATCGACACCACGTGTTAATCCAGCCATGCTATGCGCACCAAACAATCTTGAAATAGATTATTTATTAAAAACAAATTAAAAACAAACAAAACTCATGAGAAAACGTCTTATACCGTTTCTTTTGGCAATACTGCTATTGCCAATGGCCTCAATGGCCCAGACACATTACGTTATTCCCATAGGCAGCGGCACGGAAACTGACGCTCACGTTCCGGCCTATGCCTACTACAAAAACGCCTTCTCGCAGATGCTCTACTCGGCCAACCAGGTGGGCATAGACGGCGACATCGACTCGATAGCCTTCTATGTGAGCGGCGACGCCACCACCCGCACCTGGAGCATCTACATGGCCGAAGTCGGCCAGACCTCGTTTGGCTCGGTCATTCCAGGGTCTGCGTTCAGACAAGTCTTCCAAGGCACTGTGTCCCTTGCCACCGGCTGGGTGAACATTGCGCTGGACAGCACTTTCTCCTACCAGGACACGGGTACGCTGGCCATCTGCGTCATCGATGCCACAGGCTCCTACATCAACAACTATCCCTCTTTCGTGGGGACGGAAGCTTCCGGCAACGTCACCTGCTACAACTACAACAACTACACGACGTACTCTATCGACAACCTCACCCCAAGTTATTACGGCTCCTTCTTGCCGAACATCCGTCTCGGCATCAGCTCTTACTCTTTATACTGCGCAGCTCCCACTCAAATAGACTTCAGCAATATCTCCAGTTCGTCGGCCACTGCCACATGGCAGCAGTCCGGCGCTCCTACCGAGTGGGAAATCCTCATTTCGGACACGGTGATTACCGACTTCAGCGATGCTGAATACTACGCCTCCACCGTCACCACCAACAGCTATACAGCCACTGGCTTGAACAGCAACACGGAATATCACGTGTACGTCCGCGCCATCTGCGACGCCTCGTCGCACAGCGGATGGACCACGGCCACCTTCCGCACCTTCTGCGGCGGATACACTTCTGTGCCCTACTCCGAATCGTTTGAAGCCTACGAGACAGGCGAGATTCCCCACTGCTGGCTCGCCATTGCGCAAGGCACCAGCGGCGCAGGCACGTTCCCCGCGGTCTACGAGTACTCCACCAATGCCCGCAACAGCAATGTGTACTTCGAGTTTGAAAGCTCGAACGGCGAGACAGAAATCGCTGCCCTCCCGGAAATGGAGAACATCAACACCCTCCAGCTCAACTTCTATGCATCGGTGATGAACGTCAACTTCACCTTAGAGGCGGGCGTCATGGAGGACACGCTCTTTGTCCCTGTGGACACCATCGAACTGATTGCCGGTTCGAACGACCAGTGGGGCCGCAGCTATCAGCCCTACACGGTCTACTTCAACAACTACGGCGGCAACGGCTCCCGCATTGCCTTGCGCACCACTTGCAGCGGCACAAACAGCTACACACTGATGCTGGATGACCTGCAAGTGACCGAGGCTTCAAGCTGTATTGCCCCCACACGCTTCACTGCTTCTGCCCCCAGCCCGAACGCCGCCACCCTGAGATGGCGCGACAATGAGGGAATGGCCTGGAATATCCTTTATGACACCGTTGCCTTCAATCCCGACTCGAACGATCTCACACCCGAAATGGTCTACGACACTGTTGTCACCCTTACGGATCTTACGGCTGGCATCACCTACACTGCATACGTCCGCGGCGATTGCGGCGGCGAGTACAGCAACTGGGTGGGACCCGTCACCTTCACACCCGGCAGATACATCATGGGCTATGAAGGCAGCGACACCATCTATGCTTGCGGCACCACCATCTATGACAACGGCGGTCCCAACAACGCATATACTCCCTATGACAACTTCACGCTGGTTGTCTATCCTGCCAGCGAAGACTCGTTGATCAGCCTCTCCGGCAACACTGACCTTTACAGCTATTACGCCCGTCTGCGCATCTATGACGGCGTTGGCACCAACGGTCAACAGCTGTGGAGCTCGTCCGCAAACAACGAGACCTTCACCAACATCCGCTCCCTCAGCGGTCCTGTCACCATCCAGTTTTCGGCCGGCAGCTACAACTACAGTTATGCCGGTTTTGAGATTACGGCTTCCTGCATTGGTGCACCTCAGTGCGCTTTTGTTGACGACATCACTCTCACACATAATGCTTCCACGGCAGCCCGCCTCAGCTGGCACGTGACGGGGCTGAACTTAGGCACCCCTGCAAGCTATGAAGTGGTATGCCTTGACAATACGGGTGCCATTGTTGACCAAGTCACAACCTTGACCAACAGCGTAACGCTTACCGGCCTAACACCGCAGACGACATACACGGCACGAGTGCGCGTGCTTTGCGACAATGGCGATTACGGTGCTTGGGACAGCCTTGCTTTCTCCACAAGACCGCAACTTTGCGCTGAATTCGACACCACCGCTGCCGACAGTATACTGCTTGCCGGTGCCAATTCTACAACGACCAACTATTTCCCTGCCAATAACAGCTATAACAACTATTCCTACACCCAGCAGCTGATTCTGAGCAACGAGCTGGGAAGCAATGCCGTTATCAACGCTATCGGCTTCAACTATGCTGGCAGCAGCTCTGACACTACCAAGAGCAATTGCACCATCTATCTGGCTCACACCACCCTCTCCTCGTTGAGCACCAGCTTTGTCCCCTACGATTCGAACGCATTCCAGATGGTTTACCAAGGACCGCTGGCTGTACAGCCGGGCTGGAACCGTTTCGACTTCATCGAACCCTTCCACTATAACGGAGGCCAAAACCTTGTGATTGCAGTGCTTGATAACTCAGGCGATTACCGATACAACAACTATTTCCGGGCGCACACCGTGTCGGGAATGTCGGCCTACGGCACCAGTTCCTCCCCCATTGACATTAATAATCCCCGCTTCTCAGCCACCTCTTACCGCAACGACATGATGTTCTATGTTGACGGCTGCTCGGAGCCCCTCAACTGTGGTTTCCCGACACCATTTATTGATTCGGTCAGCACCACAGAAATCGCTCTGTCATGGATGCCCGGATATCAAGAGACCTCGTGGGAACTCAGTTACCGCGCCAGCGACACCAATGTGTGGACCAGCCTTGGCACGGTCAACACCCCTTCCTATACACTTACAGGCCTTGCCGAGAACACTCGCTACATCATCCGCGTCACGGCACTCTGCACCGACTCGAACTTGAGCAGCGAGATTGCCGCCCGCACCACGTGCGTCCCGACCCCGGTACCCTTCGTCTACGGCTTTGAGGACTATGGCTCCGCCGCACCTGAATGCTGGTACAAAGCCTCCACCAACCCATATTATGATTACCCCTATGCCTCCAACAGCTATAGCCATAGCGGCGACTACTCCCTCTTCATCAATTCAGGAAACGGCAACCACTCCTACACTGTGCTCCCCATCTTGGATGCACCCATCAACACCCTCGAACTCACTGTCTTCGCATACAATGCCTCCAGCTATTCTACCCCCACTGTCAAGATTGGTGTAATCTCTGACCCCGAAGACTTCAGCACCTTTGTTGAAATGTCCACCATCGAGCTCACCACTTCCAACGAATGGCAGCCCTACCGGGTATCCTTTACCGACTATGTCGGCACTGCGAAGTACATCGCCATTGCCCAACCCGACAATCTCTCAAACGGCATGTACCTTGATGACCTCTCGGTCAACGTAATCACCTCCTGCCCGGTTCCTACCCACGTCACTGCTTCCAACATCACTCCCCACACAGCCGACATTGCTTGGGACAGCTCCGATGCCACCGACTTCGTTGTTGAGTATGGCCCTTCGGGCTTTGCCCACGGATCGGGCATGTTCGTCAATGTCAGCAACGACTATCGCGAGACCCTCACTGGCCTCACTCAGAACGTCCCCTACGATGTCTATGTTGCCTCCTTCTGTGGAAACGACACCTCCAACTGGTCTCTCCTTTGCACCTTCCGCACCGATTGTGAGTCCATCGACTCACTGCCTTACTTCACAGGCTTTGAGGACATTCCTTCCAACTGGGCTTCTTATAACAGTGTCAACTTCTATCCCTGCTGGACACGTACCAGCAACGCCTCCTCTAATGACAACATTGCATACATCACCAGCAATGAATACCGCACGGGCAGTTACGGCCTCGAAATTGAGTATAGTTCCTATTCTATGTCCGTTGTCTCACTTGCCATGCCTGCCATCGATACCACTAATATCGACATCCACGGCTTGCAGCTCACCTTCTGGGCTATGCGCGATGCGTTCCCCTACTATGACGATGCTGTGATTGCTGTTGGCATAATGAGCGATCCTTCCGACATGAACACCTTCCAGCCCGTCGACACCATCACTATCAGCAACAGTGACGACTATCAACGCTACGACGTGGCCTTTGCCAACCACACCTTTAATGGCAACTACATCGCTCTCCTTTCCATAGCTTCCACTGAAAATTGGTATGCTACGTTTGATGACTTCACCATCGACCTTACTCCCCAATGCCCCTATGTTGGCAACCTTGCCGCCTCTGCTCTGTCGGACACCTCTGTCCTCGTTACTTGGAGCGAGCGTGGCACCGCACAGCAGTATGCCGTTGCCTACGATACCATCGGCGCTGACGTACCCGCCAACTATGTCGTCTTTAACGACACCTCTGCCGTTATCAATGGCCTCACCACTTACGGCCATTATTACTTCTGGGTACGCGCCATCTGCGACGAGGGCGACTCCTCCGAATGGGCCGGCCCCGTGTTGGCCATCCCCGGCAGCTGGAACATGCGTCCCAACCAGACTGACACCCTCAACATGTGTGGTGGCATCATCTATGACAATGGTGGCTTCAACCAGTCCTATGCCACCAACCAGGACAGCTACATTGTCCTCATGCCCGACGCTGACAACAGTCTTATCAGCATCACTGGCATGTCCATGACCGAAGGCACTTACCACTACTTCAAGGTCTATGATGGAAGCGACACCAACGGTGCCCTGCTCTATTCCGACTACGGCCTTCACGACTCTACGACCTTCGGCCCGCTGGTTTCGAGCAACGGTCCTCTCACACTCTACCTCCACAGCGACGACTACGCAGCACCTCTCTACTTTGGCTTCGAAGTCCACGTGAACTGCATCTCCAACTACTGCCGTGCGTCTCACATCGAGCTCGACACCACCATCCCCGAATCCGCCACCGCTCTTGCCCTCACATGGCATACCACCGGCACCGACAGCTACGAGATTGAGTATGGCCCCATGGGCTTCACGCAAGGCAGCGGCACACTGACCACCTCTTTGGGCAACAGCACCGTTATTACAGGTCTACAACCTTCCACCTTCTACGATGTCTACGTCCGCAGCATCTGTGGCACCAGCGACACTGGCGAATGGGTTTCCAACACTTTCAGAACAATCTTCTGCGACGACATTACCGCTATCTATAACTACGACACCTCCGTCCTCTCCACTTCCTCCACCCCCTATGCTCCCCTCGGCTTCAGCTACTACAACTATGGCTACACGCAGACCCTTATCGACTCCGCACACCTTGCTGGTCTTGTCGACCACAATATCGGTGCTTTCGCATTCCTGCCCACCACCACTACAGCCGGCAACTACTTCAACCACATCACTGTCTACATGGCCAACGTGAGCGAGACCGACCTGGATTCCGCTTTCATCCTGCCCGACTCCAACCACACCTTTGTCAAAGTGCTTGACGATGCCGACCTCAGCTACACCAGTGCCGAGTGGCAGATAGTTCCCCTTGACACCACTTTTGCTTGGGATGGCCACAGCAACCTCCTCCTTGCCGTGAAACGTGACCATGGCTCCTACCTCAGCGGTGCCCAATTTGCCGCCCACTCCAGCAGCAGCTACATAACTCGCTTCGCCTACAGAGACAATGCTGCCTACGACATCACCTCTGTGTCGGGTGGTACAAGCGCCTCCCTCGTTCCTGACATCCAGATTATGGCCTGCAACAACGTTCCCTGCCCGGCTCCTTCCATCACCAGTCTTACCAACGACTTCGAGTCAGCCACTGTCACTTGGAACGGCTCCGGCAGCACCTACGAGGTCAACATCAAAGAGGCCTCCAGCCTCACCTGGCCCACACCCGACATCGCCGTTGCTGGCAACAGCTACACCTTCAACGCCCTGCAGCCCTCCACCAGCTACACCATCCGTGTGCGTCAGGATTGCACCGCCGACAGCCTTGGCTACAGCGAGTGGGTCACTGAATCCTTCACTACCGATTCGCTCAACTGCGTCTTCCCGACCGGTTTGACGGTCTCCGACATCACCAACAGCACTGCCACCTTTGACTGGACACCCGCTGGCATCGAAACCATGTGGGAACTCCACATCTGGTTCACCGGTGGTCTTGACAGCATCTATACCGTCAGCTCCCATCCTGCCACCCTCGGCGGTTTCACCGCTGGCCTCACCTACAATGTCGCCATCCGTTCGCTCTGTGGCACTGCACACAACATTGAGGGCGACTGGAGTACTCCCATCACCTTCACCGCTGCCACCTGCCCCGATGTGACAGGCCTCTCCGTCAGCAACGTCACCGCCAACAGTGTCTCCCTGAACTGGGAGAGCAACCCCATGGCCTCCTCTTGGACTATCGAGTATGGCTATGCCGGTTTCAACCAAGGCTCTGGCACCACGGTTACCGCCTCCACCAACTCCATCACCATCAACAGCCTGGAGTGCGAGACCGAGTATGAATTCTTCGTCAAAGCCGTCTGCGGTGATGACTGGAACAGCGAGAACTGGACACACGCCAATGCCACTACCGCCAACTGCACTGAGTCCTGCAACGCCCCCACTGGCGTGACCACCACTGTCAACGCCAACAGCGTGGCTGTCAGTTGGACTCCCGCCGAGGGCAACACCGCCTTCGAAGTTGAGTATGGCACCCGTGGTTTCAGCCATGGCAATGGCACCATCGTCAGCGCCACTGAGCCCAACACCACCATCAACGGCCTCGACTACAACACTCAGTACGACCTCTATGTTCGCGCCATCTGCGGCACGGAGAACTACAGCGCCTGGAGCACCGTCAGCACCTTCACTACCGAAGCCCTCGGTATCGACAATGCTGCCACCGCCTCCTGCACCATCTATCCCAACCCGACCAGCTCCTCCACCATCATCAGCGTAAGCGGTGTCAATGGCAAGGTGACCATCGAGGTTGTCGATATGAATGGCCGCGTTGCTGCCTCCGAAACCCTCGAATGCGCCAGCGACTGCACCAAGACCATGGATGTTGACCACCTGTCACAGGGTGCCTACTTTGTCCGCATCACCGGCCAAAGCGTCAACATGGTCAAGAAACTGATTGTACGCTAAACAAACAAAAGGGTCCTGGCTGCGCCAAGACCCTTTTACCCTCAAAGACCTTATAACAAAGGCTTTATTCTGCAAGAAGCGGGCGGCGCTGCGAGCCGCCCCCTGCTGTTATACTGTCAGGAGTGCC
>JAFVCA010000035.1 GCA_017479705.1 Bacteroidales bacterium
ACAGCCTCTCGCCCAAGGCCGAGGAACGCCTGTGCAAGGCCCTGGACATCAACCGCCCGCTGGCTACCGCCTACTATCTCAAGGAATCCCTCCGGCGAGTATGGCGGCAGGACAACAAACAGGATGCTGCAATCGTACTCGCCGACTGGATTGATCAGGCCAGACAGTCAGGACTGAGACCGATCGAAAGCATCGCCGACACCCTCTCTCGCCACAGTGACGGTATACTCGCATGGTACGACTACCGCATCTCCAACGGAAAACTCGAAGGCATCAATAACAAAATCAAAACTATGAAACGTCAAGCCTATGGCTACCGAGATATGCTTTTCTTCAAACTCAAACTCCTATCCCTGCACGACTCCACCTATCCATTTAGCGGATGAACCATATTTATGCGGAGTTACAGCCTGGCAGGACGGTGGGCAGCTACATAGAACAGGCGCACACATGGGATGCATACGACCTGCTGGAGTGGCAAGACAGCATCAGTGGCCGTCACTATTATCCCCATAGTGTTATTGACACGGTGGTTCACCTACACCTTGTAAACAAATGAAAAATGAAAGAAGGTTTGTTGATTAAGACCCAAGGGGATTCCCCGTACCGGCATGAGTATAAATACATCATCTCGGCAGGGATGATGGCGGTGCTGCGGAGTCGCATTGCGGGAGTCCTGCCCTCCGATGCCCATGCGGGTTCGAGAGGGTCGTACACAGTGCGAAGCCTGTATTTTGACGACTATGCCGACACATGTTATTACGAAAACGAGAACGGCACCGACCCGCGGGAGAAGTTCCGCATAAGGATTTACAACGGGTCGGACGCCGTGATTGCATTAGAGTGCAAACGCAAAGAACGCGAGAAGACGATGAAAACCTCCTGCCGACTTACGCGACAGGAGGCTGAGCTGCTGATGAGCGGAAGCCCTCTACCCGATTTTGCAGGACATCCTGCCGTCCTGCGCCGTTTCCTCCTGTTTCTATTGCAGCGGCAGATGCACCCCACCACAATTGTTGAATACGAACGCTACCCCTATACCTACGCTCCGGGCAACGTCCGCATCACTTTTGACACGCACCTGGTTTCCTCCACGGACTTCGGTAGTTTTTTTGACAGCCAGCTGGAGCGCCGACCTGTAATGCCGACAGGATTTCACCTGATGGAGGTGAAGTACGACGAGTTTCTTCCCAGTTTTATCTACAACTGCTTGGAACTTGACGGGGTAGAGCGGACAGCTTTCTCGAAGTATTATCTGTGTAGAAAATATGGTTTATAGAATTTCAAATTAAAAAACTTATTATCATGAATTGTTTGGCCATTACTTTTTCAGACATTTTCAAGAAGTCTTTTCTTGAAAACTGGAGTACGCAGCAGATCGACCTCGGCACGGTGGTTATGTGTCTCAGTGTGACCGCAGTCATTGCGCTGTACATCTTTTTCCTGTACCGTGTGGTGACACGTAAGACTTTTTATTCCAAGGCATTCAATATCTCGCTTGTGGGTGTTGCACTGATTACGGCAGCAATCATCATCACTATCCAATCGAACATTGTGATTTCGCTGGGTATGGTGGGTGCGCTGTCCATAGTCCGTTTTCGCACAGCGGTGAAGAATCCCATGGATTTGATGTTCCTTTTCTGGGCTATCGGTGTAGGCATTATCTGCGGTGCCGGACATGCTTTGTTTGCTGTGGTACTCTCTGTGGTACTCTCTGTGGTGGTTTGGTTGCTGGATTGGCTGCCAGTGGTGAAGGCTCCGATGATTCTTGTTGTGAATGCGACAGACTTGAATATTGAGGGGAAGGTGATGCCGATAGTGAAAGAATACAGCCGCCACGCGGAGGTGAAGGCGCGAAATATGACTGCGGGGTCTGTCACGCTGACGGTTGAGTTGCGCGTTACTGACGGCGGATTGGTGAAACGACTGCAAGAGTTGGAGGGTGTGACGGCGGTGTCGATGGTGTCGCACAACGGTGAAGTGACTCTGTAAATGTGTTAATGTAGGAATGCGTTAATTCGCGAATCAATTTTCAATTTAAAGGCAACCACTAATTACTCATTTCTGACGAACACGAATAACACGAATAGCTCGAATAATAATTCGTTAGATTAGTGTAATACGTGTTCAACAACCACTAATTACTCATTTCTGACGAACACGAATAACACGAATAGCTCGAATAATAATTCGTTAGATTAGTGTAATACGTGTTCAACAATGATTTTTAGAAGTGACCTAAATTGACTGCGGTGCGCCCCAGCCGAGTTTTTGGTGGATGGCGCTGAAGAAACTTTGGCTGCCGAGGCGGACAAGGCGGATGGAGAAACGTTCGCGCGAGAGGGTGACTTCGGCCCCGTGCGGGAGGGGCTGGCGGCGCGAGTCCATGCCGAGGCTGAATTGTTGGGGCTGGGGATGGGTGACGAGGCGGAGGGTGGCAGTGTCCGGCACGATAATGGGACGGAGGGTGAGGTTGTGGACTCCGATGGGTGTGATGACGAGGCAGCCGCTGTCGGGGGTGAGGATGGGGCCTCCGCAGCTAAGGGAGTAGGCCGTGGAACCTGTAGGGGTGGCGACGATGATGCCGTCGCCGGCGTAGGTGGCGACAAAGTCGTCGGAGACGTAGAGGTCGGTGCTGAGGAGGGGCTCTTCGACAAAGCGGTGGAGGCTGACCTCGTTGAGGGCGAAGGTGGAGAGTTCGCCCCCTTCATACCGCGCCACGACGTGGAGGAGCGTGCGGGGTTCGAGGGTGTAGCGTCCCGCCATGAGGTCGGAGACGAGGCTGTCGATATTGTCGCGCCCGGCGGTGGTGAGGAAGCCAAGATGGCCGAAGTTTACGCCAAGAACAGGTATGTCGCGGTCCGCAATGAGGTGGACGGAGCTGAGGAGGGTCCCGTCACCACCGATGGAGAGGAGGAAATCCAACGGAGAGTCGGGCAGACTGTGGTGGACGAGGTGGGTTTGTACCCCATGGTTGTTCAACAGGGTGATGAGCCGCTGGAGCTGTGGGCGGTATTCATCGTCGATGTGGCGTAGGTAGAGTGCTATATTCATCTGGGTTGTTGTTTACTGGTTTTCAGCGCAGCAGGGTTACTGTGCCGGTGTAGGTTTTGCGGGTGCCGTCAGCGTGGAGGCAGGAGATGCGGTAGACGTACACTCCTTGCGGGAGGGGTTTGTTGAGGGTGCTGGTTCCGTCCCAGCAGTCGTCAAGGTTGTGGGTACTGAACAGGCGCTGCCCTTGGCGGGAATAGACTTCGAAGGTGTAGTCCCGAACTGTGGGGGCGACGAGGGCGGGACAGAGTTTGCCTACTTGTGGGTCGCCGGCTTTGATGATGTTGGGTATCCAGGCGGCAGGTTCTTGTTTGGGTGGCAGGGTGACGACGACGGTGTCCGAGAGGATGTAGCGTTGGGCGCAGCGGTCCGGCACTTGGAGCTGATAGGAGTAGGCAGGGGCATTGCGGTTGATGTCGCGGTCGGTGAAGTGGAATGTCTGCTGCGGATTGGGCTCGGCTGAGGGATGGAGGGTGGCAATGGGTTGGAAGGCGTCCCATCGGTAGGAGGCATCGGAGGCATCAGCGTGGGCAAGGGAGCGTAGGAGGCGACAGCTGTCGACAGGGTAAAGGGGGTCGACTTGCAGGGAAAGTGATATTGCGGAAAGGGAGTCGACATAGTCGGCACTGAGTATGGCGGCGTATTGCGGTGTGTCCGGCTGGGGAAAGGCAAAGGTGCGTATTGCGGAGAGGGCTGTGAGGCTGTCGGCAGTGTTGTGGACAGAGAGGTAGGCACGGATGAGTGAGGTGGAGAGGTCGGCGACAAGGGTGTCGAACTGGAACGGGCCTTGGGTTCCCACGCTGTGGTGGAGCCATGGGGTATTGTGACCCAGCTGGTAGTGCAACACGTAGCGTGCTACGCTGTCCGGCATGTTGATGTAGCGATTCCAGGAACAGGTGAGACGGCGCGAACAGGGGGGTGCGTCAAGACTGAGGGCAGGATTGTGGAAATAAGGCGTGAGGGGACTTGCCTGCATGCAGCTGTCAAAAGCAAGTATGCGGAAGCTGTATTGGCGGGCAGAGTCCAGCAGGAGGGTGTCGGCACAGAGGTAGGTGGTGTTGAGGCGACCCCACACGGTGTCGAAATTGAGGCAGGGGGTCCCCATGCAGATGTAGTAGCCAAGCACGTCGGTGTCCGGCGCGGGATACCAGCTGAGGCGGAGTTGCCCCAAGAGGGTGTCGACACTGCAAAGGCGCAAGGTGGGGGGCGACGTGGGTATGTTGTCCTGAAAAAAAAGTCCCACGGTGTCGGAAAAAAGGAGTGTATCCGACGGGAGCCCTCCGACAGTGTCGGTACAGCGAGCGGTGAGGAGATAGCTGACAGTGTCGGCACAGATGACACGACGCAGGGTGTCGAAGTAGGTTGTGGCGACAAGGGTGGCTATGGGGAGGAAGTTGTCCTGATTGGGATAGCGGCGGAACAGCTGATAGGACTGGACATTGGGGACGGAATCCCACGTGAGGCGAGCCACATGGTGGCTGACCACGGCGGAGGAGGTGAAGTGCAAGGAGGGCTGCTGGGCAGAGACGGCAGAGGGGTGGGCAGCAAGCAACAGCCAGAGGGCGCAGAGGGCTCTGCGGTGGCGGGAACGGGCTGTGTGAACGCGGCGGGGGTTCATAGGGTGTGTATCGGGGGTTTGTCGTCAGTTGAGGAGGGTTGAGTTTTTGACAAGCTGGCTGTAGCGACCTCCCAGCCTGAGGAGTTCCTCATGCGTGCCCTGCTCCACAATGCGGCCACCTTCAAGCACTACGATGAGCTGGGCAGCGGCCACGGTGGAGAGGCGGTGGGCGATGATGAGGGCTGTGCGACCCACAAGCAGTTGCTGGAGCGAGCGGCGGACGAGGGCTTCGCTCTCGGTGTCGAGGGCGCTGGTGGCTTCGTCAAGGATGAGGAGGTCCGGGGAGAGGAGCACGGCACGGGCTATGCTGATGCGCTGGCGCTGCCCGCCGCTGAGCAGGGCTCCACTGTCGCCTATGGGAGTATCGTAGCCTTCGGGCAGTTGCATGATGAAGTCGTGGGCTTGCGCTACGCGGGCGGCTTCGACAACCTGCTGCTGCGAGGCATGAGGCGTGCCGTAAGCAATGTTGTGGCGGACGGAAGCGTTGAAGAGGAATGTGTGCTGGTCCACGACCGCGATGTGCCGCCGCAAGGAGGCAGTGCGAAGGGTGCGGAGGGGTTGCCCGTCAATGAGTATTTCGCCAGTCGTGGGCCGGTGGAAGCCCATGAGGAGGTCGGCCAAAGTGGACTTGCCAGAACCCGAACTGCCCACAAGAGCAACGGTGGCCCCACGGGGGATGGTGAGGTTGATGTCTGTGAGGACTTCAGCCGTGGGCGTGTAGGCAAAATGAAGGTGGCGGATTTCTATCTTTTCCCTCAGGCCTGTGAGGTCGCGGGCTCCGGGCTCGTCGGCCGGCTCCTCCGGCAGGGCGAGGAACCGGGCTATGCGCTCTGTGCACGCCTTGCCCTTCTTGATTTGCGAGATGGCGGTGGTGAGCTCCTTTGCCGGAGGAATCATCAGGACGAACATCATGATGTAGGAGACAAAAAGGTCGGGCGTAATCCCCTTGTTGCCCCCTATCACCAACGAGGAGCCAAAAAGAAGGATGCCTATCACCACGCAATTGCCCAGAAAGTCGCTTACCGGCGAAGCCAAATCCACTCGGCGGAAGACCTTGGTGCGCAAGCGTGCATGACGCTGCGAAGCTTGCTGGAAGCGACGGTTGGAAAAACTGATGGCTGTGTAAGCCTTGATGACCTTGAGCCCCACAATTGTCTCCTCCATCAAGGACATGAGGAATGAATTGCGCTGTTGCAACTCGGCGGATTCACGCCTCAGGCGGTGGGAGATGCCGGAGATAACCAGCGCAACCACAGGCAGCATGAGGAGGACAAAAAGGGTGAGCCTGACGCTGATATAGAAAAGCATGGCAAGGTAAAGAACCAGACTGACAACGGCGGACAATAGCCCTTGCAGGGAGCCAAGGGTACTCTGGTCATACTCCGTAATATCGCCCGCGAAGCGCGCCAGCAGGTCGCCCCGGCGGTGGGTGCCGAAGTAAGCAAGCGGAAGCGCAAGCACTTTGTTGAACATCCGGCTGCGGAGGTCCCGCACGATGCGAGCACGTACAATGGAAATCTGTACCAGGGAGAGGTAGCCGAAAATATTTTTACAGGCATAGAGCCCCAACAACAATAACGAGAAATAGATGAGCGCGTGTTTGGGGCCAAAGGCAATGAGCCACTCATAAAGCCCCTGCAAAGCATCGGAAAGCGGGCTGCTGCCCGTGGGCACCGCGGGGACAGCCTCGCTGGTCGGGAATAATATTTTAACAAAATCCGCCACCGAAAGGGCTGTGGCCATCGTGAACACCACCGAGAGCACCACAAAAAAGCCGTATGCCGCTATTCGGGCGGCATAGGGACGCGCATGGTGCATGGTGAAAGACATCTCTCTATGAAATTGAAAATTGAAAAATTGAAAACGGCGCACCGCCGCGGGTAATAAAACTCACACATTCACACATTCCCGAATTAACACATTCCCGAATTAATACCTGCGGAGGCTCTCCGCCCAATTTCCACACTTCAATTGGACTAACATTAAGAAATCTTGTATCCCACATAGTTGTGCGGCGTGATGCTGCGGATGCGCTCCTTCACCCCGTTGTCCACATCAAGCGTCTCAACAAAGTCCGCAATCGTCTGTGCAGTCACCCTCTCGTTCGTCCGGGTCAAGTTCTTCAACGTCTCATACGGGTTGGGGTAGCCCACCGAACGGAGAATGGTCTGGATGGCCTCCGCCACCACAGCCCAGTTGTTCTCAAGGTCGTTATAGATAGCCTCCTCGTTGAGGAGGAGCTTGCCCAACCCCTTCTGCAACGAAGCCAGGGAAATCAGCGTGTGCGCCACCGGGACCCCTATATTGCGGCTGACGGTGGAGTCGGTGAGGTCCCTCTGCAAACGGGAGACGGGGAGTTTGTGGCTGAGGTGCTCGAAAATAGCATTGGCAAGCCCCAAGTTGCCCTCGGCGTTCTCAAAGTCAATGGGGTTGACCTTGTGCGGCATGGCGGAGGAGCCTACTTCGCCAGCTTTTATCTGCTGCTTGAAATACTCCATGGAGATGTAGGTCCACATGTCGCGGCAGAGGTCTGTGAGGATGACGTTGATGCGCTTGCAGTTGTCGAAATAGGCCGCCATATTGTCGTAGTTCTCTATCTGGGTGGTGTACTGCTGTCTTTCCAAACCCAGCTGCTCGGAGAGGAAACGGTTGCCGAACGCGCGCCAGTCCACGTCGGGGTAGGCCGCCAGGTGGGCATTGAAGTTGCCCGTGGCCCCGCCGAATTTGGCCGAGAAGGGAATCTGGGCAAAGTGGTCCACCTGCCTCCGCATGCGGTAGGCGAAGACTATAATCTCTTTCCCCAGCGTGGTAGGCGAAGCGGGCTGTCCGTGGGTGTGGGCGAGCATGGGGATGTCTGCCCACTGGTGAGCACTCTCTTCCACGATGGCAAGGACGGCCTCATAGCGCGGCATGAGCACTTGCTCATGACACTCCTTGAGCAACAGAGGAACGGAGGTGTTGTTGATGTCCTGCGAGGTGAGTCCGAAATGGACAAACTCTTTGTATGGCTGGAGGCCCATGCTGTCAAACCTGCGTTTGATGAAGTATTCCACCGCTTTCACATCGTGGTTGGTGGTCTTTTCTATCTCCTTCACTTCCATGGCTTCCTCTTCGGTGAGGTTGCGGTATATGTCCCGCAGCTGTTCGGGCAGTTGGGGCTTCTCAACGAAAAGCTGCCGCAGGGGCAGCTGAGGCAGACCCCCCAAGGCAATAAAGTATTCTATCTCTATACGGACACGGTAGCGGATAAGTGCTCCTTCGGAAAAGTAGGCCGCAAGCGGCTCCACCTTCCCGCGGTAACGCCCGTCGATGGGCGAAACGGCATTCAGCGTATTCATTGTCATTTTTTGTCAGATTTTGTTCGTTTTTATAGCATCCTTGTTTTCGACCTGGCTGTTGAGGAATTTGTGTTTCTCCATAAGCTTGATGACCTTACGGTCGTGCGAGGCGTCGATGAGGGCCTGTGCATACAACGTGTTGTGCATGTCCGTGCCGAGGAACTCCACCCAGCCTTTCTCTATCATTTCAAAGGCTTTGTGTTTGGGACCCTCTCCATAGAAGCCTATCAGCGAGAGGATGTTTACTTGGAAGTAGACGCCCATGTCTTTCAGGTGCTGCAATTTGGAAGAGGCACCGCTGTAGTAGGGGTAGCGTTCGGGGTGGGCAAGTATGACTTCGTAGTTCTTCATCTGGAGGTCGAACATGACTTGGTCCAACCCTATGACTTGCTGATGGAGGGAGAATTCTGTGAGGAGGTAGTTGCCACCCACCAGCAAGAACTGATTCTGCTGTATTCTGCCCGCAAAACCGCTGTCCACGCGGTACTCACCAGCCACGCCTCTGAGTTGGGGGATGCCTTGTGCGTTGAGGCTGGCGAGGTCCAACTTCAGGTTGTCATAGCGACGAAGGATATCGGGTTCCTCGTTTGGGAAACGAGGGTATTGATAGTGAGGTGTGCATATAATCCCCTCAAAACCGGCATCACGCATCACTTTCATGCAGGCCATGGACTCCTCATTGCTTTTCGACCCGTCGTCAACCCCCGGCAACAGGTGGCAATGAATGTCTATGCCGAGGGGCGCAAAGGTGGGGATTGCTGTCTTTGTTTTTGGTTTTAGGAAATCAAACATAACATTCTATTATTAAAGAGACTATTTTTAATCTAACCGCTTTATGTCTGCTCCAAGCATGCGTAGGCGCTCATCGATGTGCTGGTAGCCGCGGTCTATTTGCTCGATGTTGTCAATGCGGCTCACGCCGTCGGCGGAGAGGGCGGCAATGAGCAGCGCCACTCCGGCACGGATGTCGGGCGACGACATGCGGACTCCACGGAGTTTGTGCTGCCGGTCAAGACCAATAACGGTGGCACGGTGAGGGTCGCAGAGGATGATCTGAGCACCCATGTCAATGAGTTTGTCAACAAAGAAGAGACGGCTCTCGAACATCTTTTGATGGATGAGCACACTGCCGCGGGCTTGTGTAGCCACAACGAGGGCTATGCTTATAAGGTCGGGGGTGAAGCCTGGCCAGGGGGCATCGGCAATGGTCATGATAGAGCCATCCATAAAACGCTCTATCTCGTAGTGTTCCTGCTGGGGGACAAAAAGGTCGTCACCCCTTTGCCACACTTCAATGCCGAGTCTACGGAATACTTTGGGAATAAGGCCAAGGTGTTCCAGTCCAACATTGGGGATGGTGATGTCGCTCTGTGTCATTGCGGCCATGCCAATGAAGGAACCCACCTCAATCATATCCGGCAAAAGACGGTGATGGCATCCTACTAAACAATCTACGCCATGAATGGTAAGCAAATTGGAACCGACTCCCTCAATCTTAGCGCCCATCTTGTTGAGCATGTGGCATAACTGGTAAACATAGGGCTCACAGGCGGCATTCATGATGGTTGTGGTGCCCTTAGCCATGACGGCGGCCATAATGATATTGGCTGTGCCTGTCACCGAAGCTTCGTCAAGTAGCATGTAGCACCCCTCCAGTGTTTTGGCCTCTACACGGTATCCCCCGCGTTTATATGTAACGATGGCACCCAATTTCTCCATACCGAGGAAGTGGGTGTCAAGGCGACGGCGCCCTATCTTGTCGCCACCAGGCTGCGGCACCACGGCTTTGCCATAGCGTGCCAACAATGGTCCCACCACCATGATGGAGCCGCGCAGCGTGGCGGCTTGCTGGGCAAATTCTTCACTCTCCAGCACGTCGAGATCCACCTCGTCGGCCTGAAACTCATAGCTGCGACCTTCTGTCAGTATTTCAGTGTCGTCGTTCAGCCGACGCACTTTCACTCTAAGCAGTTGCAGAAGACTGATGAGTTTGTTGACATCGCGTATGTCGGGGATATTGTCAATAACAACTTTGTCGCTGGTCAGCAATACGGCACATATCACCTGCAAGGCTTCATTTTTTGCACCTTGCGGATGAATCGTGCCATGAAGTTTATGGCCACCTACTATTTCGAATGATGACATAATTGACAGGGCAAGAGGTTATTTCTTCTTTTTCTTCTTTTTCTTGTGTGTACCGTTGGCGCGACGCTCTTCATCGGTTCCTTTCAAATATTCGCGGAAATCCTTGAATTGGAAATCTTCAGGCAGTTGAAGTTTCTGTTCGGAGAGGGCTTCCAGTTGCATCTTTATAACCTCGTCCTCCACGGTGTCGCTGTTCCACAGCAGATAGTCACGCTTCATAGCATGGGCCATCAGCCGGACCAGTTGGTCCCGCTCCTCCCCTTCCGGGTATTCGGCCACACGTCCAATCATGTTTTCCATGATGGCGCCATAATGGCGGTAATGGGCATTCTCTTGATGGTATTTTAGCGCATGGGGCTCAAATTCTACGGTATCCTCGCGGGTGATGTTGTAGGGGACATCTACATCCAGTTCCCAGTTGGCAAGAATCATCAGATGAACCCAAAATTTTCGCTTATAGTCTTCGGCGTCCTTTGCATCGGGGCTGTTCTGAGCCATGATGTCAACTATAGCGGATGCCATCTGGTTGCGCTTGTCACGATCTTCTACATTTTTGGTGTATTGAATCAGCTTATATATGTTACGCCCGTAGTCGTTTATTTTCAATTTAGTTCTTTGGGTGTTGTATTCCATTGCTCTTTTCTATTGTCTTTAAGGTATTGAAATTATGTGTATCAGTATATTCCTCCCATGTAATAGGGGTTGAACGGCATGGCCATGCGGTAATAGTCCGTCGGGGAAGCAAACATGCCCCAATGACCAAAGCCTCTATGCATCCATGTGTCGTGATACATGAAGGGCAGAGTGCCATAATGGTCACGCAACACTGTGAACGACAGTTGCAGAAAACTCTCTTCATTAAAGCGGAATGCCGCTGCGGCGGAGATAGCCGTTGCCGACACGTTTAGCACATCGCCATTGGCGCAGCCGTACAGCGGTGCATAGCTGCCGCCTATATGATAAACCGAAGCCGCTAACCACACATTCTTCCCCGCGCGATAGATGGCTTCGACGTGTGCCGATGCAAGTCCTGTACCTCCGTTGCGTTTGTAGGGTGCCAGGTCTTTTTGTGGCTTGGATAGTGAGAACTGAGGGTTTAGCCCCATGTCTGAGGTAAGACGGAATCCTCCATTCACTGTCCATCTATTGTTGGGGCGATATGTCAAAGAAGGTGCCACGCTATTGAAGAGGCGGTTATCTCCGTTGGAGGAACCCAAAAAGCCCATGCCCACCTGTAGATGGGGTTCCCACTTGGGCAGTCTGACAGTGTCCTCATTCATCGAGGGGAGCAACACATATTGCCCATGGGCCGCAGCCACACGGAGCAACAGAACTGCTATAAATATAACAAAATATCTCGTTTTTCTCATTAGCTCTTTATTTAAACTTAATAACTATAACGCACGCGAACTAATAATATTGTGTCTACAACTCCATTAATTTCAAAAATGATGAGGGATAGGCGGTTTTAAACTCCATACGCTTGCCCGTAACGGGGTGGGTAAACCCTAAGCGGAAGGCATGCAGTGCCAACCTGCCTATTGGCGAGATGTCGTCTTTGTATCCATACATGGGGTCATGGACAACAGGGTGTTTTTCCTCTCGCAGATGCACTCTGATTTGATTGCGCCGACCTGTATCCAAGCGCAACTCCAACAGTGAGTAGCGACGACTCGTTTGGACCACTTTGTAATGGGTGACAGCCAGTTTCCCGCCATTGTCAGTTGGAGAAGAAAGTACACAATATTCTCCGTCTGTGAGCCACGAGCGTATAGTCCCTTCCTTGGGTTCCACATTGCCCCAAGCCACTGCCACATACGCTCTGTCGTACACAATTTTTTTCCAGTCGGCCTCGAACCGTTGCGACACCTGCTTCGATTTCGATACCACCATCAATCCTGATGTGTCCCGGTCCAGCCGGTGGACAATGTGAGCATTGCATTTCTGATGGGTAAGGTACAGATACCTGTTCAACACCGTAATCACTGTATTGTCTGTACTTTTCTTGCTGTAGGACAACAATCCTTCATGTTTATTTATCACAAAGAGATGTTCATCTTCATAGACTATATCCAAGTCGCGTGGCTTAAATCGCTCCTTATATCCAGCCTTTTCAATGGTCACACTCATGCCAGGCTGCAGGGGGTAGTTGAATTGACTCACCCTTCTGCCGTCCACACACACATTGTGTGCAAGCAACTCTTTTATCTTCGTCCGACTGCTGTCAGGCATCTTTTGCACCAGAAACTGGAGCAACTCACATGTGGCTTCAACCCTGTATTCTACTTGTTTCACGTGAAACATTTTTTAAAGGTTATCAACATTCCGTTATGGGTTATCAACAGGCTTTTGGGGGTTAAAAAACTGATGTTATGAATGGGCAATTAAGTATTATCATTCATCAATATAGTTCCATGAATTCATACTGGTTCCCAATGCTTTTTATGAACTTCAACATGTCGTCGCGACTTATCACCAAGGATGCTGTATTGTCATTAGGGTGGAAACTTACTTTCTCGGCTTCCAGCAATTGTTTGTCCACAAACAAAATCACCTCGTGGTTTACATCATTGACAAGGGTGAAGAGGGAAACCGACCCAGGTTTTACCCCCAAGTACTTCATCATGCGTTCTGGCGATGCAAAGGAGAGTTTTCCTTGATGTAACTGGTGCTCTATATCATGGATGTCCATATCGTGACGTGCGTCCATGATGACAAGGTAATGTTTATTCCCCTTATGGTTGCGGAAGAAAAGATTTTTGCACAACACTGTCCCCTCACCACGATAGTACTGCGAAGCAATTTCTATGGTAGGAGCTTCAGGGTGCTCATAGTAATCGAACCTTATCCCCTGCTGATTCAGATAGTCGTATACCTGTTGCTGGCCTCTCATTTTATGATTCCTAATTGTTTTGAGAGGTCAAGCATGCGGATGATGGGGAGTTTCGCTTTCTCGATGGTGTCAGCATCCATAACGATTTCGGGCGTCTCGTCGCGCAAACAGGTGTAAAGCTTTTCGAGGGTGTTCTGCTTCATATAGCTGCAATCGGCACAGTTGCATCCTTCTTTTGCTGTAACGGTGATGAACTCTTTGTCGGGGTTGTTTTTCCGCATCTCGTAGAGTATGCCTGTTTCAGTGGCTACGATAAATTTCTTCTTTCCCGATTTCTCAATGTAGGTGAGCATGGCTTTGGTGCTTCCTATAAAGTCGGCCACCTTCAACAATGCCCCGTTGCATTCTGGGTGGGCTATCACTACGGCATCAGGATGCTCTAACTTCAACTTCATGACAGTTTCAGCCCGCATGGCATCGTGCACCATGCAGACGCCGTCCCACAGCAGCATGTGGCGGCCAGTGACGCTGTTGATGTAGCCGCCCAGGTTCTTGTCGGGCGCAAAGATGATTTTCTGGTCTTCGGGCAGTGAGCGAACCAGCTTCTCGGCATTGCCAGAGGTGCAGATGAGGTCGGACAGGGCTTTTATCTCGGCGGAGCAGTTGACGTAGGAGATTACCATGTGGTCGGGGTGCTGCGCCTTGAAGCGGGCGAAGTCCTCGCCCTTGCACGACTCGGCCAATGAGCAGGTGGCGGTGATGTCCGGCAGCAGTACTTTGCATGAGGGGTTGAGGATTTTGGCTGTTTCGGCCATGAAGTGCACTCCGCAGAAGACGATGATGTCGTTATTGCATTGCTGCGCCATTTGTGCCAAGGCGAGACTGTCTCCGATGTAGTCGGAAAGGTCCTGGATTTCGTCGCGTTGGTAATAGTGTCCCAATATGACGGCATTTTTCTCTTTTTTCAAGCGGATAATCTCGCTTTTTAATTTTTCTGCTTCCATAACGGTTGTATTTATATAATTATCAAACACTCCGACTGTTGTTACGGAGGTTTTTGGATTTTGCAAATATACGCTATTTTTTTTAATTCTCAACACTTTTCCTTCGTCAAATTTCTCTCTTCTTTCCACCAGGTGCTGAAGTCTCTTTTAGATTACTTATATTTCTTATGTTATAATCTATAATTTCTTTTATTATGGTTGTCAAAATTGTTGATAAGTGTTTTTCTTTTTTTTTCTTGCTCAACGTTTATCAACGCTTATCAACTTTCTATTTCACCACAGTTTTCTGTTTTTCAGTCTCGTTTCTCTTTGTCAACATCCTGTTGATAGCATTACAAACAGCCATTTGTTTATAAGCATCTTTGCAGTTACAGACCTGCTTTTTTGTTGAAAATAGCTGATAAAAATCAGGTTTTTCAACACTCCCGCAGTTGTTTTTTTTCTTTCAGATTTTATCGACAGGGTTGTCAGCATCTTGTCAACATTTCTTGTTGATATTTATTATCGTCCTGATTTTCTTGTGATCTGTCCCTGTGTTCAAAAAATTGTGCATAATTTAATCTTCTTTATTCTTAATAGTTTATGCAATTGTGGTATCTTTGCACCGTCAATAAAGTTATAAACACTCTTTGTTATGAAAGAAATTATCCCTATAGCATGTGATCATGCAGGCTTCGAGTTGAAAGAGGCTGTGAAGAAACATCTGTCCGACTTGGGTTTCGATGTGAAAGACTTTGGCACAAACAGCAATGACAGCGTCGATTACCCAGATTTTGCCCATCACGTCGGTCATGCAATAGACAGCGGTTTGTACAAACGTGGCATCGTCATCTGTGGCAGTGGCAACGGTGTGCAGATGACCGTCAACAAATATCCCAATGTGCGCTGTGCCTTGTGCTGGAATGTTGAGATAGCCCATCTTGGTCGGCAACATAATGATTGCAACATCATCTCTCTCCCTGCCCGCTTCATTCCGCAGGAGTTGGCTTTGCAGATTGTCGACGAGTTTCTGAACACCCCCTTCGAAGGGGGCAGACACCAGCGCAGAGTGGAAAAAATCAGTCAGTTACTCAAATAACATACCCACAAGCCCATGACGCCCGATACCCTCTCAGCCGAAACCTACAATAGTTTGCGGCAAGTATTCTCATGCATAGACAATACAACCCTCGAAGGCTCTGACACCCATAGCCGTGTCGAGCAGCTTTGCCGTCGTTCCATGGAACTTGTCGATGCCGACAGGGGCATCGGCCCTGTCGCTGCTGTGTGTGTCTATCCCGTTTTTGTTCACCAGGCCAAGACACTGCTCCAGGGCAGTGGCATCCGTGTTGCCTCCGTGGCGGCTGCTTTCCCGGCGGGGCAGTCTCCCCTATCTGTCAAGCTGGCCGAAGTCCGCTATGCCGTGGACCAAGGGGCTGATGAGATTGATATGGTCATCTCCCGTGGCTCTTTGATTGAAGGCGACTACAACAAGGTGTTCGACGAGATTGCAGCTATTCGCCAAGAGACTCAAGGCCTTACCCTCAAAGCCATACTCGAAACAGGCGAATTGCCTACAGCTGACTTTATTGCCAAAGCTTCACAGATTGCTATCGATGCGGGTGTCGATTTCATCAAAACCTCCACTGGCAAAATAGCCGTTTCCGCCACCCCCGAAGCAGCCGAAGTGATGTTAAATATAATAAAAAAACATCACGAAACCACGGGAAGATGGGTCGGTTTTAAGGCTGCGGGAGGCATCTCAACCCCGGAGGAAGTCTTAAAATATTACAATCTCGCTCTCCAATTATTAGGTAAAGAACAAATTAATAACCAATTTTTTAGAATTGGTGCAAGCCGTTTAACCGAACGGCTGTTTGCTTTTTTAACAGAGCAGAAGTTTGTAATATGAATTTTTTTTTGTTACTTTGCATTTTTATTGATATACTTACAATAGATGAAACCTTTACAAAAGAAACTTGCGCGTTACACAGCCCCTCAAGAAGCTAAGGCTAAGGGTATTTATCCTTATTTCACACCTATTTCGTCTGAACAAGATACCGAGGTTCTTGTCAATGACAAAAAGGTTCTCATGTTTGGATCCAATTCTTACCTCGGTCTTACCAACCACCCCAAAATCAAAGAGGCTGCCAAAGCTGCAATTGACAAGTATGGAACTGGTTGTGCGGGTTCTCCCTTCCTCAATGGAACGCTCGACATCCACATCCAGCTCCAAGACGAGCTGGCTGAGTTCTTAGGCAAAGACGGCGTCATGCTTTTCTCCGCCGGCTTCCAAGCCAACTCCGGCACAATACCATGTGTCACAGGCCGCAGCGATTATGTCCTTTACGACGAACTCGACCACGCCTCTATCATGGAGGGCAAGCAAATCACCTTCGCCACCACCATGAAGTATAAACATTGCAACATGGAAGACCTTGAACGTCAGTTGCAGAAATGCCCCATCGAAGCCAGCAAACTGGTTGTCACCGACGGCGTTTTCTCCATGGAGGGCGATGTGGCTCCCGTCGACAAGCTCGTAGAGCTTTGCAACAAGTACCAGGCCACACTTATGGTGGACGAAGCTCACGGCCTCGGCGTTCTTGGACGCGAAGGACGCGGCACCTGCGACCATTTCGGCAAGCTCAACGATGTGGAGATAGTCATGGGCACCTTCTCCAAGTCCTTAGCCTCCATTGGTGGTTTTATTGCCGCCGACAAGGAGACCATCAACTACATGAAACACAGCGTCCGCCCCTATATCTTCACCGCCTCCATCTCGCCGGCCTCTACTGCCTCCGTTCTCGCTGCGCTCCACATCATGCGCACCGAGCCCGAGCGCAACGCAGCCCTCTGGGACAACACCAACTACGCCATGAAAGCCTTCCGCGACCTCGGCTTCGAGATTGGCCACACACAAACACCCATCATCCCCCTCTTTATCCGCAACGGCGAGAAAACATTCATTCTCACGCACATGATTTTCGAGGAAGGCGTTTTTGTCACGCCCGTCATCCCTCCCGCCGTCCCCTCCGAGGATACGCTGATCCGCTTTGCCCTCATGGCCACCCATACCCACCAGCAAATCGACTACGCTGTTGAGAAAATCTACAAGTGCTTTAAACAAATGTCAGTGTTATAATAATACTGCTTACTATGGAATCTATTGTTATTAAAGAAGTTAATAGCCGTTCTGAATTACGTGCTTTTATCAAGTTCCCCAATAGGCTCTTCAAGGATGCGCCTACCTACATTCCCCCTTTGATGAGCGATGAACTGGGTTTGCTCACCGAGAAAAACCCCTCTCTCGAACATTGTGACCTCAAAACCTGGCTCGCCTATCGCGGCAAGGAGATTGTAGGCCGCGTGGCTGGAATCATAAACCACTCTGTCAATGAGCGGTGGAACAAGAAGGCAGTCCGTTTCGGATGGTTCGACTTCATTGAGGATTACGATGTCTTCACCAAGCTCCTCGACACCGTCGTGGCTTGGGGTAAAGAAAAGGGAATGACCGAGATAGAAGGTCCTTTCGGCTTTACCGACATGGACAAGGAGTGCTGGGTGATAGAAGGTTTCGACCAGCGCCAAAACATCAGCACCCTCTACAATCCTAAATATTACATTGATTTCATAGAACGTGCTGGCTACGAAATCCCCTGCCAGTGGGCTCAGTATCAGATTTATGCTTCGCAACCCATCCCCGAAAAGGTGGCCCGCATCAACGAGCTCATCATGCAGAAGTATAACCTGCGGCTCCTCAAATTCAAATCCCGCAAGGAGGTCTACCCCTATGCCCGCAAATTCTTCTATACCATCAATGCCGCCTTCAAGGATCTCTACGATTTCGTCCCCCTCACCGAGAAGGAAATCGATGTCTACATCAAAGAGTACTTCCCCTTCATCAACCTCGACTTTGCTGGTTTTGTGGTAGATAAGGATGATAACCTTGTGGCCTTCGGCCTCAGCATCCCCGACCTCAACGATGCCTACAAGAAAGCCAACGGCCACCTCTTCCCCTTTGGTTGGTACCACATCCTGAAGGCTCTGCACAAGTTCAAGGACATTGACCTGCTGCTCAACGGCGTCCATCCCGACTGGCAGAAGCGTGGCGTCCACTCCATCTACTACGCCTATATGAATACCAATGCCATCAAGTTGAACGTACAGTGGGCGTACTCCAATCCGCAAATCATTGGCAACGAGGCGCAACGCATCTGGGACACCACTTATAAGTCCACGCCCATGATGAAGCGCGCCATCTTCAAAAAGTCTATCTAACCCCCTCCTCTCCCCTGCCCTGCTCTTAGGGCTGCGGGCTGAAAATCCAGAAGAGGCCCGACACAATTAAACAGGTGGTACTGCGCGCAGTACCACCCGTTTATTATCAACATTCAGGATCTTTCGTTCCTGGTTCTTCCTCCCCTTTTTGGCTTATATTCCGTTTTCCGCTCTTCCTTCGTTCATTGCAGGTCAGTTCCCCATCATTTCTCCTTCATTTCTCCCTCTTTCATTGGGAAAACGTTTCTCGAAATGAGGGCTGGATGAACGGTAAAGAACGAACTGAGAGCGGGTCGAAATCAAGGTTTTGTCTTGTAGTAATCGACCAATATGTCAACGAACCAGTTGCCGGGAATGAACCGTTTGAGGACCACGGAGAGCCACTGTTCGAAGTTGGCCACCACGTAGCGCAAGCGGGGACGGCGGCACTCCACAATCTTCTCAATCTTCTTGGCGAGAACTTCGGGTTTCAGACCCCCATTCTCCTCTTTTTCAATCAGTCCCAACGACCTTTTGAAGATGGGGCCGTAGTCGGGGTCGTCCAGTGTGGATTGCGAGTTTTTGCGGCTGGCGGTAAAGTTGGTTGCGAAGTCGCCGGGTTCCACCATCGAGACGGTGATGCCGAAGCCCTTCACTTCCGCGCTCAGAGCCTCAGAGAAGCCCTCTATGGCGAATTTGGAGGCGGAGTAGAACCCTTGGTAGGGCAGCCCCATTACGCCGCCTATAGAGCTTAAATTGATGATTCTTCCGCTGCGTTGTCTGCGCATGTAGGGCAGCACGGCCTGGCATAGGTTGACGCAGCCCATAAAGTTGACGCCCATCTGGGTCTGGATTTCGTCGCGCGTGGCCAATTCCAATGAGCCGCCGATGCCCATTCCGGCGTTGTTGATGAGAACATCTATCCGCTGCTCTTTATCGTACACTTCTTTGACTATCTGACGGATACGGTCGTTGTCGCGGATGTCGCCCTGACGGTATTCTATGGCCGCGTGGCTCATTTCCCGGCGGCATATTCCGTAAACTTTGTGGCCTTTCTGTGCAAGTCTTTCGGCCACGGCCTTGCCAAATCCCGACGAGGCTCCGGTGATGATGATTACTTTCTCCATGTTGTTTGTTTTGTTGTGCAAAGGTACGATTTTTTATTGAATTGATGATATACTAATTATTTTTTGTATCTTTGCAAGTTAATTTTGTCACGTGAAAAGTACAGGAACAATACTCGACAATCTCAACCGATTCATCCGTAAGTACTATAAAAACAGGATGATAAAGGGAATTCTTTATTCCTTGGCACTTCTCTTGTCGTTGTTTTTGGTGGTTGCGCTGCTGGAGTATTTCGGATATTTTGGCAGTGTGGTACGTGCCATTCTTTTTTGGTTTTATTTGCTCTCAGCCGTCGCTATTGTTGGTTTTTATGTGGTGGTTCCTCTCGCCAAAATGTTCCGTTTGGGAAAGGTGATTTCCTACGACGAGGCAGCGCGGATTGTGGGTAACCACTTCCCTGAGATTAAAGATAAACTCCTCAATCTGCTACAGTTGCAAAGGCAGTCGCAAACCACTGACGACAGCCTTTTAGCTTCCGCCATCGAACAAAAAACGGCTCAGCTTAGTCCCCTCCCTTTCCATCAAGCGGTCGACCTGAAATCGAACCGGAAATACATTAAGTTTGCACTGATTCCCTTGCTGGTCATTGTGGTTTTATTGCTGGTATCCCCTACCCTGCTCACTTCGCCCTCGCACCGAATAACCCATTATAATACTTATTTTGAACGCCCTGCGCCCTTCGCCTTTGTGGTTGACAATCCTACGCTTGAGACTGCACAATATGATGATTTTGAATTGAATGTGAGTATTGTAGGAGAAGCGGTACCGGCTGAGGCCTTTATTAATGTTGACGGCAACCTGTTCAAGATGCGGCAGGTTGACAGGACGCATTATAGTTATCTCTTCAAGACTGTACAGCGCTCGTGCAAGTTCTACCTGCAGGGAGCCGAGGTCCGTTCCATGGATTACGAGCTGCTTGTCAATCCGAAACCATCAATTGTTGATTTCCAAGCTGTTCTCTCCTACCCTGCATACACTCAGAAGGCCTCGGAGACGCTGACAAATGAGGGCGATATAGTGGTTCCAGAAGGAACATACGTGAAATGGCTCTTCAATACGCAACATGTTGACACATTATACTTTTTGGCCGATGAAATGGTAAAGACTGTTGTGCCGGATGCTAACGGGCGTGCGTCCTTGACCCTCAGAGCTTTGCGCTCATTCAATTACTGCTTCTTCGGAACAAATGAGCAGGTTTCACTTTCCGATTCCTTGAAGTTTTCCGTGTCAACAATCAGCGATGTGCCGCCCATTATCTCAGTAGTAGAGTTGCGCGATTCAACCCATTTCGACCGTCTGTTTTTCCAGGGGCGTGTAAAAGATGATTATGGGTTTAGCCGATTAGAATTCAAGACGTTGAAGACCAATGTGTCCGACACAACGGTGAAATCAACGACATCCGTTGAGATTGGTTTGACAAAAGAGTCGGTGCAGGAGTTCTACTATTCTACGGATTTGTCGGAGATTGAGTTACTTCCTGGTGACAGGCTTGTGTATTATTTCGAGGTCTGGGATAACGACGGAATACATGGTCCCAAATCAGCAACATCGCAGCGTTTCGAGGTAGAGATACCCACTGAAAAAGAGCTGGATAAGATTCTGGACCGCAATTCGACGGAGGCTCAGCAGCAGGTGCAAAAATCAATCTCGGAGCTCAAAAAGATGCAGGAGGACATCAATGAGTTGATGCGTAAACTGGTCGACAAGAAGGAGCTGGACTGGCAGGACAAAAAGGAGTTCCAAGAGTTGGCCAAAAAGCATGAGGAAATCAAGCAGATGATGCAGCAGATGCAGAATCAACTGCGTGAAAACAAGCAGCTTGAACAGAAGTATAAGGATCAAAGTGAGAGGCTGATGGAGAAGCAGAAAGAGCTGGACAAGCTGATGAATGAGGTGCTGAACGATGAGATGAAGGAGATGATGCAGGAGATTGAAAAGTTGATGCAGGAGATGGACAAGAAGAAGGTGCAAGAGGAGTTGGAAAAGATTAAGATGGACAACGAAGACCTTGAAAAGCAACTGGATCAGAACATTGAGCTGATGAAACGGTTGGAGTTGGAAAAGAATGTGGAAGATGCCGTCCGCAAGGCTGAAAACTTGGCTGAGAAGCAAAGGCAGGCGGCAGAGAAATCGGAACAGGCAAAGAGCAAGGAGGAACGCGAGAAAGCCCTGAACGAACAGAAAGAACTGTCTAACCAATTCGAACAATTGAAACAAGAGATTGATAAGATTCAGTCTGACTATAAAAAGCTTGATGAAAGCCTTGATTTCAAGGTTGACAAAGAGCAACTGAAGAGGATTGATAATAATCAGCAAGGTGCTGAGGATAAGTTGAATAAAGGTAAGAACAAGGATGCTTCGAAACAGCAAAAGGAAGCGGCAGACCAGTTGGACGAATTGTCTGAACAGTTGGCAGCGTCAGCTCAGGACATAGAACAACAGGATTTGGCGGAGGACGCTGAGGCTATCAGGAAATTGTTGAAGAATCTGGTCCGTCTGTCGTTCAATCAGGAATCATTGATTGACCAAATAAAATCTATTTATATTCAAGACCCTAAGTACCAGTATATCATTGTTTCACAGAACAAGATTAAGGACGATTTCAAAGGGGTTGAGGATTCCCTCAGGGCTGTTGCAAAGAGGCAGGTGGCCGTGGCCAGGGTGCTGAATAAGAATATCAGCGATGTGAACAACAATCTTGCCCGCTCGCTATCGGGATTGTTGGAAATGAATCAGACGTTCTATGGGACATATAAGAACTCACAATCCGCACAATCAATGCAATACGCGATGACGTCATTCAATAATCTTGCCCTTGTGATGGCCGAGTCGCTGGATCAGTTGCAGAATCAAATGCGCCAAAATATGCAAAAGAAAAATAATGGCAGCTGCAAGAATCAGGGAATGAAGATGAAGGGGAACTGCAGTAAACCGGGCAAGGGAAAGCCTTCGGCCAAGTCGATGAAGGAGTTGCAACAGGAGCTGAACAGGCAAATGGAGGCGTTGAAGAAACAGCTTGATAAACAAGGAAAAGACAAGAATGGTGGACGTAAAAAGATTGGCGACAAGGCTAATAGACAGATGAGCGAGGAGTTTGCCAAGATGGCTGCCCAACAGGAGATGATACGCCGCATGATGCAGGAGTATGGGCAGGAATTGAAACAGGGGAACGCCGGGGATGCCAAGTTGATGAGAGAGATTGACAAGCTGACGAAACAGATGGAGCAGACTGAGACGGATTTGGTGAATCGCGTTATAAATCAACAGACTATAAACCGTCAGCAACAGATTTTGACCCGTTTGTTGGAACATGAAAAGGCCGAAATGCGAAGGGAAAAGGAGGAGAGACGCGAAAGCCGTGAGGGTAAGGAGATGCCCCATCAGCCCTCTCCAAGCGATATGGAACAGTTTAAAAAGCTGCAAAAGACTAATACCGACCTGTTCCGCACGGTGCCCCCTACCCTTTCGCCTTACTATAGGGCCAAGGTTCAAGATTACTTCTATAGTTTTTGATGGATATTTAGAAAATTTATCGTATCTTTGTAGAGGAATAATTCGAGTATGCTATGATAGAAAAGATTGTAATTCAGAATGATAGTTCTGCTATCCGCAAGGTTGAGGATTACATTGCCGCAGTGTGTTACGAGAATCATCTCGATAATTACCATGCTACGATTGCAGTGCCGGTTCTCAGCATTGTGCGGGCTGTGGTTGACAGGCAGACTGCTGACATAGGTTCAATGGTGCTGCAAAGCGACTATTGCCGTGAAGGAGTTTTTTTTAACATTACGAGCAGCTCGGATTGTTTCCATCAGAATGTGCAGGGGTATGAGTCCTCCCCTACTCTGCTCGCCGACTCCCTATCGCTTGCGGCCATGTTGACGGACGAGATGAGGGTGCTGGATGATGGAAGGACTCTTCAGTTGATTTTCCACTTGAGGGGAATTGCGTCAAGGGAGACGGAAAGAAGAAAGAACGTGTTGGAGAGATTCTACTCGACAGTGCTTGTCGAGGCTTGAAAAGACCTCTGTCAACCTCATGAGGTTTTTACCTGCAAGTCGGTTCATCCAATGGAGGTAAAATTCTTCAAGGAAAATGAGCAAAAAAATGGCTAAATTTGATGCAAATAATTGATTTACCATCAGGTATGTTTATTTTTCCAAAAACAAACCGAGCACGCTGAAAAATTGTTTCCAGGTTTTTACTATTATTGATTATTATTTTTTTCGACACAATGGCTATATCATTCTCAACACAAGGTATCGAGTTTGCACTGGACGAGGAGCAGAAGGTGAAAAAGTGGATTGCGGCTATCATCAATGCCCACAATATGACGGTAGGTGTTATTTCCTATCTTTTTTGCAGCGACGATGTTGTTCTTGAAGCGAATCGCAGTTTCTTGGATCATGATACCTATACGGACATCATCACGTTCGACTATGTTGAAGGGACGGTTGTGTCGGGCGACATCATGATTAGCATTGACAGGGTCCGTGAGAATGCTACAATCTTCAATGCACCATTTGAGCATGAACTGAAGAGGGTGATAATTCATGGTATACTGCATCTGTTGGGGCAGAAAGACAAGTCGGAGGAGGATGCTGCACAGATGCGGAAACGTGAAGAAGAGGCATTACAATTGTGGAAAACAATGGATTAGTGGTTCCGTTCCTCGCGAAACATGTAGCTCTCCCCTACCCCTATATAAATACTATTTTGCTGTAAAATATGAAATGGTCTTCGTTTGATGTGATTGTTGTTGGTGGCGGTCATGCGGGTGCTGAGGCATCGGCAGCAGCTGCCAATATGGGTGCAAAGACGTTGCTCATCACTATGAATATAGATACAATCTGCCAGATGTCTTGCAATCCAGCCATGGGTGGTGTGGCCAAAGGACAGATTGTACGTGAGATTGACGCCTTGGGCGGCTATTCGGGCTTGGTGACGGATGCGTCGATGATTCAGTTCAGGATGCTCAATCTTTCAAAAGGACCTGCCATGTGGAGTCCACGCGCACAGTGCGACAAGATGCGGTTCTCTTTGAATTGGAGACATGTCTTGGAGAATATCCCTAATCTTTCAATTTGGCAGGATGAGGTGGTTGATGTCCATATTAAGGACGGTGCAGCTTGCGGTGTTCGCACACGCATGGGATTAGACATATCTTCCCGTGCTGTTGTGCTCACAAACGGCACTTTCCTGAATGGGACTATTTATATTGGCGAGGGCTCGTGGACTGGCGGTAGGATAGGGGAGAGGTCGGCGATGGGCTTGTCGGACAATTTGCGCAATTATGGTTTTTCCGTGGAGCGGCTGAAGACTGGAACCCCTGTCCGTATAGATGGCAGGACTATAGACTTTGACAAGTTGATGGTGCAGCCTGGCGATGACGTGCCGCACAAGTTCTCTTTTCTTGACACGAAACCTCTCACGCAACAGCGACCCTGTTATCTCGCCTATACAAATGAGATGACCCACGACATTCTCCGCACAGGCTTTGACCGTTCGCCTCTTTATACGGGGAGGATACAGGGACACGGGCCACGCTACTGCCCTTCGATTGAAGACAAGATTGTCCGCTTTGCTGGTAAAGATAGACACCAGCTGTTTGTCGAGCCAGAGGGGTGGAGGACTAATTCTTATTATCTGAATGGTTTTTCGTCCTCGCTGCCGCTCGAGGTGCAACTGGATGCTCTCCACTCAATCCAAGGGTTTGAGCATGCCCAGATTTTTAAACCGGGTTATGCAATCGAATATGATTATTTTCCGCCCACGCAATTGAAGTATACACTGGAGACCAAACCTGTGGAGAATCTCTATTTTGCCGGTCAGATTAATGGAACTACTGGCTATGAGGAAGCAGCTTGCCAGGGACTGATGGCTGGCATCAATGCAGTACTTAAATTGAATGGGATGGCTCCGTTTGTCCTCAACCGAACACAGGCTTATATCGGAGTGTTGATTGATGACCTTGTCACGAAAGGAGTGGATGAGCCATACAGGATGTTCACTTCAAGAGCAGAGTATAGAATTCTTTTACGCCAGGACAATGCCGATGTCCGGCTGACCCCCCTGTCGCATGAGATTGGGTTGGCCTCGGATGAACGCATGAGGAGGGTAGGGGAGAAGACCCGTTACACTGACGAGATAGTAAAATCAGTACAGGAAATCCCCATTACGCCGAGCGAGGCTAATCCGTTGCTTGAAAGTCTTGGCACCCCTGGTTTGCAGCAGCGTGTCAAATTAGTCAATCTTCTCTTGCGACCCGAACTCAGAGTGGAGCACCTGCTGACCATCTCCCCTCAATTGAAAGCTGTCGTCGATGGGCTGCCCGCATATTTGAAAGAGGAGGTTGTTGCTGCGGCTGAGATTTTGCTCAAATACCAACGGTATATAGAGAAAGAGAAGGATGTTGCCGATCGCATCTTGAAGTTCGAGGACATAGTCTTGCCTGTGGACTTTGATTATTTCACTCTCACCTCACTGTCCTATGAGGCACGCGAGAAGTTGAACAAAATGCAGCCACGCACCCTTGGCCAGGCATCGCGTATTAGTGGTGTCTCCCCTGCCGACGTTGCGGTACTTTTGGTCTATATGCAGCACTCCAATTAATGTTCCGTTTCACGAGAAACCCCAAAGGTAAATATCATGCTCTATGATGTTTATAGGTTCCATTTCGTTCCTCTATCCGCTGTCTGTAGTGTCATGGGGATTGTGTCCTGATTATGTCCAGATGGGTTGTCTTTCGGGCAGCTTCAGCAGGTAGGGGCGTGCTTCTGGCCCAAGATTGAACAGCAAATCGATTGCGCTGAGGTTAGGCTTGAATCCATACCGGCTGTCGAATACTTGGCTGTAAGGAGGAAATTCTTCTCCGCAATGCTGTTTCTTCGTGGTAAGGCTTATCCTGAAATCCCAAGAGTTCTCATTATAAGGGGTGAACTTTTCGCTATAGTCGACCTGACAGACTATTTTCATTTTTTGCAGAAGGAAGTTCAATATTTCGTTGTTCAGCTCAAGCAGCCTGTCATGTTTTGCCATGATTGCATGCTCCAGTTCGTCCTTATAATAGAGGAAGTAGGGTGCCGCGCTGTAGGCCGATTCAATGGCTCGCCAGTGCCGTACATTCCAAGGCTCGTTGTAGCTAATGGTGATTTCCTCCGTGCGGGTATGGTTGCCGTTAGGTCTTGAAACCGGTACATTCAGCATCAGCGTCCCATTCCCCGTGACTATTTCGGCCCGGTTGCGGAAGGTCTGTTTAGGAAACGTCTCGTGTTGTTCTATCACCACGTGGTTGTGCGAGGCCATAACAGCCATATAGCGTACCGATGGCAGGTATGCTGTCGAGAGTAGGGGAGGGGTCTCCATTGTCTATTTTCCTATAATGGCCGAAATCAATTCGTCGTCTTCAAAGTAGAAATCGATGTTCCCTTCACCGAATGTGACACGCCGTTCGCCCCAATCCTCGTTGTCCACATCCTGTTCAAAGTACTGATTGTCAACCATCAGTTTTACAATCTCCTTCTCTCCCATATCGAATATTCTCTTGCCGAACAGGGTTGTCTTTTCGTCAACAATGTCGATGCACGTCAGGGTAGGGCTGTCTCCTTCGAAAAAGAGTGTCATTTTATCTGTATAGCGGAGCACCGTTGTTGTTTCGTCTCCGGCACTTTCTATTGTTTCCACCTCGCTGGGTTCACCCAGTATGGCCACTACTTCTTCTACGGGCATATCGAATTTTATATCCCCGAAACCTTGCTTTATTTGTATCTCTGAGTTCATATTTTTTCCTATTTTTGAGAAAACAAAGTTACGAATTATTTATTGATTGGCCAAATATTTTATTCTTAAAAAAAATATTCTCCCTCATATTGGTCTGTATTGCAGCATATTGTATTTTTATTTCATTCGGGGAAAGCAAAAACTTTTTGTAGAAAGAGAAAAAAGTTGTACTTTTGCAAACTCAAAAATGAGGCGACTAAGTAGCTCAGCAGGTAGAGCACATCCCTTTTAAGGATGGGGTCCTGGGTTCGAATCCCAGCTTAGTCACATTTTTTTCATGGCCAGACTAAGTAGCTCAGCAGGTAGAGCACATCCCTTTTAAGGATGGGGTCCTGGGTTCGAATCCCAGCTTAGTCACAAGAACAACACCGGAGCCCCATTTCCGGTGTTTTTTTGAATGATTTGCACATGACAGCGGTCCTGGATCATAAGCGGTGGTTGGTGTGGCTGGCCTTTATGCTCTGTTTTCTCCCACTTTGCCGTGCGCAGCAAACACAAGAGCAGTTGGCCGCGCATTACTATTCCAGTGGCCAGTTCGAACAGGCTGCCGAGAGTTATGAGGCTCTCTACGCCCGTGCCCCCAACAAGTTTTATTACCAGATGCTTTTCCGCTCCTATCTTGAGCTGAAAGAGTACAAAGAAGCTATCCGTTTGGCCGAGAAACGCATCAAACAGTACCCCAACGACCTTTATCTTTATGTCGACATGGGCAGGGCTTACGAGTTGCGTGGCGACCGTCGCAAAGCCAATAAGACTTACGACTCCGCCGTTCAAAAGATAGGTTTTGATACCAAGCAGATCAGCGAGTTGACACAAGCCTTCGAGACAGCTGGCCATCCCGAGCACGCCATCCAAGTCTACCTTCTGGCGCGCAAAAAGATGCGCAATGATTTAGCCTATGTCAGCGAGCTCGCCACCCTCTACCAGCATGTCGGCAACTACGAGGCCATGATGCAGGAATACTTCGACCTCCTTGACAAGTCTCCCAACATGCTGGGCTCCATCCAGATTTCCCTACAGCGCGTCCTCAACGAGACCGCCAATCCCAAGCTTGTCGACGGCCTCCGCTCCACCCTCGTCCAGCGCGTCCAGCAGTCGCCGGACAACAAGTCCTACATCGAAATGATGCTTTGGTTCTCTCTGCAGCAGAAGGACTTCCAGTTCGCTCTTGTACAAGCCAAGGCCGTCGATGCCCGTTTCCCCGACATGGGTGGCGAACCCCTCATGCGCGTAGCCTCCATAGCCCGTTCCAACCAGGCCTACGATGTGGCCCAGGAGTGCTACCGTCTCGTCGCGCAGAAAGGCTCTGACAGCCCCAATTACTTCCCCGCAAGGGTAGGGGGCCTCGAAGTGGCTTTTGAGCGCTTAAATCGCAATTTCCCCATCGAAAACAAGCTCCTCACCCAGCTCCTTCACGACTACCAGTCGGCCCTCGACGAGTTAGGTAAAAACCTCCGCACCGTCCAGCTCATGCGCAACTACGCCGACCTCCTTGCCTACTATGCCGACAGCGTTCAGCCCGCTGCCGACCTCCTCTACGACGTCCTCGACCTCCCCAAGCTCCCTGCCAAGGAGCGCGACGAGACCAAGCTCGCCCTGGCCGACCTCCTCCTCTTTGTGGGCGAGGTGTGGGACGCCTCCCTCCTCTACATGCAGGTCGAAAAGGCCAACAAAAACGACGTCCTCGGCTCCCTTGCCAAGTTCAAGAACGCCAAACTATCCTACTACAATAACGACTTCCTCTGGGCCAAAACCCAGCTCAATGTCCTCCGTGCCTCCACCTCCAAGCTCATTGCCAACGACGCCATGGAACTCTCCCTCCTCATCAGCGACAACATGGAGGAAGACAGCACCTTCGACATGCTTTCACGCTATGCCGCTGCCGACCTTCTGCTCTACCGCAACCTCCTCGACTCCGCTTGGGATGCCTTCGACGACATTGCCCACAGCACCCTCTCTCATCCCCTTTTCGACGAGGTCCTCTACCAGAAAGCCCGCATTCGCATCCGCCAGCAGCGCTATGCCGATGCCGACACCCTTCTCCAGCAACTCATTGATTTCTACCCCAACGACCTCTTGGCCGACGACGCTCTCCTCCTCCTTGCCCAGCTCAACGAGGAGCGTCTCTCCAACCCCCTGCGTGCCCGCTCCTGCTATGAGAAGTTGATTCTCGACTATCCCTCCAGCCTCTATGTCGACCAAGCCCGCAAACGCTACCGCGCCCTCTCCGATGCCCTCCCTTCCGCTTCCATTCAGTGACCCGGCTTCTCCCCATGCCATTCATTATTACCAAACAAATGTAATCCTTTGATAGTTAAAAAACAAGCCTTATGAAGCCCTTACAGCATGTCGCATTCCTGTTCGTGACGGTCTTCCTCGGTCTCGTGCCATGCCATGCCCAGGACACTGTTCTCTTCGACAATGCCTTCACTGTCAATGTGGACGGAGTTACCAGTTCTTCGGGCTATATTTTCGACGACGGAGGCCCTACGGCAAACTATTCCAACAATTTTGCCGGAATGGTTATTATTACAGCTCGTTTAGGCGACACCATCGAGCTCACTGGCACTTACACCACCGAGCGCATGTCCGACTACCTCTACGTCTACAACGGCTCTGGCCGCACAGGCACCACCCTGGGCACCTATAGTGGCTCCGGAAACCTCCATTGCATCTCCGTCACCAGTGTCATGACCCTCTATTTCACCTCCAACGCCCTGATCAACCGCTCTGGTTTCGAACTCCTCTACACCGTCCATCCTTCCGCTTGCAACAACTTCATTGCCAACTTCTCCTACACTGACATCTCTGCCTCCGATATCAACCTCGTCTGGCTTGCCAACAATGCCAACGACACCTTCCAAGTCTCCTACGGCACCACCTCCACCACCGTTGTAGGCTCTTCCTGCCGCATCTCAAGTCTTAGCCCCAGGACCAACTACACCTTCCACCTCTCCTCCCTTTCCGACACCGGCTCTACCGGCTGTCTGCGTACCCTCAACGTCCAGACTCCCTGTGTCACGGCATACATCCATGGTGCCCATCCTATTTGCCGTGAGGACACCATTCTCCTCACTGCCGACAGTGCCGGCTCCTACCTCTGGTCTACCGGCGACACCACGCGCTCCATTCTCGTCACCCAACCTGGCGACTACTCCCTTGTGGTCAGCTCTTCAGGTGGCTGTTCCGATACCGACCATGTCCGAATCCCCCAACGCACCGTGGGCATCGACATCTCCATCCCTCATTCTCTTTGTCCCGGCGACTCGACACTTGTTTCCGTGGGCCTCTCCGCATTTGCCAATATCCATGTCAACATGGGGCAGAATATCCTATCCGAGGCCAACCGCATCTTCCTCCCCGACGGCGTTTCATGCAGCCCCTACGGCTGCTCCTACCGCTCCGAACTGGCTTTCTCCGACTTCGACAATAACGCCCAAATCACCGGCGTCAACGACATCCGCTACGTCATGCTCAACCTGGAGCATACCTACGCCGGCGACCTCTACATCAACATCACCTGCCCCAATGGCCAATCTGCCGACCTCCTGCGCTATGGCGGCTCTGGCCACTCGCAGTGCAATAGCTCCATAGCCTCCTCCAGCAGGGGGTGGCAAAACGGCATAAATGCCAATCCCAGCACCAACTTCGGTCAGCCCAACTCCGGCGAGTCTTCCAACGCTTGCGACTCCACTGCCGTCGGCAACAGTCCGGGTATAGGCTGGCGCTATTGTTGGTCCAATGCCACCGATGCGGGCTACTCCTATGCCTCTGGCGACGGCCTCATTTATCGGGCTTCCAATGTCCATTCCAGCGCTTTCGACTCCTCCAACGTCCTCTTGGGCACCCATTTCTATCGCCCGGACCAGTCCCTTGCCTCCCTCATTGGCTGCCCCATGAACGGCACTTGGTACATCGAGGTCATCGACGGCTGGAGTGGCGACAACGGCTACATCTTCGGCTGGACCCTTGCCCTCAACCCCGAGCGCCTTTCCCACAATGATTATGTGCCCTCCGTTTCCTATGCCGACCTCCTCGGCCCTTGGGTCGACCGCCACTCGGACACCACCTTCTCAATCCATGCCCCGGACTCCCTCGTTGCCGACACCACCGTCACCTACACCGTCCACATCTACGACAGCAGCGGCTGCCGGTTCGACACCTCTTTCTCCATCCTCTTCCGTGCACTCTCCGTGGGTGATACCTTCGCCGTTGCTTGCGACAGCTTCCTTTGGCGTGGCAACACCTACTACCAATCCACCACCGACACGCTCGCTTCCCTTTTCAGCAATGCCGCGGGCTGCGACAGCTCTCTTGCCCTCACCCTCACCCTCCTGCAATCCACTCGTGTTCAGTTCTTCGACACCTGTACCGAGGCCATGCTCCCGCGCACGTTCCACGATTCTGTCTTCTACACCGACACCGCCGATGTCCTCTTCACCGTCCCCATTGCCGACGGCTGCGACAGCATGATACTCTACAGTCTCCACGTCCTCCGCAATGTCTACACCAATGTCGACACTTCCCTCTGTGCCGACCAGTTGCCCATCACCTGGCACGGCCATCTCTTCACCGATGGCGGTTCATACACCGCAACCCTCTCCTGTCGCAACGGGGCCGACAGCATTGTCACCTACACCCTCCACACCAACCCTGTCTACACCCTTCAGGTTGCCGACACCATCTGCCAGGGCTCCTCACTCCTTTTTGGCGGCCAGTCCCTCTCTCTGCCCGGCAAGTATACCGACTCTCTCCTCACCACCGCCCTGTGCGACAGCGTTGTCCACCTCCAGCTTGCACTCCTCGACACCATCCACATCGAGCTCCTGCATGAATCCCGCTGCCAGCCGCCTGCCCATCTCGTCTCCTGCAACACCTCTCCCTCATGGCGCTATCAGTGGACCGCCGACCCCAGTGACCCCGATTTGCTCCCGCAGCAGCGCGCTGACCATATCACCGTCAGCCCCGTCACCCCAACCACCTATTATCTTGTTGTCAGCCATAGCAATACCGACTTCTGCTCTGCCACCGACTCCATCTTCCTCAGTCCCATTACACCCATCCATGTCGACTGGGACATCAACATCAATGGCCAGCAGTTGGAAATCATCAACACCAGCACCGGCTACACCTCGCAGAGCTGGTATGTCAACGGTCAGCTTTCGGACAACCATTCATCACGTTTTCTCTATTCAGGCGGCGACGAGACCGACTCCATCCGCGTCACCCTCGTCCTTTCCAACGACTTCTGTTCCGACTCCATCTCCAAAACCATTGTCCTCGTCCATTCTGCCATCTATTTCCCCAATGTCTTCACCCCCGGTGCTATGGACAACAACCGCTTTGCAGCCATCGGCAGTGGCATTCTCGAATATGAGATATGGATTTTCGACCGTCGCGGTGTCAAGGTCTACCATGGCACCGACATCAACAACGGTTGGGACGGCACCTGCAATGGGCGCCCCTGCCAGCAAGCCGCCTATACCTATTTCTGCCGCTATCGCGACCACAATTCCGCCCAGGGCTACCAAACGGCCAAGGGAACCATCCTTCTACTCAGATAACATGTTGGAAACCATGAATCCTCACTCCTCACGTCCCACCCCACGTCCCGCCTCTTCCGAGGGCAATGTCAGAGCCAAGAAAGCCCTCGGCCAGCACTTCCTCAAGGACGAGGCCATCGCACGCCAAATTGCCGACTCCCTCACCGGCCTCACGCCCCATGTCTTGGAAATAGGTCCCGGCATGGGTGTCCTCACCAAGTATCTCTACAACCGTGAGGGCATTGACTTCCACGCCATTGAGATTGATAGCGAGTCTGTCCGCTACCTCCATGACCACTATCCCCAACTCCACGTCATCGAGGGCGATTTCCTGGCCCTCGACCCCGCCACGCTCTTCTCGCAGCCCTTTGCCGTCATCGGCAACTTCCCCTACAACATCTCCTCGCAAATCCTGTTCAAGGTCTTCGACAATCGCAACCGTGTCCCCGAAGTGGTGGGCATGTTCCAGAAGGAGGTGGCCGAGCGCGTTGCCGCCAAGCCCGGCAGCAAAACCTACGGCATTCTGAGTGTCTTGCTTTCAGCCTTCTACGACATCGAATACCTCTTCACCGTCCATGAGCACGTCTTCAATCCCCCGCCCAAGGTCAAATCCGCCGTCATCCGGCTGCGGCGCAACGGCGTAACCTCCTTGGAATGTGACGAGGAACTCTTTGTCAAGGTGGTCAAGATTGGCTTCAACCAGCGGCGCAAAACCCTCCGCAATGCCCTGCGGCAGCTCGACCGCCCCCTCGACGCTGTGCCGGAGCAGTTTCTCTCCCTCCGCGCCGAGCAGCTCTCCGTCAGTGACTTTATAACTTTAACGAAATCATTATCCTAACGCCATGTCTGTTTTAGAATACATCATCCTCGCCTTTGCGCTCTCCGTCTCCGTCATGCTCACCCTGCGTGCCTGTGCACTGAAAAATCCTGTCCGCCTCACACGCGGTCTCGGCATAGCCCTCCTCGTTGCCATTGTCCATGCACTGCTCATACTTGCAGGGCTTTATGTTGGCAACCTGCTGCGTTTCGGTCTTCCCGAATACGACAGTCTCATCTATCTCGGTCTGCTGGTTGCGGTCTCCCTGCGCCTCTTCTTCCCCGCTTTCCGCAAAAAGGAGAAGGAGCTCCCCGCCTACGACATTTCGCGCTGGCTCACCGTCCTCCTCCTCGGCATTGCCACGGGCACCAACACCTTCTTTGTCGGCTTGGGTCTGGGTTTCCTTGTCCCGTTCCATCCTGATGCCCTGCGGGTGGCCATCCCCTTGGCCGTGGTGCTCTTCCTCATAGGCTATCTCGGCATCATGCTGGGGCGTACCAAGAAGCCCGTCCGCGCCCGTCGCTGGCAGCTCATCGCGGTCCTTTTCCTCTTGGTCTTCGCCATCAAGGGTGCCTTCTTCTCCAACTGACCCCATTCGGTGCAACACCCATGCTTTCAGCCTTTGCCGGGCGTGAGGAAGAGTTGCCCCGTCAGTCCGCCGTAGCTCTCCGCTGCCTGTTGCAGGGCTATCTCCGTCGTGTATTGCTCATACAGCGTGCTGTGCGTCATCACCGTTTGGCTCGAGCTGATGGCTCCGCGCCTCTGTATCAACGCCCAACCCCTGTTTGTCTCCCCCACCGTGCTGCCAACCAGTGCCAATCTGCCCTCCACCGTGCGGGGTTCCAGATCGGCAAAACGCCAGTTGCTCTCCCCATGCGCCAATACTGCCTCCTCCATTCTTATGTGCACTTTAGGTATCATACTTTCAACGGTTTGCACCAACGTGTACAGTCGTAGCGCGTCGCCCCCCTTCCAACGGCCATCTCTGCCGCAAAGTGCTCGTACCATGTCTGTTCCCGTCGCAGTGTGGGGTAGGGGAGTAGCCACCCTTATCGAGGTCACTATTGCCGGTTCCCCCTCCACCTCGCCCCAGCGGTACCCTATGTCGGGCAGTATGCCGTCGCTCACCGGCATCCCTGGCATCAGCAGTGCCCCGAAGCCCCGATACGTCTCCTTGGTCATAAACACCTCCGGCATTTTCCGCATCAGCGAGCAGAACCGGGCGTAGGCTGTGTTCCCGCCCGCAAACAGGCAGTCGCCGCTGGCCCGCAGGGCCTTCCACAGGTTGGCGTTCCGCGCCACCCGCTGCCGTGCTATGAATTGTTCTCGTGTGCGGCTCCTCGGCATCTCGCTCGTTGCCGACCGCAGAATGATTTTCCCGCATCGCGTGTACACCGTCAGGTTGTCCTTTTCCAGCCTTCCGCTCACCGTGATGCCTTTTCTTTGCATGTGTGCCATTGTTCGTTCCTCCTTCTTTTTGCAATCCCCCGTTCAACGCTCCTTCTATATTGATTCAATATTGAATGAGCGTTGAACGGGCGTCTATGGGTTGTTTTAATATATTGATAACATGATTTTTGTGATTTTTCATTTCCCGTTTTTCCTGGGCCAAAGATACAACCGCTTTTGGCCTTGCATACGGCTTGCCGCCTCCGGCGTGGCAACCTGTCGCAACCCGGCCCCGTCGCTCCCCACCTTTCGCCAACGCGCTTGTTCAATGGTGGGAAGCCCCTGCGGGGAGTCTTTCCGATTCACGGACCCCCCCGACGGTGCATCTCTTTCGTCCACGGCAAGCCCTCCCAAGCCAGTGATACGCCGTCAGGCGTTCCCGCTGGGTGGGGCGTTGCCTTCCTCATGCAGTTGCTTCCCCGTCAGGGGATTTCTCTTGGTGGTGTGCAGCCGCGGGGCCGTGCCCGCGCCGTGTACACCCTGCCCCAAACCCTCTTTAGGGAAGGTTGGTTTGTGTTAAAAAATAAAAAATACTTGTCTGTATTATTTTTTTTCGTATATTTGCAGATAGTATTAACCGATGTGTTTTTGCCATGAAATGCTATAATACACTTATTACATGTATATTGTGCATAATGATTCTGTTTTGCACGATGAACCAAAATGTATCGGCACAGACGCTTGGCCAGAAGAGCATAACTGCTCATGACAATGTCCAGGACATTCATTCCCAACGCACAGAGGAGATTTCCCGTCCGCAGCGGCCCCGCAATGTGGCCGGGCCGCATGAGGTGTGCCCGGGCAGTTCGGAGTACTATACTGCCGAGGCCGCCTCGGACGATTGCTATATCCTGTGGAAGTGGGATGTAGGGCTGGCCGATTCGGCTGAGGCCACGGGGGAGCGTGTGATGGTGAAGTTCGGGCAGACGGCCTCCGACATCCGTGTCTATCAGGTGGACCGCCGCACGGGCTGCCGTTCCGAGGCGGTGGTGTGGCAGACCTTCCTTTTCGACTTTGCGGCGTGGCCCTACGAGCAGCCCGTAAGGGTGTGCGAGGGGCAGAGCTTCAGTCTCGACAGGCTTCCCGACCACCCCGACGTGCCGGTGCTGTACAAGTGGTACACGACGGAGCAGCTGGCCCACACCCTTACGGTGGTGGGCGACAATCTGGAGCGCAATGTGAGGGTGATGACCAACTACGGTGCACTGCCGGCGTGGGTGCCCCTGTATTTGGACAGGACGGCCTGCGGGGTGACGATAATCGACCGGGTGTTAGTGAACATCGGGCTGATAGACCCTCCCGTGATACAGAACGGATCGTATTGCAGCCATGTGCATTCAAGACTGGATGTAGCGACCCCGGAGTACCGCGAAAATGCCGACCAGCAGCAGACCTACTGGGAGGTGGAAGGCGTGGGCACGGTGCAGGGGCTGCCCGCAGAGGTGGTCTTCCCGCATGCGGGGACGTACACTGTGGTGCTGCACTATGTGTCGCGCTACGGGTGCGAGGCCACGGCCACGCAGACCGTGACGGCGAACGATTGCCATGGAATAGCCGCGGAAGAGACGGTGGCGGCAGAGCCATCCTGCATTGAGGAGACGGGACGCTGCACGGTTACGCCGGTATGCTGCAATATCGTGGAGGTGGCATTGGACGGGGAAGTACCGTTGCCCGCCAAACTCGCCTTCTTGTTCGATGGCAACGTTGTGGGGGATACGGTGACGTTGGAAACGCATGCGTGCCGGCTGCTGGTGCCGGAGCGGCGTGTGGACCGGGTGAGGGTGTTGTGGAATGAAGGCGGCAGCCGCCATTGCGACACGGAGAAGATGCTGCCCATCGATGCAGACCCATGGTTCGACTTCAGAGCGACAGGCGACTGCGACGGGAATATCATAGTCGAAGACCGCACGGAGTATCCCTCGGCGCGCCCTGCCATCCGGGTGGAGGTCCACAGCGGGGATACCACCTTGTTTTCCGGCCGACTGGAAAAAAGGGTGACGATTCCGGCTTTTGCGGGCTCGACAGTCAAGAATGACTACTTGATACGTTTCCGCATAGGCGGCGATTGCTATGTGGACCTGAACCGCCGGTTCGGCCCCCAGTTGCAGATACGGGATTTGCCGACGGCCATTACGGTGTGCGACAGGATTCCGGCGCTGTTCAGTGCCGACATAGTGGGCTGTACAAAGGAGGTGTTGTGGAATTTCGGTGACAGGTCGTACAATTACGGCAGCAGCCTGTACCACACATACGTGGAAAGCTTATGCAAAACGCAACTTGTGGTAATTGACAGCAACGGCTGCCAGGCAATGGGCAACATAAGTGTGAAAGTTGCCCGAAACGACATTGACGACCGTGTTATTTTGGAGATTCCTTCGACGGGAATCTGTCATGGTTCCCTGAAAGAAGTGAAGTACTCTGCCAGACAATATTCTTTTGATGACCTCAATGAATACCATTGGACCTGGCCGTCGCAGGTGACACTCAGAGACGGGCAGGACAACAGGTATAAACTGTTTGACGTGCTGGAAGGCGGCGACATCCGGGTGTTAGAGGTCAACCCCGGCAACGGCTGCAAGGCTGAGGCGGCAGGGAACATCGATTACCCGAACGAGATACCCGCCCATATCAGTTGCAGCGATGCCTATTGCGAGGGCGAAGAGGCGCTGGCCATAGGCAATGGCGGCGGGCAGTTCACCTACCAGTGGCAGTTGAGGGGCAGCGACGGGAGCCTTGTGGGTTCCTCCACAGCGGCCAACTACCGTTTCACGGTGCCGGACGCTGTGGGTTGCAGATTGGAGTTGACCGTGACGGACAGGCTGGGCTGTTCGGCAAAGGATTATTTGAAAATAGAATGCCCCGGAGGGCAAAAAAATAAGTAGTAACAATAAAATAATGCAATTATGAACCGGTATGTCAAAATAATAATCTGTGCCATGCTTGCTGGTGTTTTGGGGAGTGGGACGGTGTCGGCGCAGAACTCGGAGTTCAGATGGTTAAGTGCAATATATGGAACGGGGGCACGATTTGTTTTAAGTGAGTATCACCCAAATCTTGTGATAGATACGATTGGAAACACTTATTTTGGAGATGTTTTTTATGGCTCTTACAAGTGGGAGGACTATCAAGATGTAGAAGAGGCGTTTTCCACCGACCAGTGTCTGCGGAACCGGTTGAGAACCACACAGTGCGCAGTGATAGCAAAACTTGACACTTCGGGTCACCGTGTATGGACCCGCACGGTATATGGCTGCGGAAGCCATGCAGATGCCCATATAACCAATTTGTTGATAAGAGACAGTTTACTGTATTTCTGTTTAATAATCTCTATGCAGGTTGATATGAATTCTCCGTGCCGTCCTTTTTTGTGGCTTTTCGATACCATGTACTACTATCCCGTTGCGTGGGAACAGAGCCCCTATACCTATAAATGGGGAACTTATGTGCCTGATGGTCTGCTTGGTTTCCCTTTCAACCGATCATTTGGTGCAAGTATGGCGATGCTGGTAAGGATGGATTTGGACGGGAATGTGAAAGAAATCAACCCTCTTTTGTATGGACATAGTAGGGCCGTTATAAACGGTTTTTTAGAAACATATTGCTATCCAGCTGTTGCCCTTGAGACATGCTTTCAGTTTGACTCAAAGAAACGGATGCATATATTCGGAGTGCCGTATGAGGTGGGGCCAGCCTTGGTCGCTGGAAGAGACACGTTGCATATTGATCAACAACCCTGGTTGACACCATTTTTGGATACTGTGCATACAGGGTCTTTATATATAATTTTGGACTCCAACCTGCATGTGGAAAGTGTCAGGCCGATGCTGTCGGACTACGACAGGAGGACCGTGGTCTCCCTCCCCGGCGCCACAAGACCGTATCGTGACAATGGGTGTTACCTTATCCCGAAAGGGATAACCATAGCGGAGAACGACAATGTGTACCTGTCCGCCACCTGCTCGGTCAGCAGGATGAGTTATATAAGAAGCTGGCTAAATGGGACCGGTGCATATACGGACAGCAACTATGTGCGGTTGCCCCTGCCGGAGCCGCCGCCCATCAGCTACCCCTACTATATCAACCTCGACTCGGCACACGCAGTCGTTGTGGAGAATCTTCAGGCGTCGGAGTGCATACCGGTGCTGATAAAGTACGACTCGGCGGGTAACATTGTGTGGGTGAAGCAGCGGTACCTTGAGGGTACGTTGAATACGGATACAATGACTTGGACAAGTGAAGTGGAAACCCCCAAAGTGGCTCCTCTGGTGGACTCGCAGTACGTCTACTTTAAGGGTAATGTAATGGATGAGATGCGGCAGAGAAATATTCCAGGGAACCATAACTTTCTTGTGCGCCGCAACTATTACTTCGATGCGGAGCACAGGCACAGGCTGAACGGCCCGGAAGTGGACGAGCCGGATTCTCTGTATGGTCAATATATTACATACGGGGATTTGCGGGGGAACGACTATAGGTGTGCAACACGTTTTTCATACTATGCGGTCTATGACAAGGGGAGCGGGGAGTATGTAAAGACGGTGATACCCATGAAGGAGTGGATGGACACGGTGAAGTGGGCGACGTTTTTAGACGACTCGCCCTATTCCTCGGGGAAGCCTTTGAGCAATACTATCCGGCGGGACGGGGAGATATTTGACAGGCTTTGCCTGTTGGTGTCCATGAGTGTGATGTCCGCTCCGAACTGGATGCATCTCATGGATATAGCGAATTCGCGGTTGATGACAACAAACATAGAGGACGGGAGTTCGGCCGTGATAGACAGCTCGATGTATGCCTGGGGCAGCGACCATGTGTTGACCGACAAAGGGATGTATATCTGTTCGTCGGATGCCGACTGGGCCAGCATGGCAGGGCCGGTGCCGCCGCCGGTGCCGCTGGGCGCGTTGGACGGCCACATGCCGATAAGGGTGGGCTACTACATGCCGGCATACGACCGGCGGCGGGTGGCGCCCTGCGCGGGTGTGGAGAGCGTGGCGGCGGACCGCGGCATGGGGAGCGCGACGCTGCGCTGGCGCGGCGGCGAGGGGCAGCAGCTGTGGCAGGTGGCGCAGGTGGCGGCGGACAGCACGGGCCGCGAGCCCGACAGCGCGGCCT